>CAUJFU010000316.1 GCA_963169055.1 Myxococcota bacterium
CGTTGTTCACAACAACCCCCATCCATCTTGGCGTCATGATCGCGCAATTGATCGTCTCGCTTGGGAAGAACCTCTTGCACAAAAGAGTGTGGGGCATCGTCGGGCTCGTCGCTTCGACGATCGCTTTGGCTTGGAGCACGATGTGGTTTGTTCTTGACACAGGCGACATCTCGGAGATCGGGTGGTTTGGACAAATCGGGCTGACTCTCTTGGGGCTTGGGGCTTTGGCGTGGAGCATCGTCAACCTCGTGGCTGGCTTGAAACAACCAGCCAGACTCGCCGAAACGATACCCTTCACCGTTGTCCCCACCCTCTCGGCTTCCGCAACGGAAGGAACCCGCCTCGGCTTCGCCTGCGTCGGGCATTTTTAATCGGATTTCCTCCCTCCTGTGTTCTGCGCTCTTGACGACGAGCGCTGTTTCCACCAAACCCACCGCGTTGCTTTGAAGGAAGTCCAAGAGACTTGTTGAACGGCAGTTCAATATACGGGGGAAGGTCAGGCGAAAAGGCTTTACAAGGCGGGGGTGTCATGTTAAGACTTGCGCGACTTTGCGGCAAACAGACCGCCTCACGGCACTTCTTTCTCTCGGAGAGTCCGCGCTCTTCAGCACATCTACCTCATCGGTTGTCTGGAAAGAATGGACAGAAGATCGGCTGGAGGGGATCGGTGCTTGGGAGTCTGGAGGATGCGTGCGAAAAAGCACGATACAAGGCTCCATCGGCATCACCGATTTTCTGCGGCCCCGATCCCAAGGGGTGCGTGTTTAATTCATTCCAAGTGCCTACAAAGTCTCATGAAATAAAATAAAGGATATCATCAGGAGAAGCGCATGCCTCGAAAAGTAGCCTTTGAAGCGAAGATCGAACATCTCCAGATCCTCGACGAGAAGGGCAAAGTCGATAAGTCGATTGGCGTACCTACAGGACTCGACGACGATCGACTGTTGGAGATGTACCGTTGGATGTTGTTCTTTCGGCGCTTTGATGAAAAAGCACTGGCCCTCCAGCGAACAGGTCGATTGGGGACGTACGCAAGTTTGATCGGCCAAGAAGCCACCCAGATCGGCGCAGCTTACGCGATGGAAAAGCAAGATTGGCTAGTTCCATCGTTTCGCGAGCAAGGGATTATGATGGCACGGGGCGTTCCCGGGTCGAAGATCATCACCTATTGGAATGGTGACGAGCGGGGTTGTGTCTTCCCAGAAGGCGTCAACAGCCTGCCGATCTGCGTTCCTGTCGGTTCACAAACTCTCCATGCGGTGGGGATGGCGATGGCGTTCGCCAAGCGCAAAGAAAACCGCGCAGTGTTGGGATTTATTGGAGACGGCGGAACTTCGGAAGGCGATTTTCACGAGGGTTGCAACTTTGCGGGGGCATTTCGTGCGCCTGTCGTGATCATCGTCCAAAACAACCAATGGGCGATCAGCGTACCGCGCCACAAGCAAACGGCTTCTCCCACGCTCGCTCAAAAGAGCATCGCCTACGGGATCCCCGGGCTTCAATTCGATGGCAACGACGTGATGGCGGCCTATCAAGCGACCAAAGAAGCGCTGGATCACGCTCGTTCGGGCAAAGGGCCGTATTTGTTGGAGGCCGTCACCTTCCGTATGCAAGACCACACCACCGCCGATGATGCGACGAAGTATCGCGATCCAGCCGAAGTTGAAGCATGGAAGCCACGCGATCCGATCGCACGCCTCGATGCCTATCTGCGCGGCCAAAAGAAACTGACGGATGAACAGATCAAGACATGGGAAGAAGAGATCGCTGCGGAAGTCGCCAAAGAAGTCGAAGACCGCGAAAACCTCCCCAAACCCGATCCCCTCGAAACCTTCCGCCAAGCCTTTAGCGGCGAGATGCCTCAGCATCTTCGTAAACAGATGCAGGACATGAAGGAGAACCTCGCATGAGCCAAGCTGCACAAACGACTTCTTCTGCAAAGACGATGCGCGCCACTCTCGTCCAAGCCGTCGCAAACGCCCTGCTTGTCGAGATGGAACGCGATCCATCTGTCGTCCTTTTGGGCGAAGATATCGGCAAAGACGGTGGTGTCTTTCGCGCCACCGAGGGACTTTGGGAGCGCTTTGGTGACGAGCGCGTGATGGACACACCGATCGCAGAATCCGGGATCGTGGGCGTTTCCATTGGGATGGCGCTTGGAGGACTTCGCCCTGTCGCCGAGATGCAGTTCATGGGATTTATTTACCCCGCCATCAACCAGTTGCTTGCGCATGCAGCGCGTTATCGTTGGCGTACCCGTGGGAGACACAACCTCCCGATGGTGGTGCGGATGCCTTATGGCGGTGGGATCCATGCCCCCGAACACCACAGCGAGTCCTACGAAGCGATGCTCGCGCATTCACCCTCGCTCAAGGTGGTGATCCCCAGTACGCCTTACGACGCCAAAGGACTGTTGATTAGCGCGATCCGCGATGAAGATCCCGTAATCTTCCTTGAACCCAAACGCATCTACCGCGCTTTCCGCGAAGAGATCCCCGTCGAGGCTTATACCGTCCCCATCGGCAAAGCCAAGATCCTCCAACAAGGCTCCGATCTGACGATCATCTCCTACGGGGCCATGATGCGCCCTGCTATCGAAGCCACCGAAACCCTCAAGCAAGAAGGTGTCTCCGTCGAATTGATCGACTTGCGCACCATCATGCCGATGGATCAAGAAACTGTCTTGAATTCCATCCGAAAGACGGGGCGTTGCGTCGTGGTTCACGAAGGCCCCCGAACCTGCGGTGTAGCCGCAGAGATCATCGCCCTCGCAAACGATGAAGTCATGCTGAATCTGCTTGCTCCCATCGGTCGCGTGACGGGCTACGATACCCCCATGCCCTACGCAAAAACCGAACTCGCCTATCTTCCCGATGCCAAGCGCGTCCTCAAAGCAGCGCGTTCTGTGATGGAGTTTTGATATGGCCCAATACACCTTCCTCTTGCCTGACGTCGGCGAAGGAATCCACGAAGGCCAGCTTGTCGAATGGCTCGCCAAAGTCGGTGATTCCATCAAAGAAGACCAACCCCTCGTCCGTATCGAAACGGACAAGGCTGTCGTCGAACTTCCCTCTCCTGTAAGCGGCGTGATCTCCCAACTCAAAGGAAATCCCGGTGAGATCATCCATGTGGGCGATCCCATCGCCTTCTTTGAACTGCACGGATCGGCTCCCGCGCCTGCCCCCGCTCACCACGACGCGCCTGCCGCCAAAACAACACAAAACGCTCAACACGCCGCAGCATCGGCCAAAACAGCCGCTTCGACATCCGCTGCTGTCGCTCCTGTGGCATCTGCGCCTGCTCAAGCCGTCGCATCCGCTCCCGCAAAACGCCCCCAAGATGTCCTCGCAACGCCGCATACACGCGCTTTGGCCCGTCAGATGGGCGTTGACATCACACGTGTTCAAGGTACGGGACGCGGTGGTCGCATTACCGACGAAGATATCCAATCCGCTGCAAAAGGCCCATCTTCGGTCTCTTCTGTGCATACAGCCCCACTCCACCAACAAGTCGCCGCACAGATCGAAGCCCCCGCACAAGCTTACACGGCTCGCGCTCCCGTTGAAGCCGCAACACCCGCAACTTCAGCGGCCCCTGCGGCCAAAAACATCGAGATCACCACTCACGGCCCGGTCGAGCGCGTCCCTCAAACTTTCCTCCGACGCAAGATCGCCGAACAGATGGCCCTCTCGCGCCAACAGCTTGTGCATGTCACGCACGTTGAAGAAGCCGATGTCACGGCTCTTTTCGAGCATATCGAAGGCTCCAAAAAGAGCCTCGCCAAGCGCGATATCAAGCTGACGCCGCTCCCCTTCTTTATCAAAGCCACCATCGCTTGCCTCAAAGACTTTCCGATGTTTAATGCAAGCTATGATGCCCAAAAAGCCGAGATCCTCTACAAGAAATATTACAACATCGGGATCGCCGTCGACACCCCCGAAGGTCTCGTGGTTCCCGTGATCAAAGACGCTGATCGCAAAGATATCCTGACGCTTGCTCGTGAGATCCGCGATCTCGCAAAACGCGCACGCGAACGCACCCTCAAGATCGAAGAGATGCGCGGTGGTAGCTATACCATCACCAACATCGGCCCTGTCGGTGGCGTCTTTGCCACCCCGATCATCAACTACCCCGAATTGGCGATCCTTGGATTGCACAAGATCGAAGATCGCCCTGCTGTCGTCGACGGACAGATCTGCATCCGCAAACGCATGTACCTCAGCACATCCTTCGATCACCAACTGATCGACGGGGCCGATGCTGCGCGTTTTATGCGCACGCTTGCGGAGATGCTTGCCGAACCCGCTTACCTCTTCACACGCTTCTAGGAAGGAAAGATCATGGTTGTAGGAAACGTCAATTCCTCCGAAGCTTGTGATGTTGTCGTGATCGGCGCTGGACCCGGCGGATACGTCTGTGCGATCCGCCTCGCTCAACTGGGCAAAGACGTGATCCTCGTCGAGTCCCGCGCAAGCCTCGGTGGGGTTTGCCTCAACGAAGGCTGCATCCCCTCCAAAGCTCTGATCCATGCGGCTGAAACTTTAGAGCATATCCGACACGCCGACAGCATGGGCATCCACATCGATTCGCCTCCGCATCTCGATATGCCCAAACTCAAAGCGTGGAAAGACAGCGTTGTCAAACGCCTCACAGGCGGCGTTGCCACCATGCAAAAAATGAATGGTGTGCGCGTCATGCAAGGCACCGCCCGTTTTATCGGAACCCACCAAGTCGAGGTCATGTTGGATGGCCGCCCATCGATGATCGACTTTCAACAAGCTGTCCTTGCCACGGGAACCACCGCCATCGAACTCCCCTTTATGCCTTGTGACGGACAGTTTGTAATCGGCAGCCGCGAAGCCCTTGATCTCGAACAAGTCCCCGAAAAGCTCGTCGTGATCGGCGGCGGATACATCGGCCTTGAACTCGGCACCGCGTACCGCAAACTTGGTTCTGATGTCACTGTTGTCGAGATGCTCGATCAGCTTCTAGGCGGCAGCCTCGAACCCGAGATCAACACCCTGCTCAACAAACGTTGCAAGCAACTCGGTATCAACGTGTTGCTCCAACACAAAGCCATCTCCGCAAAGGCCGGTCAACCCGGCGAAGTCGTTGTCGAAGACAAGGACGGAAAGCGCCTCACTCTTCCCGCAAACAAAGTTCTCGTTGCGGTCGGACGACGCCCCAACACCGCCGCCCTTGATCTCCCGTCCATCGGCCTCCAAACCACCCCCCAAGGCTTTGTCCAAGTCGATATCGAACGACGAACCGCCATCCCTCACATCTTCGCGATCGGCGATATCACCGAACAACCGATGCTTGCACACAAAGCCTACCGCGAAGCCAAGGTCGCCGCCGAAGTCATCGCTGGACACTCCGCTGCTTACGACGTTCGCGTCGTCCCTGCCGTGATGTTCACCGATCCCGAGATCGCCACCGCCGGCCTCACCGAAGCCCAAGCCCGTTCTGCCGGATACAACGTCCAAGTCGGCGTCTTTCCACTCAAAGCCTCTGGACGCGCCATGACACTCGGCGCACCCGAAGGTCTAACCAAAGTGGTCGTCGATATCGACTCCCAACGCTTGCTCGGTATCCACATCGCTGGCCCCCAAGCTGGCGAACTCATCGGCGAAGGCACCCTTGCTCTCGAGCTTGACGCCTTCATCGACGATATTGGACACACCATCCACGCACATCCCACCCTCTCCGAATCCATCCTCGAAGCCGCTGAGATCGCCCTCGGAACCTGCGCCCACTTCGCCGCTCCCAAACGCTAGCACATCCCCCAAACAGCGGTTGTTGCTCTTTGCCGCTTTATTGTTCTCGCTTGCAAATCCACCTGCTTTGCGCCACCTTGTTGCATCGGTCGCCCACGCTGGGCATCTTTTGAAGCGAGCTTTTGTTTAAACAAAAGCTTCTTCGCAAGCGGTTGGCGCTCTGCTATGCTGCCGTTTGTGTTCACTCTGCAACTTTGCTCTTTCCAAGACCGGAGGTCACGGATGCTACGACGTACACGGACAGCGCTCATCGCCCTCTTTGCGTTGAGCCTGTGGGGCGGATGGACTTCGCCCCCGTGGGTTTCTCTCGTTCCTGCCGCACACGCCCAATTTGGGGGCTACCGCTTTACGGATATGTTCTATGTCAAAAAAGTCGTTTGGCTCGTCGAAAAGAACTATGTCGACCCGCAACAAGTCAACCCCCAAAAGATGCTCCACGAGGCGCTTAAACAACTCCAATCCACCGTCCCTGCCATCATGGTTCAATTTGCCAAAGACCATAGCAACGTCACGATCCACATCGATCAACGCTCCAAAACCTTTCCGCTCCCTCCCACCCGCGTCATCTCGGATGTCCCCTACCAACTCCAACCCGTCTTTTCCTTCATCAAACAGCACTATCGAGGCGACGTAAAGCTCCGCACTATCGAGTTTTCCGTCATCAACGGTATGCTCCGCACCCTTGACGTCCACACCGCTTTCCTGCCGCCCTCTTTCTACAAAGACATGAACATCCACACCAGCGGCAAATTCGGGGGCCTTGGCATCGTCATCCAAAGTCAAGAAGGCTACATCACCATCGTCAGCCCCATGCCTGACACTCCAGCGGCTCGTGCAGGACTCCGCTCCAAAGACCGCATTGTCCGCATCGGTGATGAGTCCACTATCAACATGGACCTCAATGCTGCGGTCAACAAACTTCGCGGTGATCCCGGAACGCCCGTCGTGATCTGGGTCATGCGCAAAAGCT
This sequence comes from Myxococcota bacterium, assembly GCA_963169055.1. Lineage (GTDB taxonomy): Bacteria > Myxococcota_C > UBA6777 > UBA6777 > UBA6777 > JAKLKB01. The sequence goes on from CAUJFU010000316.1 coordinate 6,748, forward strand.
TCAGTCAACCCCGCGCTTTTCGCCTAGTCCGCGCCATTATCCGCGTCAAGAGCGTCAGTTCCCATCTGCTCGAAGACGATGTCGCCTACATCCAAATCAAAAACTTCCAACAAGACACCACCTCCGAGATGCTTGCTGCCCTCGAACGTATGTCTCTCAAAGTCAAAAAACTGCGCGGCTTGATCCTCGATCTGCGCGACAACCCGGGCGGACTGCTCGACCAAGCCATCCGTGTCTCCGATGCTTTCCTCTCCAAAGGGATGATCGTCGCGCACGCAGGCGGTTCTTCCCCGCCCAGCGAAAAATACGCAACCTACGTCGACACACAACCCGATTATCCCATCGTCGTCCTCGTCAACAACGGCTCCGCTTCGGCTTCCGAGATCGTCGCTGGCGCGCTCAAAAACAACAACCGCGCCCTCGTCCTCGGCCAACGCACCTACGGCAAAGGCACTGTCCAGATCCTTTATCCGATCATCTCGCGTTTCAGCCCCGAACGCACCGCTCTTAAACTCACCGTCGCTCAATACCTCACCCCCGGAAACATCTCCATCCAAGATATCGGCGTCGCCCCCGATATCTCCCTCAGTCCCGTTCATATCCACAAAGATCAAGTGCAGCTTTTTGAAGAAAAACCCCGCAAAGCCAACGGCAAAAAGCTTCCCGCTTACCTCAAAGGCGTCCGTGAACAACGCACCGCCATGTTCCGCCTCGGCTATCTCGACAACGAAGAAAAAAAGAAATCCTCTGTCGCTGACGACTACAAAGAAGACAAAAAGCTCCAGATGGACTTCGAGATCAAACTCGCCCACACCCTCCTCTCCAAAGCCGAATCTTCCGAACGCCTCAAAATGTACAACGCCGCTCTACCCCTCCTCCAAAAAACCAAAGAAGCCGAAAAACAAAAGATTCACGCTGCCCTCAAAAAAATCGGCATCTCGTGGAAAACGGCCCCCGCCGAACCCCCTGCCCTCTCTCTCTCCCACAAACTTATCCCCGTCAACGGCAAAGACAACAAAGACAAAGCCTTCTCCAAACTCCAAAATGGCCGTATCTTCGCAGGCGGCACCTACCAGCTTCACATCACCCTTCGAAACAACGCAAAAACCCCTGCCTACCGCGTCCGTGCCGTCACCAAGTCCGCCTTCTGGTTTCTCAATCGACGCGAGTTTATCTTTGGGCACATCCCGCCCAAACAAACACGCCGCTGGACCGCAGAGATCAAACTCCCCAAATGGGTCAATACCCAAGTCCACCCCATCGAGATCTCCATCCTCGGCTCCAACAAACTTCAACAAAACAAACACATCCTCCTCCCCATCCAAGGGCTACCACGACCTCATTTTGCCTTTTCTTATTTTCTCCAAGAGATCACCGGCAACGGCGACGGACTCGTCCAACCCGGCGAAACCTTTGCCATGCACGTCTCTGTCCGAAACCAAGGCCCCGGAAAAGCCCTCCAACTCGTCGGCGAGATCAGCAACGAAGGCGGCAGCGAACTCTTCATCCAACAAGGCCGTGTCGTCTTTGGCTCCCTCTCCCCCAACCAATGGCGAACGGGCTCTTTTCTCTTCCGCGTCGAAAAAGACGTCTACATGAAAAAAGCCCTCGATATCCGCCTCAAACTCATGGACGGCGAACTCTTTACCTCTGTCCAAGATCGCCTCCACCTCCCCATCCGCAACGAAGATATCGCCCCCATGGATATCAAACAACGCTGGATCCGTGTCTCCGAACGCACCACCCGACTCCTCAGCGGCGCGGCCCTTGATGCCCCCAAGATCGCCTTCGCCAAACAAGGCACCGCTCTTCGTACCAACGGACGCCTTGGACCCTTCTATCGCGTCTCCCTCCCCCCTTCTGCCGTCACCCAACCCGTACCCCCACCCCACAACGTCCTCAAACCCGATCCCGCACCACCCTTAACCTTTTGGGTTCTCGCCCGAGACGTCGAACCCTTCGCCAAAAAACCAAGCCCCACAGCCCAAAAAGTCAGCCCTCTCTGGCAATACAAAACGCCCGAGATATCCTTCAAACTCCCCAACCAACCCCTTCACCTCACCTCACCCTCTTTTCGGCTCCAAGGCTCCATCCAAAACAACGTCCCTCTTCTTGACACCTACATCCTCGTCAACGGCGACAAGATCTTCTACCGCTCCCTGCGCAACCTCCCCAAACTCCAATTCAGCCTCCCCATCCAACTCAAAAAAGGCCGTAACTCCGTCATCGTCGTCGCCCGCGAAACCAAGCACTTCGTCGGCTCCAAAGAACTCATCCTCTACTACCATCCCAAAGAACCCACCAACCCCACCTCCAAACGCCTTAACCCCTGATTCTCATTAAATCGCTCTGCTGTGGGTTTTTGGGGGGCTTTGCCCCCCACCCCGCCATAGACTATCGCCCCTTGACCCCGATGTAGGCGAACAGATCAAACGTTTTTCACCCCAACGACTCTCTCGCTTGAACTGCTGCGAATACGGGGCTTTCGTCCAAGACGATCACACAACCAAACCGTTGTACGCCCGTGCGTTGCTCGAAAAGCATCCTGATAAGCTGTTCGATGTTTTGCGGGTTAGCTCATTTCGGCGAGACTGGCGAGATCGGGTCGGATGGGGAGATCTTGGGGGAGATAACGAGCGAGGTCATTGGCCATCGGGCCACGGATATCGAGGTAGGGGTAGCCTTTTTCGCCGACGAGCAG
>CAUJFU010000317.1 GCA_963169055.1 Myxococcota bacterium
GGGGGGGTGTGGTTTTTGGGTAAAGAAGGGGCGGGTTGGGATATCTTGGGGGCGTTGGGTGAAGAGGGTGATTCTTGGGCGGCGTGCTTTTTTGGGGGAGGATAAAGTTGAAAGAGATTGAACAGGATGATCAGGGTATCGATGCTGGCGTTGCCAAAAGCGAGAGGATGGGTATCCCAACAGGGGGCTTCCCATAGGCGCGATGTCTGGGGTTTTTCGTGTCCTTTTTGCGCAAAGGAACGGATCTGCCAGCCTGTTTGGTTGCATAGAGTTTTGAGCACGCCGCATACAAAGATATCGTGTAGTGCTTCGAGAGCTTCGCGACTGGCGATGTGTTCGTCTTTGAGCGGGAGGACGGACGTGAGAAATGGACGCGGTGGACGGTCTGGATTGTCGAAGAGATGGGCAGCGAAGGGGATAAGCGCGTGGAAAAAGGCTTTTTGTTCGGGGGTGGGTTCGTTGTGAGAGATGGGGATGCCGTTGTGTTCGTGTTGGGAAGAAGGGAAGGCTTGGGGGAGAGAAGGTGTGAACATGGTGGTCATTTCCCTACAGGTTGGAGCAGAAGGCGGGTGATATCTTGGTGTGGGAAACCGTTGATGGAGATCAGGCCGTTGTGAAGACGGAGTTCGATGGTGTTGTTTGTAGCGGGCCAGCCTTCTTGTTCGTCGTGGAGGTGGGTGTAGCGCGGAGAGAGGAAGTGGATCTGTTGGTTGTCTGAGCCGATCCATCGGCGTTTGTGACTGTGTTGTGTGGGGAGATAGGGGCCATCGATTAGGAGGTCGGTGTGGGCGAGCAAGGCATCCCACGCAGGGCGTTTGGCTTGTTGGAGAGCTTGCAGGGTGTAGCCAGTGAAGACCATCACGGAAAGCCCCTGCTCTTGGGTCGCTTGTGCGAGGCGAGCAAGACTGGCGGCTTGTGCGAAGGGTTCGCCTCCGAGCAGCGTGATTCCTTCGATCCCTTCGGTCGAGAGGGTTTTTTGGATGAGGTCTTTGGTGGTTTGTAGTTGTTGGGGTTGGAAGGCCAGCATGTGAGGATTGCAGCAGCCGATGCAGCGAAAGGGGCATCCTTGTACCCAAAGAGCCATGCGTTTTCCCGGTCCTTCGGCCTCGGTGCTGCGGACGATAGCGGCGATGTTGATCAGGTGGCCTGTGTCGATTTGGGCCTGTATGGCGGCATCTTCGAGGGAGAACTTGGGGCTTGTGGGGATCATCAAGGCTCCGTGTGGTGCGGGGTTTCTTCTTTTGAGCCGCTGCGACAAGTGCGGAAAGCTTTGGGCCGATCTGCTGGCTTGGAGACGTGGGTCCAAGGTAGTCGGTCGACAGGGGGCTGACAAGTGCGTGCAAGCGCAAAGCATACGCAAGAGCGATAGAGAGGTTCGTTGCGAAGGACAGCACGGGGCGTTGTGAGCGAGAAGGCGAAAGATCGGGAGGTTGAGAAGGCGAAAGATCGGGAGGATAGGTGAATCAAAAAAAAGATGCAAGGAGGGTGTGACAGGGGGGAGATTTGTGTTATGGAGGGGCGCATCTTGGCGTTGCGGTGGCGGATCACGCTGCTGTATCGGCGAGATCCGCCGTGTCGTTTGCGGGTAGAGGTGGTCTCTATGTGTGAGCGGCGCATCAGATCGAGGTGAGGATATGTCTGCTTTGGTGTTGGTCGTTGAGGATGAGCAGGATCTGGTACGCGCACTGGAGTATAACCTCAAACGTGAGGGGTATCAGGTGCGTAGCGCATTGACAGGAGAGGAAGCGTTGGCCCAAGCCGCACGAGAACCTGTGCCGGATCTGGTGTTGTTGGATTTGATGTTGCCTGATATGTCGGGGGTTGAAGTGTGCCGTCAGTTGCGTCGCAACGAAGCAACGTGCGAAGTTCCGATCGTGATGATCACGGCAAAAGGCGAAGAGATCGACCGTGTGGTGGGTTTTGAGGTGGGGGCGGATGATTATGTGGTAAAGCCGTTTAGTGTGCGAGAGTTGATGTTGCGGGTGCGAGCGATCTTGCGGCGTGCGCAACCTGAAACGCCCGAGACACGGGAGTTGCGATTTGGTTGTTTGCGGATCGATACCGAGGCGCATCGGGTGTGGGTGGATGAAGAAGAGCGGCGTTTGACGGCGTTGGAGTTTCGGTTGTTGCACACGTTTTTGACGCGCCGTGGACGGGTGCAGACGCGGGAGATGTTGTTGCAGGATGTTTGGGGGATCGATGCAGACGTGTCGACGCGGACGGTGGATACGCATGTAAAGCGGCTGCGTGAAAAACTTGGTGAAGCGGGCGCGTATGTCAAAACGCTGCGTGGTGTGGGGTATCGTTTCCGAACCCAACCAGACAGCGATGATCTGTGATCTTTGTCTGTATCGAGGACATATTGTGGACAAAAAACCCCGTGTTCGTGTCCTTTCAAGCGGTGCTGTGGTTGGTTTGAAAAAATCTGATCGCTCCGCCTGTACGGGGTCAAGGGAGCCGCGCTAAGGCTGTGGGGTTTGGGGCAAAGCCCCACGAAACAAACCGAACTGCGCAAGCCCACTCTGTCTTGTTTGAGATGGGCCTTGAGGGGCGAGAGAAAATAGCAAAAAGGCCGAAGATCGGTCGGGATGGGATGGATGAGTGTTCGTTGGAAGATCTTTTTTAGTTCGATGCTGTTGATTGTGGTGTTTGTGGGGACGACAGGTTGGATTTTTCAGCGGGCTTTGCAGGGTTGGCTGCGCGATCATACGCAACAGGAGATGCAGCGGCAGGCAGAGGTGTTGGGCCTGTGGTTGGCGCAATCTCCCGACATTTCGATGCAGGAGCGTGTGAGTGCTTTGCAAGAGATGGCTTTGCGGGCGGGCCTACGGATCACGTTGATCGACGAAAAGGGCGTTGTGTGGGCAGATTCGCATCGTACAAGGCAACAGATTCGGCAGATGGAGAACCATCTTCAACGGCCCGAGATTCAGGAAATTTTGCAAAAGAAGATGGGAACTTCGATTCGCCGCAGTATGACGTTAGAGCGAAAGATGTGGTATCTTGCGCTACCTTATGCTTGGAAAAAAAGTATATCTCGCCCTGCGGGAAGAGGATTTCTGCGGGTGGCGAAGATCCAACGCGAGGTCGAGATGGTGGTAGGCCGCTTGGGGGTGGCGTTGTTGTTGGCGACGTTGGTAGGGCTGGTGCTGTCGCTGTTGATCAGCATGGGGACTTCGCACATCGTCTCGCGCACGCTGCGTCCGATCGTGGCGAATGCAAGGGCAATGGCGCGGGGGCAAGGTGAGAGCGAAGAGAAGATCGCGGATGAAGAGGGTGTCGATATCCCATTGCACCAGTCTTTTAATCCGATGTCCAAAACAGGCGGACTGGCGGGTTCTTTGCGCTATGTTGCGCAAGAGTTGGCGTTGACGGTCGAGACGTTGGCCAGCGAACGCGATCGATTTGCCGCAGTACTTGAAAGCATGAATGCGGCGGTGGTTGCGGTGGATCGGGAGTGTCGAATCTCTTGGGTGAATCGGGCTGCGTATACGCTTTTGGGTTTGAAACAAAGCCCTGTTGGAAAAGCCTTGTCCGAGGTGATCCCATCGGTGGAGTTGCGAGAGCTGGTCGAACAGGCCCATGCAGGTGTTTCATGCGATGCGGAGTTCGACTTGCCCGAGCCACAGACCTTGCGTGTACAGGCGCGTGCCACACCGCTTGCTGCGACGGGCGGAAGCGTCGTCTTGTTGCATGATATCACCGAACTACGGCGCTTGGAGACGATCCGCCGCGACTTTGTGGCCAATGTTTCTCACGAACTACGCACACCGCTGAGCATCATCCGCGCCAACGCAGAGACGCTGTTGGACGGGGCGTTAGAGGAACCCGAGATCGCACGGGAGTTTGTCGGGGCGTTGTTGAACCACGCAGAGCGGCTTTCGCTGTTGGTTAACGATCTCTTGGAACTCTCGCGCATCGAGGCCAATCGTTATCCGCTACGTTCGCAGGCATTGCCACTCGCACCGTTGATCCGTCGCTCGATCGAATCCATCCAGTCAGCGGCAGAGAAGAAAGGCTTGACGCTTCGCGAAGAACTCGCAGAGGGTTTGGAGGCCCAAGCAGACAAACAAGCACTTGAGCAGATTCTGCTGAATTTGATCGACAACGCCGTGAAGTATACACCAAAAGGTGGGAAGATTATCTTACGCACGTATGCCAAAGAAGAGGATGCGATGATCGAGGTCGAAGATGATGGGCCGGGGATTGATGCAGAACATCGCCATCGGATCTTTGAGCGATTCTATCGGATCGATCCCGGTCGATCGCGCCAACAAGGCGGAACGGGCTTGGGTTTGGCGATCGTGCGAAACCTCGTGGAAGTCTTGGGAGGGCGCGTTGGTGTAAGGCCCGCCTCTCCGCATGGTTCGATCTTTTGGGTGCGCCTTCCTGCGGTCGCTTTGCAAGCAGACAGCGAAGAGGACGATCCCTTTTCCGATGAACCTGCCGAAGATCACGACCACGAGGACGAGGACGATCTCCGCGCACATCCTTCGACAACCGTTGCGATCGAAGGATGAGGAAGCCTCTGACATGAGCAAATAACGGCGCAAGACGACCAAAGGGAGTCTCACCAATGCTGCGATCGAAATGACGAGCAAGCCTCTGACCAATGCTGCGATCGAAAGGACGAGCAAGCCCCCGACCAATGCTGCGATCTAAAGGATGAGGAAGCCAGCGAGTGTGGAGAAGGTGTTGGCAAAGAGGGCAGCTAGAAAAGCCAAGAGCCATCGGGCCTGTTGGGGAGAGAACGAAGAGAGCGGAGGATGGGTGGTTGTGGAAAGGGTAGTGCGGATCTCCAAAAGGCGCTCTTGTGCGGCGTTTGGCGCAAGAAAAAGCCCAAGCAAGAGTGTTTCTGTCAAGGTCACCCACGCTTCAGCGACCCAGATCCACAACCAAGTGGGTTGAAAACGTGGGAAAAGATACCAAAGAAAAGGATGCGTCGCGATGTTAATGAGAAAAAGAACGAAGACATGCCGTCTTGTTTTGCCAAGAGAAGACCACAAAACAAACGTATAGACAGGCCACTCAAGAGCCAAAGTCCAGAGGAAAGCGTAA
>CAUJFU010000318.1 GCA_963169055.1 Myxococcota bacterium
TATCGGGCTACGATGGATCGAAGATCCGAGTTCTCGAAGGACTAGACGCTGTACGCAAACGCCCCGGGATGTACATTGGGGACACGACAGCGCGTGGCTTGCATCACATGGTTTACGAAGTCGTCGACAACAGCATCGACGAGGCGATGGCGGGTTATTGTACTCGTATCGACGTGATCATCCACGAAGACAACTCGATCACGGTCGAAGACGATGGGCGCGGTATCCCCGTCGATATCCATCCCACCGAAGGTATCTCCACCCTAGAAGTCGTTTTGACCAAGCTTCACGCAGGCGGAAAGTTTGACAACGACGCCTACAAAGTATCGGGTGGGCTCCATGGGGTCGGTGTATCGGTCGTCAACGCACTCTCCGAAGAGTTGATCGTGGACGTCTCCCGCGATGGCAAGATCTACCAACAGTATTTTTCTTGCGGCGTTCCCAAAGGCGAGATGAAGATCATCGGAAACACGCGCCGTCGTGGAACCAAAGTTCACTTTCGCCCCGATCCCCAGATCTTCGAGCTGATCGATTTTTCTTTTGATACACTCACCAACCGTATGCGCGAGTTGTCCTTTCTCAATCGGGGCATTCGGATCTTGATGCGCGATGAACGCAGCGGCGAAGAAAAAGAATTCTTTTTTGAGGGTGGTATCCGCTCGTTTATCGAGCATCTCAACCGCAACAAAACTCCCCTTCATCCCGACGTGATCTACTTTGACGGAAAGCGCGAAGGCGTCGAACTCGAAGTCGCCATGCAGTACAACGATGGCTTCGTTGAAAACATCCACTCCTTCGCCAACAACATCAACACCATCGAAGGCGGAACCCATCTCTTCGGATTCCGCGCCGCCTTGACCCGCACGCTCAATGCTTATGCCGCACAAGAAGAACTCTTGCCCAAAAAACAGGCGAACCTTTCGGGCGAAGATGTGCGCGAGGGTCTTGTGGCCGTGATCAGCGTCAAGCTACCGCAACCGCAGTTTGAAGGCCAAACCAAAACCAAACTCGGAAACAGCGAGATTCGCGGCCTTGTCGAACAGATCGCGAACGAATCGCTGTCGCGTTATCTTGAAGAAAATCCCCGTGAAGCCCGCTTGATCATCCAAAAAGGTATCATGGCCGCCAAAGCCCGCGACGCAGCCAAGCGCGCCCGCGAATTGGTCCAACGCAAGGGCGCTTTGGAGATCGGCTCTTTGCCCGGGAAACTGGCTGACTGCCAAGAAAAAGATCCCGCCTTGTGCGAACTCTACATCGTCGAAGGGGATTCTGCCGGTGGTTCCGCAAAGATGGGCCGCGACCGCAAAACCCAAGCCGTCCTCCCTCTGCGCGGAAAGATCCTGAACGTCGAGAAAGCCAGCGATGAAAAGATGCTGTCCTCCCAAGAGATCGTCACCTTGATCACGGCGATGGGTACGGGCATTGGAAAAGAACTTTTTGATGTCGGAAAACTCCGTTATCACAAGGTGATCATCATGAGCGTGGATGCCGAAGAACACGTGTTTGTACGCGATCAAAACGGCGTGCAGATGATCCAGATCGGCACGTTTATCGATCAAGCTCTAAAAGCCCGTGGTATCGGTTATGAGGGTGTTGATCAGCACACAGGTTCGGACTTGGGCGAGGTTCTTTGTTTTGGTTTGGAAGACAAGCAGATCCGCTTCCGACCGATCAAAAGCATCCTCCGCCATCCGATCGAAGAGGCCCTCTACCAAGTCAAAACAGCCTATGGACGGGAGGTTCGCGTCACCGCCAGTCACAGCGTTTTTGTTCACAAAGAGGGCGCTGTCCAGTTGAAGCGCGGGGATGAGCTACGCATCGGCGACCTGCTTGTGGCTCCGAAACGCTTGCGCTTGCCCGAAGATGCGCCTGCATCGCTCGATCTTTTGCAAAGACTGCATACGGTTCCTGAGGCGGCTTCTCGGGTGTGGGTTCGCACGTCCGCTGCCCGGGATGAAAAGATTTGTTTGTCTTCCCTTCGGCCCGAAGAGATCGAAGCGTTTGGCCAGCGCGAAGATATCGCCCTCACTTCCGAGCATCACAGCGATCACGGCTTGAATCGTTTTCTGCGTGTCGATGAAGATCTCATGTGTTTGTTGGGATGTTTTGTGGCGAAAGGCGTGTGTTCTGGGCGCGATGGCGTTCGTTGGAGCTTTGGCGTCGGTCACATAGACCTGTTGAACGAAACAAAAGTGCGGATTCAACGAGTGTTTGGTCTCGATCCCCGCGCCTGCGAGTCGATGGAGCAGGTGGGCGAGATCAAGTTGGTTCATCGCGTGGCTTCGTTGGTGTGGAGGTCTTTGTTTGGTTGGGTGGATCAGGCTTGTGAAACCAAGCGCATCCCTGATCTGGTTTTTTCTGCACCGCAAAAACTCAAAGAAGCCTTTTTGTTTGGCGCTCTGTTGGGGGATGGGAACCTTTCAGAGGGAACCGTCGCATTTGGGGCGTCTTCTCGTGACCTCGCAAGTGGCCTTCAATACCTGCTTTCGACGATGGGGGTGGTTGCGTCGATCGAGCCACAAAGATCCGAAGAGGACATGCTCGAAACATCGGACGTTTCGCGCCTTGCTCCGTGGTGTCTTTCGATCCGCGACCACGAGGATATCCAAGCGCTGCGGTCTGTGTGGCAAAAACACTCGCACGCAACAAAGCTTTTGGAACACGCAGGAGACGGTTCGCAGATCCCGCAAAATCGGGGCTTTACGCTTCTGGATGGCGACCTGATGGGACTCCCCATCACTTCGATCCAACAGGTCGAAGCGACCAACGGTTATGTGTACGACTTTTCTGTGGAAGGTGATGAAAACTTTGTCGCTGGCTTTGGCGGTCTTTGCTGCCACAACACAGACGCGGATGTGGACGGAAGCCATATTCGCACGCTGTTGCTGACGTTTTACTTTCGGCACATGGCGGACTTGATCAAACGTGGGCATCTGTATATCGCACAACCCCCGCTGTATCGGGTGAAAAAAGCCAAGCGTTCGCTCTATTGCAAAGACGACAAAGCACTTGAAGAATTCTTGTTTGAGTTGGGATGCGATGGCGCTTCGCTGACTGTCTCGGGCGAAGAGACGCCGTTTGTGGGCGACGCTTTGATCAAACTCGGCTTCAATGTCCGCCGTTATCAAAAGCTTCTGCCGATGGTGCATCACCTCGATACACGGGGCCTTTCGGTGTTGATGTTGGAAAAGCCCACCTTGCCCGAAGCACCCCTTGGTTCCGAAAAGTCTTCGCTGGGCGGATGGTTCGAGCTTTTGCGTCGTTTCGACCTTCTCGAAGCCTTGAAACAACAAGCGACGGAGCGGTTTACGCTACAGTATCCGGGCGAAGCGTGGCAGATCGAGTTGGAAGAAGATGAACTCGTCCCCACCGAAGAGGGCCAGCGCATCTACAAGATCGTCGTCACCACGCAGATCAACGGGATCTCTCAATCCTTTGAACTGTCCATGGCGACCATCCGACGGGTGGACTTCCAACAGCTTGAACGCGAAGCCCGTGCGCTGCGAAAGCTTGGCCGCCCTCACTACAAGCTCTTGATCAAGCAAGAAGAAGAAGCCTTGCAAAGCATCGAAGGCGTGGCCAATCGACTCTTGGAGATCGGGCAAAAAGGTTGCGATATCCAGCGTTACAAAGGTCTTGGTGAGATGAACCCTGATCAGCTTTGGGAAACCACGATGGACCCCACCCATCGGACGCTTTTGCAAGTGAGTCTCAACGATTTCGACAAAGCCGACGATATCTTTACCATCTTGATGGGCGATCAAGTCGAACCCCGCAAACACTTCATCGAAGAAAATGCTTTGCGGGTTCGCAATCTCGACGTCTAATTTTAGGCGATGGAGGATGTCGTGGGGGGGATTTTGTGGGGCTTTGCCCCACGCCCCACAAGGGAACGCCGTCCCCTTGACCCCGGATTGACGGGGTGAACTGACGTTTTTCAAACAAACTGCGGTTTTGCTCGAAGGTACGCGAACACGTGGGGACCGTTTGAAGGTGGGCGAACGCGGGAGTTTGCTTATCGCGTCGGTGGTGTCGGTATTTAGGCGGTGAGGGAGCGTTCCATCATGGAAGCGACGAGTTGATTAAAGCGGTGGGGATCGTGGAGTTCGGAGCCTTCGGCAAGAAGGGCGTAGCCGAGCAAGATCTCGGCGTATTCGCCGACGGAGGGATCTTCTGTGTTGGCTTGGTAACGTTTTTCAAGCTGCAAAAAGATCGGATGTTGGGGATTGAGTTCCATGATGCGTTTTTGTTTGGGAATTTTTCTAGATTGGCTTTGGTTCAGCAGGCGCTCAAAGTTGGCGCTGTGATCGTGTTCGTTGCCGACAAGGCAGACGGGGGAGTTTGTCAAACGGCTCGATAGGCGGACTTCTTTGATGTGTTTGGAGAGTTTGTCTTTGATCTTGTCGAGCAGCGGGGCGATTTCTTTTTGTTTTTCCTTGCGCTCTTTTTCGGCCTTTTCTTTTTCTTCGTCCGTACCCAGATCGATCTCGCCTTTGCCGACAGATTGGAGCTTTTTGTCTTTGTATTCGGTGAGGTGTTGCACCATGATCTCGTCGATGGCATCGATGAGATAGAGGACTTCTACGCCTTTGGCTTTGAAGGCTTCGAGATGAGGGGAGTGTTCGACGACTTCGCGGCTTTCGCCTGTGAGGTAGTAGATGGCTTCTTGGCCGTCTTTCATGCGCTCGGTGTATTCGCGCAAAGAGACCCATTTTTCGGAATCGGCAGAAGATTGGAACAAGAGTAGATCCGCGATCCGTTCGCGGTGTTCGAAGTCTTCAGCCAGTCCTTCCTTGATCGCACGACCAAAGGCTTTCCAAAACTTGAGGTATTCGGCGTTGTCTTCGGCCTCTTTCATCTCTTTGAGTTTGTCGAGCAGCTTGCGTGTCAGGTATTTGCGGATCTGCGTGATATGGCGATCTTGTTGGAGGAGTTCACGCGAGACATTGAGCGGAAGATCCGCCGAATCCACGACGCCGCGCACAAAACGCAGGTAGCTTGGAAGAAGCTCTTGGCAGCGTTCCATAATCAAGACGCGGCGGACATACAATTGTAGGCCGCGCTCTGCTCCATAATAGTACAGATCCTGCGATGGTTCCGAGGGGATGAACAACAAGGCTTGGTATTCGAGCGAGCCTTCGACTTTGAGCAAGAGGTGTGTCAGAGCAGGGCGCCAATCGTGGGCAATGTGCTTGTAAAACTCGGAGAGTTCGTCTTTTTGGATTTCTGATTCGCGGCGTGTCCACAACGGTTTCATGGAGTTGAAGGTGACTTCTTCCACCGTTGTTTCGAATTCATCGTCAACTTCGTTGCCTTCGGCGTCGCGTTTGGGGATCTCGCGTTCTTCTTTGCAGCGGATCGGGAAGCTCACAAAGTCCGAATAACGCTTGACGATCCGCTTGAGTTGCCAAGTGTCCGCGTAATCGTCGAGCTTGTTTTCGGGATCGGCTTCTTTGAGGTGGAGGGTGACGCTTGTCCCGTGAGTCGGGCGGATCGCGTCGCTGATCTGGTAGGTTCCGTCGCCTGTGGATTCCCAACGGGTGGCTTCTTCTTCTCCTGCGCGGCGGGTCACCAACGTCACACGATCCGCCACCATAAAGCTCGAATAGAACCCCACCCCAAACTGCCCGATCAGCGTGTTGCTGAGTTCTTGATGGTCTGAGCCTTTGAGGTTGCCCAGCATCTCTTTGGTTCCCGAATGAGCGATCGTTCCGATGTTTTTGATCACTTCTTGTTTATTCATCCCGATGCCGTTGTCGTGGATCGTCAACGTTCGGTGTTCTTTGTCCACTTCCAATCGGATCTCAAGGGTCTCGTTGTCGTTTTTGAGTTCGGGATGGGTCAAGTATTCGAAGCGAAGCTTATCGAGGGCATCCGAAGCGTTCGAGATTAATTCGCGTAAAAAGATCTCTTTGTTTGTATACAGCGAATGAATCATCAAGTGCAGGAGTTGTTGGGTTTCCGCTTGAAATCGATGAGTTTCGACATGCTGTTCCATGCGATGCGCTCCTTCTGTGTGTGGTTTATGGCAAAGGTGCGCTTGTGTGACGCTCTGCCATCCAATAGAAAACGCACGCAATCTAACGCAGGCCGACCGATTGGCAAGCAAAGTCTGGAGTTGTTTTCCGACGCCTTGGCCTTGGGTGGCTCACCCGCTCGGAATCCTCTCAAAGATAGTGCAGATACAGCGGGCTGTTTTCCAACGCGCCCGCTTTGGGTGGCTTACCAGCCTCGCCAATCTTCTTTTAATTCGATGGAGACTTCTTGGAGGAAGGATAGTTTGCCTTGTGTATCCACTTTATAGATGAAAGCCCCCGATGTTGGGCGATGATCGTTGGCAGTAAAGGTGATCGGAGAGGTGAGGCCGCCTGTGGAGATTTTGCTGAAGGTTTCGAGTGCGGCTTTGATGTTGGGGCCGGTGATCTGTTTGTCTTCTTTGATCAGTTGTTCGACGGCTTTTTTCCAAAGCAGAAAAGCAGCGTAGCCTTGGACGTACTTTGTATCGGCGAATTTGTCGGTGGATTCTTTGTTGTTTTCTCTCCATTTCTTTTGCAAGATCACGACGTTTTTCATCTCAGGGTAATTAAGATCGCCGTAGAGAGCAAAAGGCATCACGCCAAAGAGCCTGTTGGCACAGGGCTGTTCGTTGGGCTGGTTTGGATCTTTGCACTGCCCGGGAGCGGTTTCGTCGAAAGCCCAATTGTTGGCGATCATGTTGGCGTTGTTTGGGGCGTACTTGAGAACAGAGCGGGCTGTGAACATCGCCGTTTTAAGTGTGTTTCCTAGCCATATCCAGATCTTGTCTTGCTCCGTAAATGTGTTTTTAGCGAAGAAATCTTTGACTTTTGCATCGATCTGTTCTTGTGTTTCGGTCATCTCAACGATCATCGTTCCTGCGATCTCAAGACCGATCTCTTTTGCATAGAGGCGTGCTGGGATCAGGGGATCGGTGCAGTATGTGTTGGTGCAGCCCGCGAAAAGTAGCTTTTGACCGCCGCTGTCTTTGACGAACTTCATGGCTATCCGAATGGCGGTGGAATAGTCCGTACCTGCGTAGAAATTGTAGGGAGAGCCTGTGGTTTTGATTTCGACAGGTGTTCCGTCAGGAAGGACGAGGCTTTTTTGGACATCAATCGGTGTTGCAAGGCTACCTAGATAAGACGCCGATATATAGACTTTTTGATCTTCTTTGGCCTTTCCGCTGAGGAAGTAAGCGTCGTTCGTGCCCCATCCGAAGACAGTGACGATCTTTGACCAGTTGGGTTCTTTGCGCCATCCGTCATAGATCGTGATGGCTTTGTTTTTGTCGTAGGCGTAGTCTTGCCAGTCGATCTCGATCTTGTAGAGGGTGTTTCCTTTTTTCAGGAGTTGTTCTTTGTTGGATTCGAGGATGGAGTCGTTGATGGCTTCGCGGTAGGGTTGGATCGCCGTCGTTGGTCCGGTGGTGTCCCAAAATCCTTTGACGTAGATCGTCTCGGTGACGGTGGGCGTGGGGGGAGGTTGGCACGCAAAAAGAAGGGCCATCCCAGCAAAAGCAAAGAGGCTAAGAAAGAAAGGGCGCTGCATGATGTGTTCTCCGTTGGTTGGGTCTTCGTTGGGCATCGAGGTGTTTCGGTGTTGAATGTCTTGGGGGAAAGGGTTTTGAATCAAAATAGAATTGCGCAGGCACAGCTTTTTTGTCAACGGGGTTAGTTTTGTCAAAAAACGATAGCAAATAATCGAATAGATTGTCTATTTGAAAAAAAAGAACAGAATAAGTTTCTTGTGGAAATTTGGGGAGAGACGATGGAGGGCGACTTGTCAGATAGATTTTCTATCGGGGCGAGCGTATTTGGAGGAAGGAAGGGAAGCAAGGGGACGGGGGTTGGCTTGTGTTGGGGGATGGTGGTAGTCTGTCGCACACAACCTCGGGGACGAGAACCCATAAAGAGAAAGGAATCAGAGACTTATGTTCAAAAAGTTGTTACGCATTGGGTTGATTTTATTCGTACTTTTCGTGTTGGCGGTGATCGGCTTGGTGATCGCGGTGCGTGTGATGTTTCCGCCAGAGCGGATTCGTGCGCTTGCAGAGGAACAAGTCAGCAAAGCCCTTCGGCGTGAAGTGCAGATCAAAGGAGCGGGCCTGACGGTGTATCCGATCTTTGGGATACGACTCGAAGGACTTCAGATCAGCAACACTTCGCGGGTGACCAAAGTGTCCGAACCAACGACACTTTGGAAGCTTCTTGAAAGCCAAGGTTTGAAAAAAGACCGTGTATCGGTGGTTCAAAACGGCAAGGCGATCGAAGACTTCCAATCGGAGGATATCTCGCTGAAAAAAGGCGATGTTTTGCGCATCGAGCGTTCGGGATTTCGCAACAAAGAAGCGTTGTTTGGTCTTGAAAAGTTGGTGATCGCGGTCAAAGTCATCCCGTTGCTCAGTCGCAAAGTCGAGATCCAAAAAATCTCTTTAGAGCGCTTACAAGTTCTTGTCGAAGTCGATGCTCGTGGTTCGTTTAACTTCGATGACTTGTTGGTGTCTCCGAGCAAAGAAGACGAAGAGAAGCGCAAGGAAGAAGAGAAGAAAAAGCCCAAAGCAGAGGCTACGAAAAAAGAGGATGCGCCTTCACAGCCGATCAGCCTGCGCCTCGATGCGTTCGAGATCAAGGATTCGACCATCGTCTATTACAACCGCAAAACCCAACAAGAAGTGATCCTTGAAGGGATCAACCAAACATTGTCCGCGTCTTTTGATACAACCATGACCAACGTGCTGAGCAAAGGTCTGTTCGAGATCAAGCGGATCGCGTTGCGCGGTCGTGGCTTGCCTGTGCGTAAGTCGGGCCTGTATTTTTCGATGAAGCACGATGTGAATGTCGCGTTAAAGGCTGGAAATCTTCGGATCAACCAGTTTACGGTGGGGTTCCAAAAGACCGCATTGACCACAACAGGCGTTGTGAACGGCTTTAACAAAAAAGTTCCACACGTGGATATCGCGATCAAGACCAACAAGATCCGTCTCCAAGATCTGTTCAAAGAAGTCCCCCCCGCGATGTTCCCCCAAGCACGAAAGATGAGCGTCAAAGGCGAGGCCCAACTCGGTGTGACCATCAAAGGCAAACTGGATGCGAAAAAGCCGTCGCAGCTTCCCGCGATCAAAGGCTCGTTTCAGCTTACAGGAGGTCGTTTCCAGTACGCTGATCTGCCCAAAGCCATCGAACAATTGAATATGGATATCCACTTTACCGAAGACTCTCTCGATGTGAAAAAGTTGGCTTTCCTGCTCGGAACCAACCCCGTCTCCTTGCTTGCGAAGATCAACCACTTCAAACAACCTGTGGTGGATGTTGCGATCAAAGCAAACGTCGATCTCGGTAGTCTCAAGTCTGCGGTCAAACTTCCCGAGGGCGTCTCCGTTGGAGGCTCGATCAAGGCCGATGTGACGGCCAAAGGAAAGATCGAGCCCAAAAACCCCGAAGCCATCGACGTCAAAGGGCAAGTGGTTTTTGCCCAAGTCGTTGCTACCACCCCCGCCGTTAAAAAACCCGTCCAAGTCAACGGCACGTTCAAGTTCAGCAACCAAGAGATCAGCCTCGAAGAACTCACCTCAACGATCGGTCGATCTTCCTTTACGATGGATATGAAGATCCGCGATTATCTAAGCCTCGCGCTGCCCAAGAAAGTGCGCGAGAAAACCACGCGGGTCACTTATAGCATGAACGCTCCGTTGATCGATCTCAACGAGATGCTCGGGCAATCCAAAGGAACCAGCGAACCCGGCCCTCCCGTCAAAAAAGCCAAAGCCTCCGCAGCATCGTCTTCTTCGAGCAGCACAGGCGATGAACCGATCAGCATCCCCAAACTTCCCAACGTCACCTTTGATGGAAAGATCCGTGTCACCAAGCTGCTCTACAAAACCCTCCCGATCGAAAACGGCATGATCGATCTTTCCTACAAACAAGGAAAAGTGAAGTTTGTTCTCAAGGCGGGCCTGTTTAGTGGCCGGATGGTCGAGGATATGGATCTCGATATCTCAAACCCCAAACAGATCCGCATGACCAACCGCTTTGATTGCGTAAAGGTCGAAGCCAACGACTTCATCTCGAACTTTAATGATATCCCCCAAAATGACGGCGGCTTCTTTTCTCGCCTCAAAAGCATGGACAACAAAGTTTACGGAAAACTCGACCTCACCACGCGCCTTTCGAGCCGTGGCATCACTTCCAATCAACTGAAAAAAAATCTATCGGGAACCATCGTTGCTAAGCTCTACAAAGGAAAGCTCAAAAACGCCAGTATCCTCGAAGAGATGACCTCTACCATCCCGCCCATCGTTCGTAAGTTTTTGCCCAAGCTCTCGGATCTGACGATGAATAAGGTGACGGAGATGAAGATGGAAGTCAAAGACGGGAAGATCCATGTCACCGATCTTGGCATCCCCACGCGCCAGTTTACACTCGCGGGCTACGGGACGATCAGCCTCGATAGCAAGGTCAGCATGAAGATGGATGTCGTCTTAAATCGGGCGCTTTCGCAAAAAATCCTCCAACAGCAAAAACGCCTTCAAAAAGCAGCAGGAGGTTTTGCCAAAAAGCTCGCGGGTGGGGCTTTTGCAGGTCATGTGGACAAACTCACAGGCAAACTGCAACTGATCCCGAGCGATAAAAAAGGTCAGATCGCTCCGATTGTTGGGGCTTTTGGTCTTGCAAGCAAAATGGCTTACAAGTTCGTTGGCTTCAAAGGCGGAACCACCAGCAGCGGTGACTCGGGAGGCAGCGAAGACCTCGGAAAACAGGCCAAAAAGCTGGTGTCCGAACAGATCGATAAAGCCAAAAAACAAGCGATGAAGGCGTTGGATGATGCGAAGAAAAAAGCGATGCAAGCCGCAGATGACGCGAAACGTCAAGCTCTTCAAAAAGCCGACGCAGCGAAAAAACAAGCGATGAAGGCCGCCGATGATGCCAGAAGAAGAGGCGAACAAGCCGCCCGTGATGCTTCCCGTCGCGCTCAACAACAAGTGGAAAAAAAGAAAAAAGAACTCGAAGAACAAGCCAAAAAAGCCATCCAACTTCCCAAGTGGTAGAAGCTGGCGGCTGGTTGGTATCGACGAAAAAGAAGATCGAAGGGGGGAGATTTTCGCGAGAAGAAGTGAGGGGGGGATTTAGCGGGCAGAGGGGAGCGAGCAGAAGCGAGGGGGGATTTAGCGGGCAGAGAGGAGCGAGAAGAAGTTAGCGAGGGTTTGGTTGCAGGTGGGGCCAGCGTCGATGGTTGTGCCAGAGCAAGTGGCGCTTTTCAGGCGATCGACACATCCGCTGCGAACAGCGACATCAAATTCTGCTTGTTGGCTGGGGGTTAAGTATCGGCATTGTCCTTGGGGGTCGTAGGTGCGCATACAACGTGCGGTGTTTTCTTGTTGGGTTCGAAGATCAGGACTTGCGCATTGTGAGGCGCGTTCACAGAGCGTTTGTACGGTCGATTCGCAGCTAGGCATCACGAGGCCACAAGCAGATTGAGAAGCGGAGAGACCGAGAGCAAGGGCGAAAAGGACGGAAAGACGAAGAGTAAGCTTTTTCATGGGACACCTCTTTTTGTGTTGTGCGGGAAATCCGCGTTTTGTTTGGAGAAACCGATGCAGCGTGTGGCCGTCTTTGTTTGAGGCAAAACGGTTTGTGTGTGGAGCCGTTTTGTGTGGCGTTTCGCTGCGCTTGGTAGGCCCTTAGAACAAAAAGAGCGCCAGCGTTGGCTGATGAAAAAAAAGAGAGTGAAACCAAAGGGTTGTGGGTATGCTGTGAGCGTTGGGCGTGTGTTGTTTTTTATCGAGACAGGCTGGACTGTGTTGTATCTGGACGAAGCGCGAACAAAAGTTGAGGTTTGTGTGTCCAGATACCGCACAGGGTGGAAGTACTTGCGTAGCAAGTAGGCGGATTCCCATACTTGCTTGCGTGCGCGAAGTTTTTGGTAGAAGTGGTGGGCCGAGAGAAGGTTCCAAAGAAGTACACGAGATGCCCATCCCAAGGACAAAACAGCGGAGATCTCAATGACAAAGCCCGCATCCTCAGAGAAACGATCGATTCCGAGAGCTTCGGTGGTGCAACGATCTTCTCGAAGAAGACGCGCTTCCGATGATGTTGCTCTGAACCAGTTGCAGACAGGAGGGCCTTCGTCTGTCAGGCGTGATCGCACTTCAGCGCACGAAGTGATCGCATCTTCCGTCTCTTTGGGGAGTGACCACCTTCCGACAGCAGGGATGGAGGGTCAGTCGTCGATGGGATGGACGTTTACGGGGACACCATTTCAGGTCGGGATGTTGTTGAGAGATCGGTATTTGTTGGAGAAAGAGTTGGGGCGCGGAGGGATGGGGGTGGTGTACCTTGCGCGAGATCAAAAGCAGGGCGTGGCTTGTGCGATCAAAGCCTTGTATCCGTCTTTTTCCAAGGATATCTTAGAAGAAGAGTTTGCATTGGCGCAACGCCTAGAGCATCCGTCGATTGTACGGGTGGATCGTGTTGAGCAAGAACCTTCGAGTGGTGTGTTTTTTTTGGTGATGGAGTATGTCGAAGGGCAATCATTGGAGGCTTACTTCGAGCAAGCGTTGTCGGAGGGAGCGCCGTTCTTTTTGGATATGGAGATCTTGAGGGAGTTTGTGGTGGTGCTGGCAGATGCGCTGGAATTTGCCCATGCGAAGGGTGTGATCCACCGCGATCTAAAGCCTGCAAATCTTTTGATGGCGAAAGATGGGACGTTGCGGGTGTTGGACTTTAGTATCGCGAAACAGCTTGACGCGCAGACGGTGTATATGACCACACAGCGCGGAACTCCCGTGTATATGGCTCCCGAACAGCTTATTGGAAATGCGCGTCTGACGCCTGCGGTGGATATCTATGCGGTGGGAGCGATCCTTTATCACGGATTGACGGGGACATTGCCTTATGGTCGATTGCGCCTTCCAAGCGATATCTTGCGCGCACAGCACAAAGATACTCTTTTCGATCTCCGTCTCGATCAGGTGTTGTTGCGGGCGTTAGAACACGATCCTGCCGATCGTTACAAGAGCATCTGCGAACTGCGAACGGCGTTGCTGGAGGTTTTGGATCATGCGGAAGAGCGGCCATTGCGACGCAAGCGCCGTCCTCCCACCGTATACACCGAGGTCTTGGAGCCGAAAGCAGCGGAGGCGCTGTTGCAACGGCTTCCGCCGCGTGTGCCTGAGCGCACGCAACGGGCGGCAGAGCGGATGCAGCGACGAGCCGAGAAGGAGCAACAGCTTGCGGAGAAAAAGCGCCTTCGTGCGGAGCGTTTTGAAAAGAGGCAGATCGAGAAAGCCGAGCGCAGCTTGATCTATCGGTCGCTGTGGACGCCCAAGATGACGTTTTGGTGGGGGATCTCGTCGTGGGGAGTGATGGGAGCTTTGTTGTTGACGTGGCTGTTGTCCAACGGGATCTTGTTGGGTTGGGTGCGGGAAGGGGAGATCAGTTTGTGGTGGTTGTTGTCGGGGTTGGGGGGTGGTTTGATTGCGGGGATCGCACGCGATGATCGCCCGAGTGCTGGGGCGTTGTGGATGAGTTGGATGGGGATCTTGTATTTGGGGGGATTTTTCTTTGGGGGCGCGTTGGGGCTGTTGTTTTTGCAATCGATGTTGGGTGACGGGAGTATGCCGACGTTGGAAGGGGTGTTTCGATTGCACCCGGGGGCTGCGTGGTGGGCGGCGGGTTCGAGCGCGTTGGGGACGTTGTTTGTATGGTGGGTGGTCGTGCCTTGTGCGCGGCTTGGTTTGAAGGAGGGCTGGCAAGGTTTGGTTCAGGCCGTATGGATCGGGCTTTTGCGTGCGTTCGTCTTTTCTCTGACGTTGTTTGTCGGACTGGAGATCGTGGGAAATGCTTTGTGGCAGCGCAGCGTGGTGATGCGCTATACGCTTTCGCTCGGGGCGCTGCTGGTTTGTGTGTTGGTGCTGGGTGCGATCTTGGGCGTGCTGAGTTTGATTTTGACGGTGTGGTCGGATCGTACGGGCCTTTGGGGATATCTGTTGGGGTTGGTGACGGTGGGCGGTTTGCTTTTTGGAATGGCCGAACGCGATCTCTCGACATCTCCCTCCCCGTACCAGATCAGCGCCCATGCTTATCACGCAAGCCAAGCCGCGATCAAAGAGCAGCATCGGCAGCTTTGGAACCTTTGGCAAAGCCTGCACACC
This sequence comes from Myxococcota bacterium, assembly GCA_963169055.1. GTDB lineage: Bacteria > Myxococcota_C > UBA6777 > UBA6777 > UBA6777 > JAKLKB01. The sequence goes on from CAUJFU010000318.1 coordinate 14,168, forward strand.
CAACACACCCCGCCCTCTCCTCGCCGTGTCTATCCTGTGGATCTGCCCTAAAACATTTTTCGAAAATCTTTGTTGAAAGTCTTGCACTTTCGTGGCAAAAGGCTCTGTCCACACGACACGAGGATATCGTGTAGGCAATGGCGTTGCAGAAGTTTGCTTCTGCGCCTTGGTTCAATTCCCCTATTGATGGAGCTTTTGATGATTCAGGTTGAGCGTGTCACCCTCTCTTTTGGCGGTCGCGTCTTGTTTAAGGATGTCGATGTAAAATTTGTCCCGGGCAACTGTTATGGGTTGATCGGCGCAAACGGGGCAGGCAAGTCTACCTTCCTCAAGATCCTTGCGGGGGAACTCGAACCGAGTTCGGGGCGTGTTCTGATCGCCCCCAACAAGCGGATCGCTGTGTTGCGCCAAGATCAATTTGTGTTCGATGAGCATCGCGTTTTGGATACCGTGATCATGGGGCACAAAGAGCTTTATCGCGTGATGAAAGAACGCGAGGCGCTGTATGCAAAGCCCGATATGAGCGAAGAAGACGGTATGCGGGCTGCGGATCTCGAAGGAGAGTTTGCGGATCTTGGCGGATACGAGGCCGAATACGAAGCTGCGAACTTGTTAAGTGGCCTTGGTATCGAACCTGAGATCCACGAGCGTTTAATGAAAGAGCTAGAAGGAACGCAAAAAGTGCGGATATTGCTTGCTCAAGCGATGTTCGGAAACCCTGATATCCTTCTTCTCGACGAACCCACCAACCAATTGGATCTACAATCGATCCAATGGCTCGAAGACTTTTTGAGCAAGTTTGAAAACACCGTGATCGTGGTATCCCACGACCGCCACTTCCTCAACAACGTCTGCACACACGTTGCGGATATCGACTTCGCCCAATTGAAGCTTTACGTCGGAAACTACGACTTTTGGTATCAATCCAGCCAGTTGGTGATGCAACAGCGCCAAAACGAAAACAAGAAAAAAGAAGACAAGATCAAAGAACTCAAAGAGTTTATCTTGCGCTTTGGCTCGAACGCTTCAAAAGCACGACAAGCCACGTCCCGTAAAAGACTGCTCGATCAGATCGAGATCGAACAAATGCCCGCCTCCAACCGCAAGTTTCCGTTTGTTGGTTTTAAGCCAGAGCGTCCTTGTGGGAAGATCATCTTGGAGATCGAAGGGCTGGAAAAGTCTGTCGATGGGGTGCAATTGTTTAAGGACTTTAACTTGTCGGTCAAAAAGGGCGACAAGATCGCCTTGATCGGCCCAAACAGTCTTGCGAAGACGACCTTTTTTCAGATGATTATGGGCGAGATCGCGCCCGATGCAGGTTCGATTCAATGGGGAACGACCATTACCAAGGCGTATCTGCCCAAAGAAAACGACGAGCATTTCAAGAGCGATCTCAACTTGATCGAATGGATTCTTCAGTACGCCCCCCCAAGCGAAGGTGAACCCTTTGCGCGCAGTTTTCTCGGTCGGATGCTGTTTTCGGGCGATGAAGTCTTCAAGAAATCCACCGTCCTTTCGGGGGGCGAAAAAGTCCGTTGCATACTCTCCAAGATGATGCTCAGCGGTTCTAACGCGATCATCCTCGATGAACCCACCAACCACCTCGATCTTGAAGCGATCACCGCCCTCAACAACGGCTTGATCCAATTCCCCGAGATCATCTTGTTTTCATCCCACGACTACCAGTTCACCAACACCGTCGCCAATCGCATCATCGAGATCGCAGATCGCGGTGTGATCGACCGCCACGCTACCCTCGAAGCCTACCTCAAAGACAAAAACATCCAAGCGATGCGCCACGACCTTTACGAAAAGAGTGACCGCCTCGTCCTCTAACCCCGATACCATCGAGGCTACGGGAGGCCAAGGAAAAAGTCTCGGATGCCTGTGCCTGCGAAGCTCGGGACTTGGTGCCCTCCTTGGAAAGCACACCAAAGCGTGGGTTGTGTGCAAGAACGATAAGCGACACAGGGCGACGGAGGGGCGGATTGCGAGGTGTTGGTGCAGGCGTTTTGTGTTTTCCAGTGATCACGGGTTTTTTCGCCA
>CAUJFU010000319.1 GCA_963169055.1 Myxococcota bacterium
TTGCAAATACAACCGTATCATGCTCACTTCTCCGCGCTCGCTGTTCAAGGGCTACCGCTGGCTCGATACCGCCGTCCACGAATTCTCCCACCTCCTGATCAACCGCATCACCGAAGGCGTCCCCATCTGGCTCCACGAAGGACTCGCCCGCTACGCCGAAACCCTCTGGCGACAAGACTCCCCCGCCAAACTCGGCCCCTACTCCGAAAGCCTGCTCGCCAAAGCCCTCGAAGACGAGAAGCTCGTTCCCTTCGAAAAAATGCACCCCTCAATGGCCAAACTCCCCAGCCAAGAGATGGCCGCCCAAGCCTACGCCCAAGTCTACACCGTGATCCTCTATCTCGTCCATCGCAAGGGCAAAAACGCGATCCCTCAACTTCTTCAAACCATCCACCAAGGTGCCCCCGTCCCCGACGCAGTCGCCCGCATCGCAGGTCTGCCTTTTGACGACTTCCTCGAAGCGTGGAAGCGCTACATGAAACAGCAAAAACTCCGTTATATCGCGGGAATTATGCCCAAAAAGCACGTCATCAAAGGCCATGCCCCCCAAAAATCCAAAGAACAAAAAGACCGCGAACGCAACCTTTGGTTCAAACCCACCACCGCCAAAGAACTCGGAGATCGCCATCTTCGGCTCGGTGAGATGCTCCGACGATATGCACGCTACCAAGCCGCACTCTTCGAATACCGCAAAGCCGAACACTACCTCAAAGATCGCGACCCAAGCCTGCAAAACAAGATGGCTCTCGCCCTCTTTGCCCTCCGACGCTACGAAGAGATCATCACTACCCTCAAACCCACCCTCGCCCTCTACCCCAGCGACGTGACGACCTACGTCCATCTCGGGCGTGCCTACTACCACCTCCAGCGCCTCAAAGAAGCCCGCCATGCCTTTGAACAAGCCGTCCAGATCAACCCCTTTCACCCCACCATCCACACCTATCTCGTCCGCATCTATCAAACCCTCGGAGAACAAGCCCTCTTGCGCCAAGCACGCGATATCATCGCGATCTTGCGCAACAACAAATAACGCACCATCATACACATCCCTTGTCGTCCGTTGCTCTCACCCGTCGATCGGTGTATAAACCCGCCGCCTGACGCATACACACGGATACAACGCACGCTCTGACCCTGTAGAAAGGAAGCCGTGTCCCGATGGAGAAAGTATTGTCCCCCAACGAGTCACCCTCGACCGCGCTCGATCCCAAAAAAGACCTCGAAGAGGTCCAAGAACTCCATACCATCTACCGACAGATCCACGCCGAGCTCCACAAACGCATCGTCGGACAAGACCATGTGATCGAGTCTTTGCTCGTTGCTCTCTTTTCTCGCGGACACACCCTGATCGTCGGTGTCCCCGGTCTCGCCAAAACCCTCCTGATCGCCACTCTCGCCGAGATCCTCGACCTCGCCTTCAACCGCATCCAATTCACTCCCGACCTCATGCCCTCCGATATCACAGGCACCGAGATCCTCGAAGAAGACCACAGCACAGGAAAACGCAGCTTGCATTTCGTGCGTGGGCCGATCTTCTGTAACCTCCTTCTCGCCGACGAGATCAACCGCACTCCCCCCAAAACCCAAGCCGCTCTCCTCCAATCCATGCAAGAATACCGCGTCACCGCCGGCGGAAAAACCCACTCCCTCGATCTCCCCTTCCTTGTCATGGCCACCCAAAACCCCATCGAACAAGAAGGCACCTATCCCCTCCCCGAAGCCCAACTCGACCGCTTTATGCTCCAGATCCGCATCGGTTATCCCAGCGCAACCGAAGAAGAAGAGATCGTCCGCAGCACCACCAGCGACTACAAACCCAACGTCCAAAAATTCCTCAACGCCGACAAGATCCGCTCCCTCCAAGATCTCGTTCGCCGCGTCCCCGTCCCCGATCACGCCACCCGCGCCGCTGTCCGACTCGTCCGCTCCACCCGCCCCGACGCCGAAGAAGCCCATCCCTTCGCCAAACAATACCTCACTTGGGGCGCTGGACCTCGCGCTTCCCAAAACCTCATCCTCGGAGCCAAAGCCCGCGCCATCCTCCAAGGCCGCTATTCGGTCGAAGTCGAAGACGTACGCGCCCTCGCAAAAGAAGTCCTCTCTCACAGGATCCTCACCAATTACGAAGCAGAATCCGAAGAGATCCGACCCGAAGATATCATCGATACTTTGCTCAAAGCTCACACCTAATGCGAGAGCCGCCTATTGTGTGATCGCAAAACGTAGGGGCAGCCCCTTGTGGCTGCCCAACAATAGGGCGTCTACGTACTGTCCTTTGTGTACACATCTTGCGGATATCGTATAACAACCGCAAACCCAAAGTCCCTAGATTCGGTACAGTTCAAAAGGCCCTTGCTTCGGCCACAGACCAAAAGGCCCACAAACGGATGCGTCGTATCCCCTTTCTCGATCCCCAAGTCCTGACCAAGCTCCCTCCGATCGCGCTCAAAGCCTTGCGCGATGTCGAAGGAGCCCTCGCAGGACTCCACCAAAGCCCACACCACGGCCAAAGCATCGAATTCACCGAACACAAAGAATACTCGCCCGGCGATGAGATCCGCCACATCGACTGGAAACTCTTTGCCAAAAGCGATCGCTACTACGTCAAGCAGTTCGAAGACGAAACCAACCTGCGCGGGTACATCTTGCTCGATGCTTCGGCCTCCATGAACTACCCCCAACACCCCAAAGACCGCGAACAACGGCCCACCAAATACCACTATGCCGCCTCCCTCGCCATCGCCCTCGCTTATCTACTGCTCCGCCAACGCGATGCCATCGGACTCCTCGCCTTTAACAGCAAACAACAACACTACCTCCCCCCCAAAAGCCAGCCTTCTTACCTGCTCCCGCTTGCCCAAGCCATCGACCACCCCCCCCAAGAAAGCACTGCGCTTCCCGAAAACCTCCGACGACTCGCCGAAACCACCCGACGACGCAGCCTTCTGTTTTTGATCTCCGATTTTTTTTCTGATCCAGATCAGCTCGAAGGTCTTCTCAAACAGCTCGTCCACCGAGGACACGATATCGTTCTTTTTCATCTGCTCGATCCCGACGAAGTCGACTTCCCTTTCCGCGATCAAACCCTATTTGAAGATCTTGAATCTCCGACCACACGACTCCAAATCGACGCCCAAGCCATCCGACCTTATTACCTTCAAGAACTTCAACAATTCCTAGATCGCATCGAACACATCGCCAAGCGCAGCGGCATCACCTACCATCGGATCCGCACCGATACACCGATGATCCAAGTGATCCGAAATGTGATCCTGCGCCGCGCACGCGCAAGAAAACGCCCTTGAGCCAAGACGGAGCCTCCGCGTGAACGCTATCTCTTTTCTTCAACCGGTCTTTCTCTACGGATTGCTCGCGATCAGCATCCCCATCCTGATCCACCTGATCAGCCGCCGACGTGCTGTACGTTGGCCCTTTGCCGCGATGGAATTTCTCTTGCGCTCGCATCGCCGCGTTGCTCGTCGTTTGCGGCTCAAACAATTCTTACTCTTGCTCTTGCGCTGCTTGTTGATCGCTGGACTCGCCCTTGCCTTCGCCAAACCCTTCTTTCAACGCGCCCAAGGCTCTTCGCCTGCCCAACCCGCCGCTTATGTTTTTGTCCTCGATGACTCCATGAGCATGCGCTACCGCGAAGCCCCCAACGCGCCAACCCTTTTTGATCGCGCTCGTTCCTCCATGCAGCGATGGATTCGACGCAACGCTCGTGGCGAAGATCGCCTCGCCTTGTTGCGCGGTGCCGCCGTCACGCAACCCCAACGCAACGAGCAAACCGAACTCACCTTCGACAAAAATACCCTGCTCAACAAGCTCGACGCTTGGCGCGCCACGTACGAAAACAGCGACCTCGCCGCCGCGATCCTTCGTGCGCAAACCATCCTCCAAAAACAACGCGGCGTGCGCGCCCAAATCCTCGTCTTTTCGGACTTTACACAACACAGCCAGATCACCTACCCCCGTCTGACCGACCAAGATATCCTTGTACGCTTTTTTCCGATCCGACCCACCCGACCCGCCGAAAATCGCGCCATCCTCTCCGTTCAAGTCTCTCCCGCCCCTGATATCGGCCAAGATGCGTATCAATTCGATGTGCTATTACGCAACTTTTCCGCAAAACCGTACAACGACTTGCCCGTCACCCTCGTCCTCAACGAGATGCCCCGCGCACGCGGCTTTGTTCGCCTACCCCCTTGGGGAACCGCCCAAAAACGCTTTGTCGTCCAACTCCCTCAAACTGGAAACTACGCTGGATACGCACAGATCGCTCCTGACGGACTTGATGCCGACGATCGCTACTACTTCTCCCTGCGCACGCGCAAGCGGCCCTCCATATTGCTCGTCAACGGCGATCCTCGCCCGATCTCCTACCTCGACGAGATCTTTTACCTCACCAACGCCCTGCGCGATGATCAGCTTCCCTTTCGCGTTGAGATCAAACAAGCCACCGCTGACCTCCCTCCCGCCAACAAGTTCGATGTCATCGCCCTCTCCAACATCGAACAGCTCCCTACCGCTTGGCAAGAGCAACTCCCCGCCTATGTCGCTCGTGGTGGTGGACTTTTTCTCTCGATGGGAAACCAAGTCCGCCCCGAAGCCTTTAACGTCGCCTTCGCTGACCTTTTGCCTCGCCAGTTGCGGGGTGTCGCTTTTGCAGCACAACGCCCCGATGGAACAGGCGTGGCGCTTTCTCGCTTCTTTGGCGAAGTTCAAGTTAACCACCCGATATTTCAGCGAATGTACCGCGATGGCATCCTGTTTCAATCCGCCCGCGCCACCAAACTCATGCTCGTTGAAACACGCCGCGCCCAAGAAAGCGGTGAGATCCTTTGGCGCTTTAGCCACGGCCCTCCCGCCCTCCTCGAACGAAAAGTCGGACAAGGTCGCGTCCTCCTCCTGACCACGACCATTGATCGCGACTGGACCGATCTCCCGATCCGACCGTTCTTTCAACCTTGGATACAGCACGTCTTTACATACCTCGCAGGAGGAGCCCGTTTCCATCGCGGAAGAACCTTGCGCATCGCCCAAAAAACCCACATCCAACTCCCCGGACAAGACACCCTCCGCGTCCTCCCACCCAAAGGCGTTCCTTCCGTCCTCTTGCGCCCCGAAGAACGCGGTTTCCCTTTCCCCGGAGCACCACAACCCGGGAACTATCACTTTGAACGCCAAGGCAAACAAATCGATTCGCTCCCTCTTTCCGTCAATATCGATCCCGCTGAATCGGATATCCGTCCTCTCTCCGATCAAGAAATACAAAAAAGCGGACAGCTTACGCAAACTTCTCGCGCAGGTTTCTCTTCGCAATCTGAACGACTCTGGCCTTTTCTTTTGTTTGCGCTCTTGCTGTTTTTCTTCCTTGAGGCCGTAGCCTTGCGTTTCCTTTGACCCGCCCTCCCCTCTACCCAAAAATAGGCGAGTGTGTAATGTTTCGCGCGGCCCTCTGTAATAGCGTTGCGATACACAGCAGGGCTTGATTGGGACAAAAGAGTTGACAACGCGATCAAGAATATCCAACCCCCCAATGCTTTATCCTCTTACAACATCGGGCTTTCTCAATCCAACAATTCCTGCCTCATTCATGGGTGGTCAAGATGATCTATATCGTTTCAACATTTAGCGGACTTTTTCTTACATTATTCTTGGTGTTTGGTGTGCAGAGACTGGCGCTTCGCCTAGGGGCGATCTCTTACCCAGGTGGGCGATCGGTTCACCGCGAACCCACCCCACTCCTCGGTGGGATCGCCATCTATGGCGCTCTCTCCACCATCAGCCTGATCGCACTCTTTTTCACGGACGGACCGATCATCCAAACACTTTGGCTCTACAAATGGAAATTGCTTGGTGTTTTTCTCGGCGCAACGTCGATCCTGATCGTCGGCATCATCGACGATATCGTCGCTCTCCGTGCGCGCACCAAACTTCTTGGACAACTCTTCTCTGCTTTGGTCTGCGTTGCTTTTGGCTTCAGTATCCCCGCCGTAAGCATCCCCTTTATCGTCGATATCCCCTTTGGCGCGTTGGGAAGCATCGCTTTCGTCGTGTGGACCATCGCCATCATCAACGCCATCAACTTGATCGACGGCATGGATGGGCTGGCTTCTGTTGTGTGCTTCTTTGCCGCCCTTGGCAACGGCCTGATCGCATTGTGGCTCGGAAACCCCTTCATCGCCTTCTTTTCGTTTACCCTAGCGGGTTGCCTTGTCGGCTTTTTGTACCACAACTTCCCCCCCGCCAAGATCTTTCTCGGTGATACAGGAAGTATGCTGCTCGGCTTTTTGCTCGCCGTCGTCGTTGTCGGTGGCAATATGCAAAAGCGCGACACTTCCTTGATGATCTTGGCTCCTCTGCTCTTGCTTGCCTTTTCTTTGCTTGACGTCTTTCTCTCGATTGTTCGCCGCTTTATCCGTGGAAAGCCGATCATGTCCTCGGATCTGGGACATATCCACCACCGACTGATGCGGCGCTTTCGCAATCCCCGCCGCGTCCTTTTTATCGTTGGCCTCTTTTCGATGTTTATGACCTTCGTTTCGATCGGCACGCACCTTTTTGCGACCACCCCCGCGATCTTTTGGCTCTTGCTTTTGCTTGCGGCTTTCGTTTTGTTCTTTTTTGTTTTTGTCTTGGGGTACTTCCGCGTTGACCGCTTGCGCGATGTCCTCGACAACCGCCGCGAAGTCAAGTTCTTCTTCTCCGTGATCGCTTATCTCCCCGGCACCATCGAGCCCATCAAAACACAAGAAGACCTTCTCCAAGAACTCGATTGGGTTTGTCGCGCCCTCAAACCCCACCAAGTCACCCTCTACGACGCCCAAAAAACAACACTCTACCATCACAAAAACACACACCCCATCCATTCCGAATTCCCTCCCCACACCGAAACATATACGCTCGCCAACGGCGATACCTTCTCTTGGGAGATCCCCATCCAACACGCGGACCCAACCAGTTGTGATCTTCGCCTTGCTTGGCGCGAGATCATCGTTCTCTTTGGTCAACAACTCCAACACATCGAAAAAGCCTGCCTCGACATCCAACCCCTCCTCTCCACCGAAACTTCCCTCCCGCCACAAAAACCCCGCAGTTCCCTTCCTTTGGTCTGATCCGCTTGCCTTCGCCTTTTTCTCCAACCAGCACTTTTTTCCAACCCAGACCGGCTGTGGGGCTACTGTTCCTTCCGTTTCTTGCTCAGGCCAGCACCGCCTCCAAACCGCTACGGTTCCTTCTGTTTTTCTCGCCCCTCACCCTTCGCTGCTCATTTGCGTGCGCTTTCCTTGCAAGCGGCTTTTGTCTTTCTCCATCGCTTCCGCTTGCAAAGCAGACGAGAGGATGCGCGGATCATAGTCCCCGCTCTTGGCTTTTGGCATTTCAGAAATCGTCCCTTTTTTCACCATCTCCTTGTACTTGTACTCGATATTGCGCATCACTTCCACACGCAAATGCGCCCATGCCAACCCCACCCGCCCATCCCGATACGCTTGGCGATAGAAAAATTCATACAACCATAACAGCGAATAACGAAAAGGAATACGATAAAAGATCTTTTTCAAAAACATCCGACGCTCCAACGCGCTTCCCCACCACTTCGCATCCGCAGCCAAGGCGTCCTTGCGCATCCGCATGATCGCTTCCATCGTCGTGTACCGGTTTTGCTTCTCGAACCAATGGTGCAGCGTGGGACTATCAAGGTGTTCCATGATCCCCTTCAATTTTTGAATTCGCCCTTCGATGATGAGATGTTCGTTGACCAACACATCCGAAAATTGACAAGAACCTGTCCTCCATATCCGCAAGACTTCTCCCATCGCATGCAGCGGCTCGCCCATAAACCAAAGACGCAGATCCATCGAATATCCTGTGATTTCTTGATCGCTTCGCAAGGCTTCTGTGATCTCTTCCATCAAAGGCACAGACAGTCGTTCGTCTGGATCCATCTTCATCGTCCATGCGCTGGATATCGGCAAACAATGCAACGCAAAATTCCACTGATCGCCAAAGTTCGTAAAGGGTCGCTGCACCACCATGGCCCCCGCTTCCAACGCGATATCGACGGTGCGGTCTGTGCTTAAACTATCCACCACAAACACTTCATCCGCCCATCCTCGTAGGTGTTCTAACGCGCCCGGAAGATTTTCTTCTTCGTTCAAAGTCAACATGATCACGCTGATCAGGCCAGCCATCGCCATCCGCCTTTCCTCGCCTATCTCAAAACAAGCCGTGCAATTGCACCTCGTTTGAGGTACATAGAGGCGCTCGGCATTAAAACACACTGCCGATTCCCAGCGCAAGAGATGCCATCACCCCCCAACGTAACAGAAAGCCCCCCCTATCCATATGTTGTTGAGGTAAGCCCTTGGATCATCGTATTCGCCCCCTCGTTCGCCTTTGGTTTGAGATCGCCGGTCTGTGCTTGTTATGCTTTGCACTTTCATTTCTCGACGGCGGCGG
>CAUJFU010000320.1 GCA_963169055.1 Myxococcota bacterium
CTTTCCACCGTGGGGGGGGGGGGGCTCGCCCCCAAAAAAACTTAAAAAAACAAATAACCCATTTCTGGGGGGGTGTGGGGCTGCCCCCCACAAAACTGAATCGATAAACACCAAACCATCCAAATGCGTAAGTCTTATCAACAAAACAAGTACTGTGAGGAATCCAGATCGTGGAGAAGAAGCGTGTCGGAATTGTTGCATCCCGACAAGACGAGCAAGCGATGTATGTGATGAAGGCGGTGGAGCGGGCGGGTGGTTCGCCTTGGCTATTGGAGACGGCGGCTGTTCCAGAAGCACGAACGCTGACGTACGACCGAGGAGCGTTGCTTTATGAGGGGGAACGTTTGGATGCGTTGCGTTGTGTGTATTTGCGGACGATCCACACGGGTGTGCCTTCAACCGACCCCGAGCAATTTTCGCGGCGCAACTTTGATATCTGGCAAGAGATGTACGTCGCAGAGCGGGAGCGTCAATCGTTGATTGCGTCTGTACTGGAGATCTTGGAAGAGCAAGGGACGCGGATGATCAATCCGATGGCCTCGGTGCGTTTGCACGAACTCAAGCTGCACCAGCTTGCACGCTTAAAAGCGCGGGGCATTCCTGTACCTGAAAGTCTCGCAACGTCCGATCCTGCGGCGTTGTTGGCGTTTATTGAACAGCATCCTCGTGTGATCTACAAGCCGTTGGGGGGAGGTGCGATGGTGCAGCGTTTGTTGAGCGGCGACCTTCAACCCGAGCGGTTGGGGTTATTGGTGCATTGCCCTGTGTTGTTTCAGGAGGAGATTCTGGGCGAAGAGTTCCGAGCGTATGTGTTGGATGGCGAACCTGTGGGGGCTTTTTCGTTGCCAACGGAAGGGTTGGTGGATGCACGTGAAGCGGTCGATCAAGCCCGACCAGCGGTGATTCCAGAAGAAGCGTGGACGTTGTGTGTACGCGCTGCGTCGGTACTTGGGCTGTCTTGGACGGCTGTCGATATGCGACGGCAAGCAGATGGGCGTTTTGTGGTGTTTGAGTGCAATCCAACACCTGCGATATCGTACTTCGACGATCCCGAAGAAGGGGTTTTGATCAAGCGTTTGGCTGCTTTCTTGGTCGAACAAGCGGCGACCTGAGCAGCTCAACAAGCGAATGGAGGATCAGCGTGAATCGACCAGAATCCGCGAACGAAGGAGGTCGATCCCCGAGCGATCGATGTCAACAGCGCAGCCGTTCTTTGTTTTTGGAGCACGCTTGGCCTGCGTGGGAGAGTCTTCCCAAAGCGTCCGAACGAGGGGCCTTTTTTATTCCTCATCTTGTGGATCACCGCTTTGGCTCGAACTGGCGAGCGATCGTACACGACTCTCCGCCCGATCAAGCGAATGTGTCGCGGTGGTGGCATCCTCAGCTTCTCGATCCTGCTATCGTGACGACGATCCGCCAACACTTTCTTTTTGAAGGGCCGATCCCGCACGTTGCTTTGCAAGAGGCTTTCCCTGTCGAACAGGCGTGGGCGATCTGGAAAGAATTATCCACGGCGTCTTTTGTTCGGCATCATTTTTCGGATTACCAGATCGATATCCTTCCGATGGATGAACTCGCACCGTCGGGCATCTTGACAAGACTTGTCACTTGGTTGCGCACCAAAGAGGCCGCAGCAGCGCATCAATGGTTGGTGGGATGGCCGCATCCTCGTCCAACGCACTCGGCCATCCAAGTCCAGATATCACGTTTGCGGGAGGGGGATTTTTTCGCGATGCACGAAGACACCGAACGCGAAGGCATCGCTGTGGTGTACAATCTTTCGGCGCATTGGTCGCCTGAGTGGGGGGGGAATCTGTTTTTCTTGCATCCCGACAAACAACGGATCGCTTTGGCGATCCCGCCTGTCTTTAACAGCGCTTTGATCTTCCGCCCTCAAGGGGCGCCTCATTGGGTGGAACCTGTGCGCGCTATCCCCGATGGGATCGCACGTTACACCATCACATGCTTTTATCTTGTCGGGGATGCGACCCCTTCTGCTTCGCTTTAGATGAGGCGTCGCGTAGGGAAGGCCGTTTAGGGGAGGGCGATCTTGCGGTTGGGAAGGGGCGAACGAACTCTATCGCCTTCGGTGGTGTCGCCTGTGACGGAAGCATCGCCTTGAAGGATGATGGGCTTTTCAACCGAGGCGAGGTTGTTGCCAGAAAGCTCTGCACGAGCAGCATCCAAGAAGATGCCCGCCCGATCGGCTCCTTGGATGCTTGTGGTTTGGATCGAAACGCGGCCCTCCGAGAGGCGGCTGACGTTGATTCCGTCGCCTTCGCTTTCTTCGGTGATGCGGGTGACTTTGTTGATCCACAACTCGGACAGTCTGAACTCACCTGTGATATCAAAAAGCTGGATCCCAAATCCTCGGATATCCGAGAGGTTGTTGCGAGTGATGACGGTGTTGGCGCTTCTGACATCGTGGAAAGCGATGGCGCGCAAGCGCTCTTTTTCAAACTTGTTTTCCGCAACGTTGAACGATCCTTTGCCTGAAACGCCCAATCCTGCGGCTCCGTTGCCATGAAAGTAGTTCTTTTCCACGCGAACTTCGGCATCCACTCCGTCAGTTGCATGGGCGATACGGAGTCCTGTTCCTGCGGGAAACTCGCCTTTGGGACGGGTGCGGCCTTGGCCCCAAAAGGCGTTCGAGAAAAGGTTGGTCTTGAGGTTGCCCACGTCTTGCCCGACGACCTGTTGGTGGCCGACACGCAATCCGTCGCCGTAGTTGTCGGTAAATACGTTGCTTTCTGCGCGGATATCTTTTTGAACGTGCCAGAGATGGGCTGCTGGATAAGCAAAGCGATCTGCGATTTCAGCGTTGGTTTGGGCCGAACGAACGCCGTTTCGCTCGAATGCGTTTCGCGACAAGCTGACCGTTGCGCTCGAATGCACGATCACGCCAGTGGTGTCGTTGCCAAAAAAGCTGTTGCCTTCGATCTCAACGACGCCTGCGCCTGCGATATGGACACCGACGCCCAACAAGCGCTGCCCTTGGGTGGGTTCTTGCCCATCTTCCACCAAGGAAGGACGGCAGAGGCCAGCCTCACAGAAGGTGCTTCTTGGGCAACGTGTGGAGCAATCTTCTTGACTGCGCCGTGTATCCGCTGCGATCGGGCCGTTGTGGTGAACGTAGGTCGAACGCATGGCGACTTTGTGATCGTGGGTGACGCCGACGCCGTACTTTTCGTAACGTCCTGTCACACGGTGATCATGTGTCACTCCTACCGCTTTGGTTTCCCATGCCCGCGCCAACCCGCCCGCTCCGTTGTGGGCGATCTCTGAGTTGGCGACCGAGACGACTTTGACTTTTCCCAACAGGATGCCGAAACGCAGCCGTGAGACGGGTTCTGTTGAACCCTCGCGCAACAGCGGCTTGCCATTTTGCGTAGCTTGCGTTTGGAGGATCTTGACTTCCTCGGCAGACTCGACGTGCAAACCAGATAGCCGATTTTCTGTAAGGACCATATCTTCGAGCATGACGATGCGGGCGGAGCGGATCAACACCCCATGCCCACCACCGCTGATATGTAGGCGCTTCAAGGTGATATCTGCGTTGCTTTCGATCTGGAGGGCTGCATAATCTTCGGGGGCGTCGGTTTGTTCGGGCAATTGGATGCGCGCACCCGCTTGGGCTTCGTTCGACACTCCTTCGATCGTGATGGTGCGCGTCAATCCCCCCAACTCAATCGGCCCTTGCCAGACCTCTCCCATCAGGATCACCCGCACGATCGTTGCGTCGTCCTGCAATCGCTTGGGTAGTTCTTTGATCTCTTCGAGGCTTCGGCCTTTTCCAACGCACAACACGCCAGATTGCCCACACAACGCATCCACGTCCCCTTCGATCTTGCTCGATGCCAAGGTCACCGCAGGACGGCATCCGCTATTGCAAGGCTCGCTTTTGTTGATATCACAAGCCTCTCCATCGAACTTGACGGGCGAACTCGACAGCAACCGATCGGGGCAGATCGCCGTCTCGGTCTTGAAAGCGACCGTGTCTGGAGGCAATTGGCCCACCGGCTTTGTATTGCCGGTCGATGAACTACAGCCCCACAACCCGAGCCAAGCCAACGCCCATCCCACAAACAACCCACCGATCTTCCATTCTTGCCTTGGCATCTGATCACCTGCTTTCTTTGCTAAAACGTGATGCTTCCTCTCGACCGAAAACAACATTTATGCCAAAAAAACAAGATAAGCCCATTTTTAACTCGTTTCTCTTTGTCTAGCGATGCTCTCTCCTGTGCGAGGACTGTTCTATGTGCCTTTGCTGCTTCGTTGCGCCACGCCATCCTGTCAAGGATGTCGCGGCCCTCTTTTTTTTATGGATGCAGTGTATGGTAAAGAATACACTCTAGCTTGGCTGTTTGGGATAAGCAACAACGCGAAAGCCGCAGTTGTAGGTGCGTGTCCCTTCTGGGCGTGGTAATCGCGTGCGAAGGCGTAAACTTCGTTCGTTGGCGGCGATCCATCCTCCACCTCGTTGGGTGGGGGTGATCTTGGGATCTTCGGTAAGTCGGGCGACTTCTTCGGGGGACATCGTCAGCGTCCATTCGCTGATGCACCCCACGACGTCGCACATCCCATACACGGACTGATCCGCCGTAAAGACACCGATCGGTTCAGGCTGTAGCTGGTTGGCAGGGCGAGAACGCCCCATCTTACAAAAGGTTGCATCAAAACGATTGCCCCAAGGATAGATCCGCTGATCAAAGCACCCTGCGGCTTTTTCCCATTGTTCTTCGGAGGGCAAGGACACCAAGCGCCCTTCGCGTTGGGTCCGCCAGCGACAGTACAGAACCGCTTCAAACCAACTCACGCCAAACACAGGCAGACGCCCTTCGTGCTCTTCACTAACGGGATAGCGTTGGGTGATCTCACCTTCCAACAAGGCCGCACGATGGGGAATATAGTGATCCCCCTCCAACACCGCGTAGTTTTCTTGCCCAGAGCGCGGAACCAGATCCGCTGCACGAGCGGGATCTTCGGCATGGATAGCATTTACATAGATCAGGTATTCTCCCAACGTGACGGGATAGCGCGAGATAAAAAAGTCATCGAGTGTTTGGTGCGAAAAAGGTAGCCCCATCAAGGCTTCTGGATCGCCGCCAAATGGAAATGGACCTGCGGGGATGTGTACATACGCCCCACCGATCTCTTCTTCGCGGTACAAGCGAAGATGCACAGCATCGCGGGTGGTTCGTTGGATCTGTAGCGGGTAAAGCGTGTCCCGTCGCCCCTGTTTATGGAGGCGCAAGAGATACGAGCCTTGCGGCATCTCAAGCGTTCTTGGGGTTTTGCTTGCTTCGCATTGAAAGATCGGTTGAAGTCGGCGTTGTTGTTCTTCGAAGCGAAAGACCTGCACGGTCGCATCGTTGGGGTCTGTGGTGATCTCAACGAACCCTTGGCCGTGCAGCAATCTCGCGTAGGTTCCGTCGTCATAAAACTCGACCAGATCGCGGTAATAGATCTGTTGCAAGGTGTCGCCTTCGCGTTCGGCCTCCAAGAAGCGCTGCCAATACAACTCGACAAGGCCGATTTTGGCGTCTGCGTTCCCGGGTTCGTGTTCCAATGCGCGAATGTACTTTTGAACCGCCGCCCCAAATAGCCGCACCACTTCTTGCTCGAATTCGAGGAACTTGTCTTCTTTGGCCCATGCTTCGCGTTTGGATTCGGGGCTGTCCCACGGTTCAACGGCTTTTTGGGCGTCTTCCCATTCTTTGCGCAAATCGCCCAACTGTGCGCGCTTTTCGTAGAACTCTACCTTGATCGCGTCGGCTTCTGCGATCCGAGAAAGAGCGGCTTCCTTCCGTCGTTGTTTTTCTTTGGTGCCTTCCAGATATTCTTCCAACTGATCATAGACTGCACGACAAGACGGAAAACGCGCTTGGGGATCTTTGGCCAACATCCGCAAGCAGATCTGTTCGAGTTCTTCGGGGACTTCCCAAGATACATCGCAATGGCTCGGTGGATAGGGCTCTTCAAAGCTGACTTTGAAGATCAACGTAAACAGGTTGAATTCTTCAAATGGCCGTCTTCCCGTCAAGATCTCGTACAAGATCACCCCCAAGGCGTATTGGTCTAAAGCGGGTGTGATCATGCCTTTGGTGAGGACTTCGGGGGCGATGTATGCGGGGGTTCCGCGTGGGACTTTGTCTTTGGGGGCTTGCGCGCCGAATCCGTCGGCTTGGTCTTCGGGGGCTGTGCGTTCTGCGATCCCCCAATCCAAGATCAAGACCTCTCCAAACTCACCAAGCAAGATATTGGCGGGCTTGATATCGCGGTGGATCACATTTCGACTGTGCGCGTACTCGAGGCCCATGCACATCTGTTGAAGGATCTTGAGCAATTGCAAGATCGAGGCGCTGCGTTCCTCTAACACTTGCGCAAGATTTCGCGATGAACTCAAGCGCATGGTGTAATAGGGCTGCCCATCTTCCAACACGCCGATATCATAGATCGGAATAATGTTGGGATGTTCCAATTGCCCCGTCAGTCGGGCCTCTTCAAAAAACCGCTGGTGCTCTCGAAACGATGCGCCTGTGCCTTTCAACAGCATCTTGCTCGCCACTTTTCGACCGACATTGCGATCGTACAGCGCCACCACCCGTCCAAGACCGCCGCGCCCCAGTTCTTCTTCTTCTTTGTAACGTTCGGCATAGACACGGGCGGGTTGCCAAAGCACTTGCGGCGCTTCGACAAGATGCGCTTGGGCGGAGATATCCTCGCTTGCTTCGGTGACAGACACCGAAAGAACCTGTGTTTTGGGGCCTTCCTCCTTTGCGCTCAGCCCGCTGTCTTTTGCGCTCACGCCTCGCTCTTTTGCGATTTGAAGGATCGCGCCGTGTTGCTTTTCTTGCTTCTTGCCGCGCTCGATTTGGATGGGTGGGGGCGTTTCTTGTGAATCTGTCGGGTGTTGGAGCATGTAAAGCTGTACCGTCGCCAAGCAGTCGAGATCGCGGCTGTGTTGTGTCTCCACGTCCAAGATTTCTTCCGGCTGTTCTGCGGATGCTTCCGTTGAGAAACGTTCCCACAAAGCATCGTACAACGAGGGCGACAGCCATCGCTTTTGTTCGCACCAGTAGGCGCGCAAAGAAAAGGCTTCTCCCAACGCTCGCGCACGACCGTAAGCCGCGAAGGTTTGTATCGCTTGATGCGCCGCTAATGCTCGCTCCTCTAGCGCAAACACCACAAAAGGAGCCGACAATTGCTCGATCATCCAACCCCCACAAATCGGCGGCGTGCCAGCCAACACAACAAAATCAACAGCAAGCCGATCGAGAATCCGCTTTCACCGCTGCTTTGACATCCGCATCCTGTGGCGGGACTGGTCTTGTCGGTGTTTCCGCCATCTGATGGGTTGGGTTCGTCGACTTTTTCGGGGGCATCTCCGATGCGACGGCCCGGCAAGGGCACGCTAAAGTTACCTGTGTTGGCGAGATCGTGGTGAAAGGATTCCCATTGCGCTTTGATCCCTGCGTCGCCTTTGGTGCGCCACACAAACAACCAGCCGTTGCGTGTGAGCGCCGCAAGTTCGCGTTTTCCGTCTCCGTCCATATCGCCGCTTGTTGGCGAAGCTGCCAGCCAACCACCTGTTTGTTTGGGATAGCCTGCAACGGGCTTTCCATCCGATCCCACCGCGTGCAAGAGATAGCCCCCTGTTCCCGATATCACGTCGTATTTGTCGTCGCCTGATATCTCTGCAACCACGGGATTCATAAAAAATTGGAAGTCTTCAACCACACGCGGAAAACCCGCCAACATCCGACCTGTTTTGCCACTCCATGCCCCCAACAGATGCTCGGCCTCTGCGCGTACTCCTCCCGGCCCTGCGATCGCTTTCAAAGCGTTTCCGCCCACACCACCGCCGATCAAGTCGGGGATGCCGTCGCCATCGAGATCCGCGAGCGACGGGTTGTTGAGACCAAAGATCATCTGTGTGTCGGTCGAGTCCGTCCCTGCACCAAACGGCGCTGGAAGGCCCTGTCGAAACTGCGTTCCATCCGCCTTGTAGATCGTCGGATAAAAAAACATCGTACCGTTGACGATCTCTAGCTTTCCATCGCCATCAAAGTCCGCAAGGGCCGGCGAGTTGGGGTTTCCGCGACCCACATACGGCAACACATCACCCGCCAAGGTAAATATCTTGACGGGCCATCCTGCGAGGTAGGGGCCGCCTGCGTGGTTGTTGCCGTCGTGGTGGATGCCGTACAATCGGGCTTCTTTTTCCTCTTTGTAGATCTCGTTGGTTCCGACGAATATCTCGGGCTTTCCGTCCCCATCGACATCTCCGACTGTGGGCGTCGACATGATCCGCCCTCTCTGGGGTGTCGCTTCGCTCTTGTCGCTCAGCTCGACAGGAAAGCCCGATTGCATCGAACCATCGTGCCGCCACACATAAACATGCCCATCCATCGCCCCCACGATGATCTCCAGCTTTCCGTCGCCATCGAGATCAAACAACACAGGAGAAGCAAAGATCCCGTACTCCAGTCGGTTGTTTTTGTCCGTCTTCTTCGACTTTTCAGGATCGAGTTTGACGGGAAACCCTGCTTTGGGCTTTCCGTCATGCCCGAAAACATAGACTTCACCGTCGTAGCTTGCGACGACCACTTCGAGTTTTCCATCGCCATCAAGATCACCGATCGCGGGGGTGGCGATAATCGATTGGCGGTAGTCTTTGCGAAACCCTTCTTTGTCGTAGGCGGGGGCTTTGAGGTGGTTGTTAGGGTTGTTGGGATCAAAAAAGGCCAACAGCTTGGTTTGGACGGGCCAGCCTTTGATATCTTTTCCGTTGATATCGAAGGCGTGGATGGTTCCGCTTTCGCTTGCGACGATCAGTTCTTGTTTTCCGTCGTTGTTGAGGTCAGCCATCTTGAGCGAGGGGGCGCCTCCTGCGTCGAGATACATCGGAAATGCCGCCACGAGATCGGGATCATCGAGCAGATGGACGGTTTTGCGGAACTCGCCTTTGTCCGTCTTTCCGTCTTTTCGGTACGCCGTCACACGGATGCGGATGGTGTAGCTGTGCTTGTGGGCGTTGCGTGTGGTGGCTCCCGTTTTTTCGTAGTCTTCGTCTTTGACAGACCAGTCTGCGACTTTGCCTTTGATCGCTTGCGTGACGCTTTTTTCTTCTTTGATCTTGCGATACGCGCTTTCTTCGGGCTGAACGCCTTTTGCGACCTCTAAGATGTAGTCAAATCGCTCGTGACGGCGTGCTTCGATCTCGGCTTCGATCGCGACGGTGGGTGTTTTGGTCGGGTAGATCGGTTGAAACCAACGTGGGCTGGTGATCAGGGCCGTGGGTGGGATCGCGCCATCGCGCACCCATTCCACCGAGCGCCGAGCGTTGTTGCGACCGTAACCAAAGTAATGATCCCATCCCGGGCCCGATGGATACTTGGTCTTGTCTGTTTTGGACTCCGCAACGTTGATATCATCCGCGCTCATAATGAAAAGCTGATACGTTTCTGCCGCATTCAAGGGCGGCGTCACCTTGAACTTGATTCCTGCCGCGTACAACAATCCCGCATGGCCGCTGCTGATCCCCGTCGCTTCGGATGAACAGCTTACTCCCGGGGTCGAGATCACCAACTTACCCCCAAAGTTCGAGCAGTTCGTAAAATTCAAAAAGGTCTTCGACTCTTCGACTTTTTCTGCATCGTAGCGGATCGCGCTCACATACAACGTGTGCAAGTAGATCCCGGGATAATTGTGGTGATAGCTCGTCTCATCTGCCGAACTCCCGATCACAAGCGTGCCTTTGCGCCAAGCATACGCCACCGCTTCTCGTGAATAGGGCGTGTTGTTCATTACGCCAAGGGCATCTTGGATCACCTGTGCCCCCGTATCTGCCGCATAAATCGCCGCCGCCGCAAAGTGGTTGGTGTCGCCCACAAAACTGTCCGAAACACGCAACATCATCACCATGCACTTTGGGCAGACTCCCACACCGCTGATCCCGTTGTTTCCTTCGGCTGCGGAATCGCTGGCTTCTCCGTTGCCGTGTCCGTAGCGGGTGTCATCGTTGGGATCGTTGTCGTCTTGCATAAAGTCCCAACCGCTGATGTCGTCGATGTATCCGTTGTTATCGTCATCTTTTCCGTTCGAGAAGGTCTTGATTAGATCGCCCGGATCTTTGATCCCGTTGCCGTTTTTGTCGGTCACACGGGGATCGTCGGCGTAGTCCAACATATTCACCACCCCATCTCCGTTGGCGTCGTGGGTGGGATATTCTTTTCCGTCTTTGTCTTGGGGTTTGGGCAGTTCGCCTGTGTTGAGGTAGTATTTGTTCACGAGGTCTTTGTTGTCCCAATACACGCCTGAATCGGTGACGGCGATCAGCACACGCGCATCGCCTGTGGTTAGTTGCCATGCGCGATCAGCGTGTATCCCTGTCCCAAGCTGTTTTTCTTCTTCTCGAAACCCCGAGGTTTTTGTCCACTCCTCAGGAACAAAGCTCCAATAATTCCAATATCCCCGACCTTGGCAGACAAAGCTTTTGCCCCCGCATTGGCGATCATGAAAGCAAGGTTTGTCTTTGTTTTCTTTGGTGTCGGGATCTTCGTCAGGGCAGGTTGTGCCTGCTTTACAACGACAACGCCGCGCATAATCGGGATCGTTGGGGATCGCCAACGTCGGATCTTCATCGGGCCCATTCGGCCAATCCGCCGCCGTCAACAGCAGCCCCAGCGTCAGCACGCCTAACAGCCCCAAACCAAGTCGGCCCCATCGATACTTTCTCTTCATCCAACACCTCGCCTCATCAAGAAATCCAATTGTTGTGTCGCACCGCTCTATAACAAGCGTGCGCCCGGGTTGCTCGCGGGCGAGATCAACACCTTCGATGGCAATCCAACTTGCTCAAACGCCCTTGCCATCGCTTTTGCGACCTGCTCGCCTTTGTTTTGACCCGCGACCATCGAAAACACCGACGGACCCGCCCCGCTGATCGACGAAAACAGCGCTCCATCGGCGATCGCAGATTCGATCACTTGCAAGGAACCCGGGATCAGCGGTGCTCGCGCTGCAGTCACGGGATCGATCGCATGGGCCGAAGCCAGCGCACTCAGATCCCCCGTCAACATCGCATACACAAAAGCGCCCATCCGTCCGTTGGTATGGACAAATTCACGCATCGGGATCTGGCTTGGCAGGACACTTCGTGCTTTGCGTGATGACAGCTCCATCTGTGGCGTGACAACCACCATCCAAAGCTCCTTGGGAACGGGGAGATGCAACAACCGCAACGGATCGATCTGTTGCACCAAACACAACCCGCCAAACAGCGCAGGAGCGACATTGTCGGCATGGCGTCCCGCTACCGCTGCTTCGGCATCCAAACAAGGCCCGATCAAATCCTCTAACGATAGCGGCTTCTCCAACAATCCGTTGACCGCCAAAGCCCCCGCTGCTGCGCTCGCTGCGGAGCTTCCCATCCCTGAGCCGATCGGAAGACCCTTCTCGACGATCAACTCCACCCCCCACGATACACCCGCCAAGGCCAACGTCGATAATGCCGCAACACCCGCCGTATTCTCTTCGGCCTTGCGCGACAACTTCCCTTCGTCTCCAAGGATATCCACGATCTCAACGCCCGCTGCCTCTCGACGACGTGCTCGAACCGTGTCGCCCACACCATCCAACGCCAAGCCCAAAACGTCGAAGCCTACGCTCAAATTCGCCACCGTCGCAGGCGCAAACGCTACCGCCTCTTTCTTTTCTTCTCTCGTCAAACCCTCTTCTCCATCTCCGTCCGTGTTGTCGCACAAGCCCCATGCTTCGGCGCATGATTTCAAGACCCACCGTCACTTGTCAAGAACAATCGCCTTGTTCTGAAGGCGCAAATTGCGCTTGCCAACGCTGTCGTGTCTCCCACTTCTCCATCTGTCGCGCCACCACCATCCGCGCAAATGCTCTTGCCCATAACGCCGATGCCTGCGTCGACATCACTTGTTTGACTTGTTCTTCCGAAACATCTACCCGATACAACGCCTGAAAGGCTTGCTCGGCACGATGCGCCAGCATCTCACCAAATCGCTGTGTCAGCCATTCCTCCACCTCACGCAAAAAAGCCTCGCTCGCTTGTTCTACCGATGGATTCGGCAACAAACGCCCCATCCGCTGCGACAACATCGCGCACCATTCTTCCCGATCGATCGGCGAAAGGCTGAACTGTTGATGCTCTTTGTTGTTGGACACGATGCCTCCTCTTTTGTGGAGTGTCAAACGATCAAGCATGATCGATTTCCACCCAAAGATCAAAGAACTTGCGTGGCGGGTCGACCTTGTGACGCCGTGTGACGCACACCCCTTTCATACTGGCCCCTGTCTGAAAAACGCACGGCACAACATCGCTTTGTCGCGCCATCCTCGCCGTTCTTCGAAAGGCGGGGCCTTTTTGGGAGATTCGTACATGAAAGCTTACGTCATCGCCGACCTTCTCGCGCACATGGAACGTGACTACAACGCCCAAGGCAAACAAGATCATGCCGACGCCATCCGTCGGGCGCTCTCCATCATCCGTCAAGCGGGCTGCGAAGACGAAGACCCCATCAGCGAACCCGCACGCGGCCAACTTTTCCCCCTCCTCAAGCAGGCCCGTCTTTCTCTCGATGATCTCAAAAATCATTTGCTGTGTACATACGGCATCACTTCTACAAAGGCCATCCCTTGGGGGCTTTTTGATGAGATCTGCGCTTGGTTGATTGCCCAAGCCCCCGCTCCCAAACATCCGCTCTCGCAGCCGATGCTGGTTCCGCTCCTCCCCACCGAAGAGGCCGCATCCACCGCGTATCCCGCATCACAAGAACCCCAACGGGCCTATAGCTCGCGTCACCGCTCTCTCCGCCCTCGCACTCAGCCCCACCCGCTCCCCGAACCTCTCCCCAGCGCCAACGCCCGACGTTAGTT
The DNA here is from genome assembly GCA_963169055.1 of Myxococcota bacterium. Classification (GTDB taxonomy): domain Bacteria; phylum Myxococcota_C; class UBA6777; order UBA6777; family UBA6777; genus JAKLKB01. Next base: position 12,913 of record CAUJFU010000320.1, read on the forward strand.
CGCCGCCTACCTTATTTCGTTCGCCGCGATCCCGAGTTCTTTGAGCAGCGCGTGAGCGCCATCCACTTTGTCGGCAAGAAACAAAGCAAAGCGGATATCCATACAGATGCTGCGCTGTTCGGACTCGATGTATTGCCAATCGCTGAGGATCGACTCGGGCGTTCCATCAAACAACAAGCCCATCAACTCGCCTGCGCCATTCAACACAGGACTGCCTGAATTCCCGCCCGTTGTGTCGAGCGTTGCCGTAAAGTTCACAGGCACATCTTTGATCGATGGATCGATCCACGGCCCCCATTGCTTCGCTGCGGCCACTTTTTTCAAGGGCGCAGGAACCACAAAGGGATGCTTGCCCGTGCCTTTTTTCAAAAGCTCTTGAAGTGTCGTCATGTAGAAGTACTTCTTTTGGCTTTTGGATTCTGTGTAATCTTGCACCGTTCCGTAATTAAAGCGCAGCGTAAAGTTCGCATCCCAATAACTTGGCTGGATGATCTGTTGGACAAGCAGGGGATTGTAGATCGGCCCGAGCACTTTGTTCATCGGAGCCAAGGGGCCTTTTTCGAGGGCTTCCACCTCATCCACGATCCGCACCGCAAGCTGCAACAGCGGGTCTTTGGCAGCGCGCAGTTCTTTTTCCTCGGATTTGAACAGGGCTTGGCGCAAACCGACGGCTGCTTTCAAGGACAGCGCGTCCTTTTCTTTGCCGATCAGCGCGGTGTGATGAAACAGCCACGCCACAGCCACTTCGATCGGATCGAGCTTTTGCAGCCCAAGGTGCAACAGCTTCGCAACGTATGGTCGCAGGCTCGGATTCATCTTGCGAAAGCGCTTGCGTAGCCGCTTGGCTTGTTTTTGGCCTTTGCGATACAGCCATTCGACGACTTTGGGCCGCTGCGTGGGTGGGAGCGCGTATGCCATCTGGAAATAGCGCGTCATCAATTTGCGCTCGCCATCGAGGGTAATCAAACGCTCCAACATATCGGATTCACGGTACACGCGATACATATTCTTGTCGCGGAAGCGATCACCCGGACGTTCGAGATCGGACTTGCTGCGGATCTTGCTCCACTTCACGAGATCCACCGCTGTTTGAAGGCTTCGCAAGAGCGAGGACTGCATATACGTCAGATACAACGCCTTTTGATCCACAAGCCGATAATCCTCGAAGATCTTTTCGATCTGCCCTAAAAATTGCGCGTGTTCTTTGCGGATCTTGTGGCTACCGTTGAACTTGGACAGCCATGCTTGTTGCTGTTGCTTTTTCCGCTCCAGCAACTTGAAATGATCGAATTGCGTCTTGAGATCTTCGTAATACTTGGCCCCGTTGTTGAGACCTGCGCTCAGCCCCTGATAGCGGCGTTTTCCGAGTCCTTTCTTGGGCATCGCATCGATCAGCGCACGAAACAAGAGGGCGCGTTGTGTGATCGCCCGTTCGTAGTAGTACTTGGCTTGTGCATGCGAGGCATGGCGCGAAGTGCGGCCCGGGAATCCCATCACCATCGTCAAATCACCGCGATGAAGCGGCTTTGTGCTGATCTTGAGGTAGTTTTCAGGTGCAAAAGGCCGGTTCTTGGGGCTGTAGTTGGCAGGATTCCCATCTGCTCCAACGTACGCACGCAAAAAGGTGAAGTCTGCCGTATGACGCGGATAACGCCAGTTATCGATATCTCCACCAAACTTGCCCAACGCTCCCGCAGGTGCGTACACAAGACGCACATCCAACAAACGCCGATACGCCGACAACGTAAAGCCTGCACCACCATTCAACGCCGATACTTCGCAGATCAGCCCTGTTCCTTTTTCACAGGCCGCTTCAAGTGTCCGTCGTTGCGTGCGGATCAACTTCGCCTGCCGCTCTGGTTTCATCCCGACTTTGAGGACGCTGCGCACTTTTTGCGTCACATCTTCCAGTCGCACCACCACCATCATATCGTAGCCCGGGCAATGCACTTCTTTCTCCCGCGAGGCCGCCACGTAGCCTTTTTTCATCAAACCTTTGTGGGTGGTGGCGTCCAATCGGGCCAAACAACCATACGCGACGTGGTGATTGGTGACGATCAGCCCGTCCTTTGAAACAAACGAACCCGTCCCCCCACGCGCCAACTGCACCACCGCTGGCGCGAGTGCTTGGACTTGTTGCGATGAGAGCTTCAATCCTTTCTTTTGAAGCCATCCCCACGGCACTTTCGCCGTCTCGTACAACAAAAACATCCCTTCTTCCGCACGCACAGGCCACGCCACACATATCCCGATCACCCACACCATCAACATCCCAAAGATCCGAGACCGTTTGATCATCCTTCTTCCTCGCTTGTTGTAAGGGCTTTGCCAAAGATCGCCGTCCATCCGCCATCCACCCAGCACAACGCTCCCAACGCGAGGCTGAAAAACAGCAGATCTGCCCATCGGCCCGCCTGTTCTACCCACCCCGCTACACCACGTCAAGACGCTGCTTTTCTCCCCATCCAACCGCCATTCCTTTTGAGGCGACCGCCCTCCCCACAGCGCGACATCTCCTTTCGTTCTCCGTCGTTGCGCACAAGTGCATCCTTGCCCACAAGCCCTCGGGTATCTGATGCGATAGAGGACTTACGCAGCTCAATGGTTTGTGTGGGGTGTGACGCCACGCCCCACAAGGGAGCTTTGCCCCCTTGACCCCGTATGGGCGAACAGATCACTGTTTTTCAAACCAACGACGCTCTCGCTTGAGCGTTCGCGAACGCGGCTTTTTTTTGGCTACTGCGCCACTCCCACCAGAAAGGAACTCCAGATGCCCCGAATCATGGTCTTTTCCGTCGTCGCCAGTCTCTTGTTTGCCCAGAGCGTTGCTGCGGATGTTCTGCCTTCTCCGCCTGAGCAGCGGCCTACGCGCATCAAACAACGCGCCAACGATGGCCGCCTTCCTCCGCCCATCCTCTCCAAACGCCCTCCGCGTCGGTTGATCTTGCGGGCCTCCGAACTCCAACAACAAGGTGCGTCTGTTTTCTTCCGCCCTGATCGCCATGTACGCCGTGCAACGTATCTCACCTATCGCATCCCAAGCGTCGGCTTTTTCCGCGTGTTTCCGACGCTTGCCGCAGCGGATCGCCAGACGTTGCGTTGTTGGGTTTGGCGGATATCGCGCAAACAACACAACGTCCCCGCAGGAACCATCACCACGCTGACTTACGATTGCGGCTCGATCCAACTTGTTTCTCCGACGGTTCGTGTCAGCGGGCGTACCTCCGACGGTCGTGCGGTGCAGATCGATACTCGCCGCAAGCGTCTTCCCCCGCAAACCCATCCCCACAACCTCTCGCCCGCTCCCTTGGACAATCGCCCGCCCTCTGCCAACCGCGACGGACGCAACGTTCCCTTCGAACTTCCTCTCGATCAGTTTCGCATCGTCCAACCCGCAGCACGCGGAAGCTTCGCCACCTTCACCACGTACCGACGTGGAAAACTTCTTCCCCGCAAAAATGGTCTTTATGAACGCTTCGAGATCACCCCCTCCAGCCGAAAGGCCGCTGTCTACGTCCGCTTGTTGATCCCCAAAGCACAACTGGATCGCATCCTCAAAGCACGCCCTTTCTCCAAGCTTACGCTTTTTGTTCAGATCGAAAACGTCCGAACCTCCCGCTACACGCCTCCTCCGTATATGTCCTCTCCTTTGGGCGGCTTCCTCTACCACGATGTCTTTGCAAACCTTCAAGGCTTGGGCATCGTCCCCTGAAGATCCGGGCTAACCTCTAACTACGAAGCTTTGTGTTTTTGATCGGAGACTATGCGATGAGAGAAACGACCAACGCTGAAAAGATTCAACAATTCATGTTGCGATTGGGAAGGGAAACGAAAGGTCTTGGGCGTGTGTATTTTACGGGCGGAGCCAGCGCTGTTCTCGAAGGATGGCGTGATATGACGCTGGATATCGATCTCTGCTTTTCGACCGAGCCAAAAGGAGCCTTTGAAGCCATCGCTCAACTCAAGCAGACCCTGAACATCAACATCGAATTGGCTTCTCCAAGCGACTTTATTCCGCCCCTTCCCGATTGGGAATCCCGTTCTCATTTTATCGATCAGGTAGGAAGTTTACAATTCTTTCACTACGATTTTTACAGCCAAGCTCTCGCAAAGATTGAACGATGGCATCAAAAAGATCTGCTTGATGTCCAAGAAATGCACAAAAAAGCTCTGATCGACATCAAAAATCTCAAGCATTATTTTTCGCAAATCGAACCACAATTGCTTCGTTATCCTGCGATCGATCCCAACGCGTTTCGAGAAAAGGTTGAAGAGTTTGTCGCCAAATACGAAAACCTATAACCCACCTACAGTTTTGTTGTCTGAAACAACAAAAGTAACAAGGCCATCAACAGGGCAGTTGAGATGAACTACCAAGAACAATTCTTGATCTACCGAGAACTTCCGGGAGCGGAGTGGATCATCGAGGGAATGAAACAAATCGAGCAAGAACAAGAAGAAACAGAGTCTTCTCTGCTTGTTCAAATTGGCTCTCCGCGATTACAACGACTGGGCTTTTCGATGCCATTCTTTCCTCAACAACAAGAGCCTCCAGAACACCGTTTATACCGCCGCCTCGCCCAACATTACCAAAACGACGCTCACTCACGCTACAACGCGCTCATTCGACAGCTTGTTAGTTTTGAAAGAGCCCTTGAACGAAAGAGTGAGCGCAGTCCCGCTCCGAGGTGGGGCGGGTAAGCGAACAAAGGACAGAGCAGGCGTAAAAAGTCATTGACTTTTTACGCCTGCTCACATAAGGGTGTTTTGAGAAATGGACCCTCTTTTTTGAGGGTGGCGCGCCGTGTGTCTAGAATGCGACGACACACAACACAACAAAAAAGCGCATCCTTATCTTTAGCATTCAAGGTTTTTTTACCCTGGAACGGGGTTGTTGGGTTGAGATACCCAGCACTGGACGGGGAGGTTGTGTTAGACACACGTTCGAGCACCTCGGCGTTTGCTGCGACCTGTGAGCCGTCAAAAATGAGGGTC
>CAUJFU010000321.1 GCA_963169055.1 Myxococcota bacterium
AGGAAAACTGTTTGGGCTACGCAAACACGACTTGGTCAGGACAGAAAAAGGCACAGGATGGGTCAAAGGCAAGCGCAGCACGGGCTTTTTCGCACTCGAAACCATCGACGGCCAAACCCTCACCACTTCCGTCAACGTCAAAAAGGCCACCACCCGGCTGGCCGCACGAACCACCACCCTTATCCAAAGAAAGGACGGCGCTTCCTCCCCCCTCGCCCATAAGGGGGTCTCCGCGCCTTAAAAACGATGAAAAACGAGCTTCAAGCGCACCACGAAGCTACTCGCTCCGAATCTCCCGCCACCAGCGCACCGCCCACCGAAAAGGCCAAAGGCTTCACACGCCGTACCTTCCTCAAAGTCGGCGCAGGCGTCCTCGCAACGGGCGGATTGGCCGTTGCCATCGCCTACCCACGACGTTACGCGATCTTGTTTGGTCTCATGGAATACATGGAAAACCGACACTTTGATCCGCGTTCTTTTATCTTGATCCCCACGACAGGCCCGATCCAACTGGTCTGCCATCGTTCCGAGATGGGCCAAGGTGTGCGTACTTCCCTCCCGATGATCCTCGCCGAAGAACTCGATGTCCCTTGGGAAGATATCCAAGTCGTCCAAGCCCTCGCCGATCCCCGCTATGGTAGCCAAAACACCGACGGTTCCAAAAGCGTCCGTGACTTTTACACCCTCCTTCGCAAGGCCGCTGCCGGAACACGCGAAGTCCTCACCCAAGCCGCCGCCAACCAGTGGAAAGTCCCCATCTCGGAGTGTGTCGCCAAAGACGGAAAGATCCTCCACAACCCCACCCTACGCACCCTCACCTACGGCGCTGTCGCGCAAGACGCCAGCCAACTCACCCTGCCCAAACATCCCACCCTCAAAGCCCAAAAAGACTTCAAGATCATCGGCAAACCGCGCAAGGGTGTCGATGTCCCAACGATGGTGCAAGGAAAAGCCCAGTACGGCGCAGATATCGATCTACCCGGTCTCGTGTACGCTTGCGCTGCACGCGCTCCTGTCCCGGGTGCCAAACTCAAATCTTTCGATGACACCGCTGCAAAACAAATCAAAGGCGTCCTTCGCATCGAGACCATCGACGCTCTCCCTGCCCCCGTCAACTCCAACGCTGCCGTCTGTGTCGTCGCTTCCAACACATGGGCCGCCATCCAAGGCCAACGCGCCCTCAAAGTACAATGGGACACCCAAGGTCTCAAACTCGACAACAGCCCCGAATACCGCAAAGAACTCGAACAAGCCCTCGAAAAAGCCGATATCGTACACCGCAGCGAAGGAGACGCCCGTCGCATCGAAGCGGAGAGCAAACGCAAGATCAAGCGCACGTACCACACGCCCTATCTGGTTCATGCCACAATGGAACCCCCCGTCAGCACCGCCTATGTCAAAAAAGACGGAACCTGCGAGGTCTGGGCTCCATGCCAAGATCCCATCCGCGCCAAACAAGCCATCGCCAAACAACTCAAGATCCCCGAAGACAAGATCACCTTCCACATCACTTTCCTCGGCGGAGGCTTTGGGCGAAAGTCACAGCCCGACTTTGTCCTCGAATCTGTCCTGCTTTCCCAAAAGATCGGCCTGCCCGTCCGTCTCCAATGGACACGCGAAGATGAGATCAAACACGGCTTTTATCACGCCGAAAGCCTCCAAAGCCTCAGCGCCGCCCTCGACGAACAAGGCATACCCCTCTCTTGGCACCACCGCGCCGTCTATCCCACCCTCGTCAACACCCTCTGGACCGGCAACGACAGCCCGATGATCTTTGAATTCAATATGGGCGCACTCAATATGCCCTACCGCATCCCTCACGTTCTTTGCGAAGCTGGACGCACCAAAACCGCCCTTCACATCGGCTGGTTGCGTAGTGTCTGCAATATCTTTCACGCCTTCGCCGTCAACAGCTTTGTCGATGAACTCGCCCACGAAGCCCGCTTCGATCCCATCGCCTATCGGCTCAAACTGCTTGGCCCGCACCGTGAGATCCCCTCCCATATCGAGACCCACTACGCCCAAGACACCAAACGACTGGCCACAGTCATCCAAAACACCCGTGATGCCTTCGGTTGGGACAAGCCCCTGCCCAAAGGGCACGGCAAAGGCTTTGCCAACCACTTTAGCTTTTACTCCTACGTGGCACTTGCCCTCGAAGTCCGCGTCCAACACGGTGTCGCCCATGTCTTGCGAGCCGTCTGTACCGTCGATTGTGGTCTTGCCGTCAATCCCGACGGTGTGCGCGCACAGATGGAAGGCTCCATCATCTTTGGCCTTTCTGCCGCACTCTACGGAAAGATCACCACCCAAAACAGCGTCGTCCAACAAAGCAACTTCCACGATTATCCGATCCTTCGGATGCCCGAAACACCCCAAATCGAGATCCACATCCTCAACGGCGCACCCAACGATCCCACAGGCGTCGGAGAACCCGGCGTCCCCGTCGTCGCACCCGCCCTTGCTTCCGCCATCTTTAACGCAACAGGCATCCGTATCCGCGAACTTCCCGCAGCAGAAAAACTCTTATCGAGGTAATCCGCCCATGTCTACGCCTTCATCGACCACTTCTCGCAGCAGCCTACTCAAGCACACGCGCCTCTTCCACGCGATCGACAAATCCCTTCGCAAAGATCTCTCCCAACACTTCGAGCGCCTCCCCTTTCCTGCTGCGGCACAAGTCTTCGAGCAAGGACAACCCGCAGACACGCTCTTGTTCCTCGCCGAAGGCGAAGTCACCACCACCCTACGCGAACAAGAGTACGGCCTCGATTATTATGGACCCGAGATCGCCATCGGCGACGATATCGACCTTGAATCCGCCCTCCTCAACGAACCTCATCTCTTCACCCTACGCACCAAGATCCCCTCTCTCTTCCTTGCGATCCCCATCCACACCCTCAAAGAACTCGCCCTCCAACACCCCTCTCTCCAACAAGCCATCTCCCACACCCTCAGCCTTCAACTCTTCCGCGAACGCGCCCTCAAACAAACCCCCTTTGTGGATCTCGCTCGCATCGTCCTTGATCCCACCCTGCTCTCCATCATCCCCCGCCACCTGATCAACAAACACAAGCTGCTTCCGCTCTCCGAACATGGCGGCATCCTTGCCGTCGGCCTCGTCGATCTCCAAAACCTCCATGCCATCGACGATATCCGCCGCTTCGTGAAAGGAAAGCACATCCATCCCCTTCCCATCGATAACTACAGCTTCGAGCGCTTTTTGCGCAATTTCGTCAATCCCATCCTCGACCGACGCGAGAAAAAACACGCTGACGAAGACGACCGTTGGTTCAACGTCCTCAAGTCCAAAGAATACAACGCCCTCGAGATCAACGAAGGCAAAGACGCCTCCACCGACAAACGCAACCCACAGATCCCGGGTGAGCAGATCGTCCAACTGATGAACCGCTTAATCGGCGAAGCCATCGACTTGATGGCAAGTGATATCCATATCGAACCCGGAACTTCCGAGCTTGTCGTGCGCTATCGCGTGGATGGCCGACTCAAAAAGCGACCCGAAACCCTTGAGATGCGCTATCACAGCGCGCTCGTCTCTCGGCTCAAGATCCTCAGCGGCATGGATATCGCGGAACGCCGACAAGCCCAAGATGGCCGACTTCGCCTCGGCTACGAAGGCAAACCCATCGACTTTCGCCTCTCCACGATCCCTTCTCACTTCGGCGAAAAGCTCGTCTTGCGCCTCCTCGATCCCAACAACATCCTGATCGAACTCGAACGCTTGATCCCCCACCTCCCCACTCTCCAAGCCGTCCAATGGATGCTCCAACAGCCCCAAGGCATGGTCCTCATGGCTGGACCCACAGGCTCTGGAAAAACCACCACTATCTACAGCGCCCTCCTTCACCGCCGCGAAGACGAAGTCAACATCGTCACCGTCGAAGACCCCATCGAATACACCGTCGATGGCATCGCACAAGTCCAAGTCAACGAAGCCGCTGGCATGGGCTTCGCAAACGCCATCCGACACTTTTTGCGCCAAGACCCCGATATCATCGTCGTTGGCGAAACTCGCGATCCCATCACCGCCTCCACTGCCCTCAAAGCCGCGCTCACCGGCCACCTTGTCATCACCTCCATCCACGCCAACAGCGCCCTCGGAACTCTTGTCCGTCTGCGCGATATGGGCATCGAACCCTTTCTCATCGCCAACACCGTCACTGGCGTTGTCAGTCAACGCCTTGTCCGTCGGATCTGCCCGCACTGCCGCGAAGTCGTCAAATACCACCGCAACCTCATCCTCCCCCTTGGCATCTTTGAACAACCCGATCCGCCCGAATACTTCGAGTTTTATCGGGGAAAAGGTTGCGTACACTGCAACTTCCTCGGTTATCGCGGACGCGTCGGCGTCTTCGAGATCTTGCGCATCGACGAAACCCTCCGCCCCATGCTCGCTATCGACGAACAATCCACCCATCTCCGACGACTCGCCATCGAACGCGGCCTCCTCCTCCCCATGCAACAATACAGCCGCTACCTCCTCACACAAGGCATGACCACCCCCGAAGAGATCACCCGCGTCCTCTTTATCGAAAATATCCACTCCCCCACCTCTTCCACCCATCCCAAGGCCCTCTCCGCTTCCGCCACCACGCCCTCTCTCCCTTCCACCTCACCAACCCCGATCTCTTCCACCGCTCCGCCCGCTTCCCTCTCAAGCTTCATTACTCCCCCACCTCCCTCCGCTCCCGCCACATCCGCCCAAATCATCCAAAACCCCGCTGCATCAAGTCACTTGCTACCACTCATCTCACAAACCACCCTACCCATGCCTTCGCAAGCCTCTTCCTCCGCTTCTCCCCAACCGCTCTCCAATCCTTCCAACCTCGCTGCTCTCCACCGCTCTGCCTCTTTGCCCCTCTCGGTTTCTGCTGATCTCCCCAAACCGTCATATTCCTCTCCGAGCCACACTCTCTCTGCCGTCCCACCCGCCGAGATATCCGCCCAACCTCCCTCCAAACACGATCCCTCCGAAACCATCCAAGTCACCTCCCTCAAAGGCTTTGAACTCGACGATGACGACGAAAACCCCCGCAAACTTCCCTGATCAAACACAACACCCACAACCAAGGAGAGAGCATGGCTCGCCTCACCGTGACTGTCCTATTCATCGGCTTTTCTGTCTTCAATACGTGGTATCTTACACAAGGCAGCTTTTGGGCCGTCTTTCCGCCCTTTCAAGACCCTGCCAAGATCCAGATCTTCGGCGATCTCGCCGTCGCCCTCACTCTCGCCAATCTCTGGATCTTTTTCGACATCCAAAAACACCAAAAACCCCGCTGGTTGGCCTTCTTGTTCTTCGCCCTTACCCTCGCCTTCGGCTCCATGAGTCCCCTGCTTTATCTGTTCCTCCGCGAATGGAAACTTCTCGGCGACTTTTCCCCTCTCTCCAACACCTAGCAAAGAAGATCGGAGCAAGCCCCCCTCCCAACGCCCCGCGCTACACAAACAAAAGCTGCGCAAATCCCGCCAACATCCCCAAGACCGCTCCCACCACGATCAAGATCCATTCATCCTCTTTGAAGATCGGGTGCAAGATCCCTTCAAATTCTTCCGAAGAAAGCAATTCCAATTTCTCGCGAAGCTCTTTCTTCACATCCAACGCCTCGTCCGTGTAAGTGTGCAGGCGTATGATCTCTTGTGGGAGTTTTTCGATCAATTGATCGCAAATCTTATTCTTCATCTCGATATAGCGCTGTGTCCCGATCACCAACTGCACGAAAGGCTTGCTCAAACCCGCCGAATCATCGACTGCTTCTTTCAGATAACGCTGCATAATCGAAAACAGCCGATCCGACGCCGGACCACGCAAGATCGAACTCAGCAGATTTTTGGCATTCAAGATCTGCGAAGCAAAGATCTCAGCGTATTCTGCGGAGACTTCTTTTTGCCTTTTGAGAAAAAGACCCTGTATCACGAACGGCCCGATCTTGACGGGCTTTACGGGCTCAAACACCATCTTCAACGCAACCCAGTTGGTCGCGTATCCCACCAAAAGCCCTGCCAGCGGCAACACCCACCAAGGCTGCACAAAGTACCAAAGCACCATCTGTGGCAAACCAAACAAAAACCCAAAATACAGCCCTGAATTGCCGATGAAACGGAACTCTTCTGCACCACAACGCAAAAACAACTCATTCAGCAATTTTTTGTTCTTGACGCACGCTTCCACCACGATCGCACGCACATCGCAGATCTCTTCGATGTGTAGCTCTACTTCTTCCACGATCTGCTCGATAATCTGCGGCATCTCTTTCTTGATGCGATCAAATGTCCTCTTCTTCACGGCCTTGGGAACAGCTTCCCACACCACAGGATAACTTTCTGCGATCACTTGCTCGACGATCTCTTCGGTCAATCCGTTCAAGACAGGAGACAACTCGCTCGCAACGCGCTTGGGATCGATCTTTGCGTACATCTCTTCAACGCTGATCAACCGCGTCAACACCATCTCCACCACATCTTCCGCCAACTTCTGCGTCTTGGCTGGAACGATCCCTTGCCAACCCAAAAATGGCTTCTTCCCCCAAAATTCCAGCGGCAAAAACATCATCTTGATCGCCAAAACGTTCGTCACATAACCGATGATCGCCGCTGACAGCGGGATCATCAGGTACACGTGCCACTGTGTCACCAAAAACATCAACATCCGTCTCTCCTTCTTTCTCTCTTAGGATAGGACTTACGCAGTTGATAGCGCTCCCCTTTGTGTACAAGTGCGGTCAAAAAAAAACAACTCTCGGATGTTCCGAGGTCTTTGCTGCGTATTTGTACTTATTTTGATCGGGGAGCGCTATGAAAAGGGAAACCCTGAGATATCCGACCGTTGTAGGGGCGGTTCGCGAACCGCCCGCGCCCGAACATGGGCCTTTTTCGTATCGAACTGCGTAAGTCCTATCCTATCAATCTTCCAAAAACTTCGGACCGGGCGGCGGAGGCGGTGGAGTCCCCGCAGGAGCCGCAGGGATCGCAGGGCCTGGCGGGGGTTCCTTTGCCGCTGGAAACTCCGCAAACAACGCTTGC
>CAUJFU010000322.1 GCA_963169055.1 Myxococcota bacterium
GCGAAACTTCCCTTGGCTGTAGGGGATCGGCTGTTGGAGAGCTTGGCGAGAAAACACAATGCGGCGATAAGCGCCCTCTTTGACGAGCGTGAGTTCGTTGACCTCCAACATCGACAAAAAGGCGCTGTAGACGTCACGAACCGAGACGGCTTTTTCGGCGAACAACGAGATCTTCCTACCGCGTACTTGATCCGCAACGATGAAATTGTAGCAAGTCAATTCGGCGATCTTTTTGACGACTTCGAGGATCGGTTGATCCCGAAGTTCGAGGCGGATCTGTTTTCGCCATTGGGGGCGGCAAGGCGTTTTTTCGGCGTGGGCATGAGGTGCGCCCCAAATAGCCACGCCCGCAACCAACAAGGCGCAAAGCAGCACCCAAGTCCATCGTCTGTTTCTCCAGCGCGTCACGTTTTTTCTCCTTGTGGCACTACTTCGCGAGCTTCATCTCTTCGAGAGTGTGCGGTGTCAAGTCGGCGATGTCTCGGCGCGAGTGACAAAGCATCGCTTCGCGATGATCGTCTATTCGAGCGTGTGCGTCCTCGTCTTTGTATCCGTTGAGGCTTCTTTTTCTTGGAGTCCCAAACCCCCGTCGTGGTGGGGATCACGGTACGAAAAGCCTTGCGAGCAAAAAGCATACCTTTGGCAAGGAACGAATTGTTTGTCAAATATCTTACAGCATCGGGCTTTTGCGAGGCTGCTTTCAAAGGGCGGAGGGAAGAGGCGATTTGACATCTTGTCACGGTGCCGAAACGAGGTGTGGTTCGTTGTTCGTGTTTGGTGTGGTGTGGGGGTCGCTCGTGCTTGGGTTGGGGCGGTGCGTGGTTTACCACTCGTGTTCGGGTTCGGGGGTGGCGCCTGTTTTTTCTTGGATGATCTGGAGGAGTTGTTGGGCGTCTTCAGGGGAGAGATAAAAGAAGAAGAGGGCTCCAAGTTCAAGATCGCGGGTGCTGGTGCCTTTGGGAAGGCCCGAGGTCAAGAAGGAGAAGATTCCTGTGTCGCCCGTCACAGAGTAGACGGTGGCTTCTTGGCCGAAGCGCGTGTTGACGCCATGGTAGGTGATGCCCAAAAAGTCTTCCCAAGCGAGGAAGACCTCGCGGTGAAGGCGGATGAGACGGAGTCCTTGGTCGTCGATCGTTAAACGCGCTCGGGATTTAAATAACGCGACGCCAGCCCACAGTAGACCGAGGACGCCAAAAAGTCCGATTAGCATCGCACTAAAGAAGTGTTTGTGTCCACCTGCAAGTTGGCATTGAGCGCGGATACAACGGGCTTTTCGAGTGCAGTTTGGAACCCAGCAGTCTGTGTCGTAGTGGCAAGTGGTGGGGCAACGTTCCAACGAAAGCCCTTGGTAAGGGAGAACAAAGACCAGAAGATAGACCGTGATGGCGGTCGCAAGAAAAACCGTGACGACCCCCCAATGCAGGGCGATCTGGCGGAAGGGCAGACGAAAAGAGATCGGTTTCATCAAAAAGCCTCCTTGTTGGGCTGTTCTTGCGGTATGTAGGGACGCACAGCAGAAGGGTCAATGCACTCTCGCAAAAGTTCCTGTATCTCTCGATGAAGTGTCGGGTGTTGTGCGTGTGGAGCGATATCCGCCATCGGTTGCAACACAAAGCGCCGCAGATGGAGGCGCGGATGGGGCAAGATCAACGGCGGATCTTCCCACGTCCCGACCTTCGCGCCAAGACAGAGCAGATCAAGATCCAGAGTGCGCGGCCCCCACCACACGGAGCGTTCGCGGCCAGCAAGCATTTCGATACGTTGAAGTCGGAGAAGCAGGGCAGGGGGAGACAGCGTCGTCTCAAAGCAGGCCACCGCGTTGAGATAATCGGGCTGAGGAGGCCCACCCACGGCAGCGGTTTCATACCAAGGCGAGCATCGCAATACGCCCATCGATACGAGGTGTTCGAGATGTTGGAGCGCAAACGCGAGGAACGTTTCTCGGTGGCCGAGGTTGGTTCCGATCCCGACAAAGGCCCGTTCCATCAGGGATTTGAGAAGGACAAAAGATCAAACATGGAATACAGGCCAGCGGGTTGGTGTTGCAGCCACGCAGCAGCCCGCAAAGCGCCTCGCGCAAAGATATCGCGCGAGGTGGCGCGGTGTGTCAGTTCTAAACGCTCGCCCATCCCGCAAAAGAACACCGTATGCTCGCCCACGATATCACCCCCTCGCAGCGTTTGGATACCGATCTCTTGGCGGGTGCGCTCTGGCATGATGCCTTCTCGTGCATAACGTGCCGTCTCTTCGAGCTTTACGCCGCGTCCCTCTGCCACCATCTCTGCCAAACGCATCGCCGTTCCCGACGGCGCGTCTCGTTTGAAACGGTGGTGTGCTTCGACGATCTCGATATCAAATTCCTCGCCCGTCCAAGCCGCCACCTGCCGCGCAAGCAAGAACATTAGGTTCACACCCACGCTCATATTTGGGCTGTACAATACAGGGATCTCTTTCGAGGCTTCTCGCAAGTGTTTTTGCTGTTCTTCTTTGAGGCCGGTGGTTCCGCACACCAGCGCCGCCCCTTGGTTGCGCACGCTACGCACGACGCTCGGCAAGGCTTCGAGGCTGGAAAAGTCGATCACGACTTGCCCCGCTTGGGCAACAAGTGTCGATCGGATGGATACGCCGATCGGATCGAGACCTGCGACCACCCCCGCATCTTGCCCAATCAACGGGCTTTCTGCACGCTCGATCGCCCCCAACAAAGAAAAGGCGTTCTGTTCGATCGCAAGGGCCATGATCCGACGGCCCATCCTTCCGCCTGCACCACACATGATCACTTCTGTCGGCATTCTTTTCTCCCATTAGTCCACAAGCCCTTGGGCGCGAAGGATCGTGCGCAATCCTTCCAAAGAAGCCCCTTGCATCGGCATGAGAGGCGAACGCAGCGTGTTTTTGCAATGCCCCATGAGAGAAAGCGCTGCTTTGACGGGGATGGGGTTGCTTTGCAAGAACATCGCACGATTGAGGGGTTGGAGCGTGTAATGCAGGCGGCGTGCTTTGGCGAGATCACCCGCGACAAAGGCGTTGTACATCTCGACCATTTGGGCAGGAACGATGTTGGCCGTCACAGAGATCCAACCCTTGCCACCGAGCGCCATCAACGCAAGCGCGGTGAAGTCATCACCCGACAACAGATCCAGTCGATCGCCACATTGCTCGACGATATCGCTGGCGACCATCATATTGCCTGTCGCATCTTTGATGCCCACAACGTGCGGGTGTTCGGCGAGTTTGGCGACCGTCTCAGGCAAGAGGTTGGAGGCGGTGCGTCCCGGGACGTTGTACAGCACCACAGGAAGCGAAGTGGCCGAAAGGATCGCGTTGTAGTAATGCAACATCCCTTCTTGGGTGGGCTTGTTGTAAGCCGGTGTGACGACCAAAAGCCCGTCGGCTCCGAGGTCTTCTGCTTCTCGACTCATCGCTACAGCTTCGACGGTGTTGTTGGTGCCCGTCCCTGCGATCACAGGGATGCGTCCTGCGGCTTCCTTGATGGAAAAGGTCAGCAGAGCGCGGCGTTCTTCGGCGGTCAGCGTGGGGGTTTCGCCCGTAGTTCCGCAAACGATCAACGCGTGCGTTCCCTCTTGGATGTGCATGGCGATCAAACGCGCCATCGCGCCCCAATCGAGGCTGCCGTCCGCCTGAAAAGGTGTCACGATCGCAACCATCGAACCCCGAAATCTTTTCTTCTCCATCGTTCTTTTCTCCAATATCGTCCGAACCACCGAGGCTTTCGTTGTTTTGCGTCGGTGAGTATTCTTTTGCCAGAAAGGGTTGCTCTACAAATCCAAAGGCTTGCTTTAGAAACGCACGTTCACGCGAACTTGGATGCGTTGTGCGATCCCTGCGCCGATGACTTTGTCTTCGAGGCGGCGGCCTGTGCTGTCGACTTCTGCGAAGGACATCCCTGCGAGCGGGAAAAGCACACCGTACGCAAGGACAATCGAGTAGCCATCGCTTGAAGCGTAACGCGCCATCGCGTTGAGTTCGACCCCAAGAAGCGGATCCGCTCCCAACGTTGCTTCGGGGACCAACGCACCCGAGAAGATGCCCGCAAGGCGCAGCCCAAAACCATCGTCTTTCCAAGCATCTCCATACACATTGTAAGTGATATGGGGGCGGATATAAAAGCCGTTGGTAAACGTCCCAAACAGTTCGCGCCAAAGGATCATGTCGATCTGATAGTCGGGGTCAAACAGGAAGTTATTGATCTTTCCGCGTTTGTCCGCGCTAATCGAAGCGTCCGTATCCAGAGCGGCTCGGCCCCATCTTGACGTAAAATCCCGATCTCCCGAAGCGATACCCGCATCAAATCCGATCTTGAGTTGACCGTTGAGCAGCGTGTATTCGAATTCAAAGGCCCCACCCCATTGCAGGATATCGATCGGATTGCCATCGGGGCCCCGTTCGATCGTGCCGATCATCATGCTCCATTCAAACTCGATCCGCATCTGGTTTCCAAGCTGCAACCGAAACCAAGCATCGGGGATAAACAACGACAACCCCCGCGATCGAAGTTCGATCTGGTTGGGCGCAAGGCCCACCCCATTCAACGCACCGCCTGTACACGTCGATCCCGGCCTACACTCCGAACTCAACTGCTGCCAACGATACGAAAAATATATCCCATAATTCACCACCAAATCGCCATTGTCGAGCTTCTTGCGCAGTTCTTGACCGCGATCGATTTTGCCCGCACGTAGGGTCACTTGGTGTACTGTATCGCCCTGCTCCAGATCAAAAGGCTGTCCCCACCATTGATTGGGTGCAGCACTTGTTGGACCCGAGGACATGAATTCGTAGGAGGGGATGATCAAATGCCCAAACAACGGCAGTATATAGGCCACACGATCCACCGTATCGCCCCACTCGGAGTTCAGCTTCATCCCGCTGTTGGCCATGATCCCCAAGCCCCACTCGTTCGGCATCCGACCCGCGACCAACGTCCCAAAGGGTAGCTGGATCGAGGCAAAGATATGTCGAACGCGGATCGCATCGGTAAATCCGTTGGCTCCGTATGTTGGCGGAACTTGCGTGTCACTCAGCCCTTGGAGCGGCATCAGCGGATCGGTCAACAGCCCCGCATTTCCCCGTGGCGTTGAACCCAAGACCACGTTGTCCAAAAAGTCCAAAGTCGAATGGATCTGCACGTACTCGGAAACATTTAACGTCCCCAACACCCGCAAACGCATATTCCCATAAGACAACCAACGCGGCAGGTTGTCGTTGTTGTAAGACTGCCCAAGGCTCGCCTCAGACAACGGATACGCCGCCGCTGGATGATAAAAGGGAAATCGCCCAAAGCGCGAGCGACGAGGGTTTGTTGTGGGGTCGATCTCGGCGTCTGTGCGTGGCGCAACCCCCATCCCCGGGTTATGAAAGACATCGCCACGGAAACGAAAATAACCGCTCAACGAAAAGCTCGTTGTCTTCGGCACGCCGTCTTCATCCGCTGACCAAGCTTCCCCACCACTCGCCACCCACGCGCCCGCTACCCACAGCACAAACCACACACCAAGCCGACCAAAACGCTCTCTCTTGCCGCTTGCTTCGGCTCGTCCGTTTTTGCGCCCTCTGTGTTTTTCCACCACCACGTCTTCCATTCCTCTCTGCTCCAAAAAACAGCATCCACAATGCTTTCTCGCCGTTTGTTTCTCGCGGGCTTCTCGGAGTATCCGCATCTTTCGCAGATTCCCCTGTTTTGGCGTCGCAAGGTCGTACCATAGCACCCCCACCCTGTCAAGCGCGTCCTCTACCCACTCCTCCTTCCCCATCCGTCTGATCTTTTTAGGACTTACTCGGTGGGTTTGTTTTTGTGGGGCGTTGCCCCACACCCCACAAGGGACTGTCGCCCCTTGACCCCGCGTTGGCGAACAGATCAATTGTTTTCCAGACGAACAACTCTGTCGCTTGAAACAGCGCGAACACGGCTTTTTAGGGCCAACTGCTTCACGCCTCTCTTTTCCTCGCATTATTTTTTCTTGACACCGATCGCCCTGTGATTACATCTCTCTTGCGACGGCGAGAAGCAATGGATCTTGGGGAAAACAAAGGCGAAACAATGTGCTTGACAAGATCCTTGCAATAATTACATTTCCCTCGCCAAAAGCAAAAAACAATCATCATTACAACGTATTATCTGGATCGCGCCGATTTTATCCAATCCATCGCGCCGATCCCAAAAATGGAGGACTCCATGCTTACACGTTGGGGAAATTTTTACGGCTTGAACCATACTCTTCCTGTATTTGATGAGCTTCGTCAACAAATGGATCATCTTTTCAAAGACTTGGAGCGTGGCTGGGTACCCACTCCGCTACGCCGCGAAGGCTTGCAAGCCCGTACATGGCCCAAAGCCAACTTGTTCGATCAAGGCGAGCGCTTGCTGTTGACACTGCAAGTCCCCGGTCTCAAAGAAGAAAACTTGACCATCGAAGCAAACGCCGAAACCCTCACCGTTCGCGGCGAACGCAAAGTCCAAGCCCCCGAAGGCTATCGCGCCCATCGTCAAGAACGTGCCAGCCTCCAGTTTTCTCGTAGCATCGCTTTGCCCGTTCGTATCGATGTCGAGCGCGTCGCAGCGACCCTTCAAAACGGCATCTTGTCCATCGAGATGGCCAAAGCCCAAGAAGTCTTGCCCCGCAAGATCGAAGTCCACACTTCGGCCAAGTAAAGAAAATATTTTCATACAAAATAATAAATATAAAAACATATCCAAGGAGACCGCTATGTCCCAAACCACCAAAACCGCACAAGAAGCCACGGATGAGCGCTTCTACGCAACACCTTCGGTCGATATCTTCGAAAACAACGATGAGATCCTTGTGGTCGCTGAATTGCCCGGCGTATCCCCCGAAAAGCTGCGTATCGAATTCCACGATCAGCAGCTTACCATCGAAGGCGAACAATCACCGTTTGATCGCGAAAAAGCCCTTGGTTTGGAGTTTTTGCCCACACATTATCGCCGCGTTTTCCAAGTCCAACAACGCGTCGATGTCGACAAGATCGCTGCAAAACTTGAACAGGGTGTCGCGACCATCCATCTCCCCAAAGCACCCGAAACCAAGGCCCGCACTATCGAGATCAAGCGAGCCTAACGATCCCCAAATCAAGCGCGACCCAACCAACGGGCTTCGCTTGATCTTCGCACACAGTCGGCTTATTCTTTTGCGCGGGCTTCACATCTTCTTTGTGTGGCCCGTTTTTTTTGCTTTCTCCCAACACGGAGAGCCGTCCATGCGAAAACAAGAACCCTCGGGTGGGTTGTGGAATCCACCCGCGTATCACCCCATCAAAAATTGGCTTGGTATGTTTGTGAGCGCAGCCGTCGCATCGACGTTGTGTTGGTTTGCGCTCGAATACTTCACCGCAAGCGCCAAACGCCCCAAAGATGCGACCTCTCAGCTTGAACCCGGTGAGCGCAATGTGATCCGCATCTTTAAGGCCGCTTCGCGTTCCGTCGTGTTTATCACCACCCTCCAAAGCCAACGTAATCCTTTCGATATTTTTGGTGATGGACCTCCCCGTCAAGGCACAGGCTCGGGGTTTGTGTGGGATCGCCGTGGCCACATCGTGACGAACTTTCACGTCATCCGAAATGCAACCGCCGTACGCATCCGTCTTCCCGATCGCAGCACATGGATCGCAAGAGTCGTCGGGCATGCACCCAACAGCGATATTGCTGTGCTTCGCATAAACGCCCCTGCAAGCAAGCTTTTCCCGATCTCCGTTGGGCGCTCAGATCACCTTCAAGTCGGCCAAAATGTCCTTGCCATCGGCAACCCCTTCGGTTTGGATCGCACCCTCACTACGGGCGTCGTCAGCGCGCTCAATCGGCAGATCCGCTCATTAAGTGGGCGCCCTATCCTCGGCGTGATCCAGACCGATGCTGCGATCAACCCCGGAAACTCAGGTGGCCCATTGCTCGATAGCGCGGGCCGCTTGATCGGCATCAACACCGCCATCAAAAGCCCTTCTCGCGCAAGCGCAGGCATCGGCTTTGCCGTCCCCGTCGATACCGTCAACAAGATCGTTCCCCAGCTTATCCGTTATGGCCGCCTCCGCCATCCGCGTCTTGGTGTTGTCCCTTATCAAGATACCGAGATGATGCGCAGCCTCGGCAAGATCGGCGTCATGATCGGACAAGTCAAAGCCGATGGCCCTGCCGGTCGAGTCGGCATCCAAGGTATGCGCACCACCCAAGACGGCGATATCATCCTCGGCGATATCATCCTTGCCATCAACCAGATCCGCATCACCAGCGTTGAGTCTCTCATGACCGCGCTCGAAAACTTTAAGATCGGCCAAACCATCACCCTCCGTATCGATCGGGGCGGACGCATCCTCCATTTCCGTGTCAAATTGTATTAGCGCAGTGTTCTTTCAGGGGGCTTGAATTGGGGATGAATTGGGATAGGTGTCGCTTGTTGGGTTTGTTTCGTGGGGCTTTGCCCCACGCCCCACAAGGGACCGAAGGCCCCTTGACCCCGTTATTGGCGGGGCGAGTAGGTGTTTTTCAATCCAACGTCTGTGTCGCTTGAAGTGGCGCGAAAACGTCTTTTTCGTAAGAGCAAGGAGCGGGCATGCGCGGAGGATTGGCAGAGATCCGAGGGTGGTTGGTGAAGGGACAAAGCTACGAGGGATGGTTGGGGATATGTCGGGTTTTAGAGGGATTGGAGGCATCAGAGCGAGAGATGTGTGTGTTGTATGTGGCGCAACATACGAAGGGATGGGGAGAATCGTTGCGTAGGCCGTTGTATGGATGGTGGAAGAAGCATCGACGGGGCGAGATGACGGGGTTTGAAGGGCTGGTGGGGGATTGGACGAGATACGCATGGGAAGAAGGGCGTGTGGCAGGAGAGGCGCGGGAAGTGGCGTCGGTTGCAGGGATGCGGATGCGCTGGATTCCTGCGGGAACTTTTTGGATGGGGGCGGAAGATGACGATCACGAGGCTCGGGACGATGAAAGGCCGAGGCGCGATGTCACGTTGACGCGAGGGTTTTGGATGATGGAAACGCCTGTCACACAAGGCCAATACACGGCTGTGATGGGTGAGAATCCAGCTCATTGCAAAAGAGAGGGGTTGGACGCGCCTGTGGAGTGCGTGAGTTGGTATGATGTCGCAGCTTTTGCGAATAAGTTGTCTGCGTTAGAGGGAGTCTCCGAAAGCTTTGTGGGAAGTGGTCAAGAGATAGACGGCGTGGGCAACAAAGGAAGCGATTATGTGGGGAGCAAGGGCTGGCGATTACCGACAGAGGCGGAGTGGGAATACGCTTGTCGAGCAGGGACGACAACGCCACGTTATGGGCATGTGGACGGGATCGCGTGGTATGACGAAGGGAACAGCCGTTATGGTACGCATTTTGTGAAACAGAAGCAAGCGAACGCTTGGGGGTTATACGATACTTTGGGCAACGTGTGGGAGTGGTGCTACGATCTGCACGCAACGTATTTGCCGCAAATCACTATAAATCCGGTTGGAGCCGAAAACGGCACCGAGCGCGTGGCTCGGGGAGGGGGGTGGTTCGACGGTGTATCGTACCTGCGTGCGGCACGACGTTGTAATTACGTGCCGACGAACAACGGCAGCGATCTTGGTTTTCGTTTGGTGATATCCAGCAGGTACGAACTGCGT
The DNA here is from genome assembly GCA_963169055.1 of Myxococcota bacterium. Lineage (GTDB taxonomy): Bacteria > Myxococcota_C > UBA6777 > UBA6777 > UBA6777 > JAKLKB01. The sequence continues at coordinate 9,636 of CAUJFU010000322.1, forward strand.
CCGTAGTTCCTGCGTTCTTGTGGCGAAACCTACCGAGAGGAGTCCCGATGCAAGAAGCTTTGTCGTATCCCCTGCCTGTTGTGTTCGATATGGAAACGCAAGATCCCGACGATTACATCACGCTGCTGTTGTTGCTTGGACATCCCAAGGTGCGATTGAAAGCCGTCACGATCACGCCCGGGTCGGCCTATCAAGTCGGCCTTGTGCGGCGAACGCTCGCGGCTTTTGGTGTCGATATTCCCGTAGGGGCGGGAGATATTGAACACCCCAAATCGTGCGTG
>CAUJFU010000323.1 GCA_963169055.1 Myxococcota bacterium
TCGTATTCCTCTTATTTGCTTCATTTTCCTTTGCAAATTTTATTTGCTGCGATCGTGTCCGGCTTTGGGATCGACAATTCGGTTTATTATTCGCCGTGGTTGATGCTGTTGTTTTTCGCTGTACTCGTTCTCGCTTGCTTCCTGAGTTTTCGATACATCGAGATGCCAGCGCAAAATTACTTACGAAAATGGGGCTTGATTCGGGTAGACTCGATAGAAAAATCGGATGTTGTGCGGTGATCGCTGATGCTCTCACCTCGCCCCTAGACTCGGCTTCAAGGCTTATCGGAATCGCTTTTTTTGAAATGCAGCGAGCCGATGAAAGGTATTGTGCCAAATATCCGCATAAAACAAGTTGTAGTCATAGACGTGGTAGTCATGGGGGCGGAGCATCAACCGCTGAAAGCTCGAAGGCGGCGTGTCGATCCACAATGCACCTGCACGACACTGCGCAGCGATCAGCGCAGGGCGGATCGCCGTCATCTCGCGCCCCTTTCCGTAAGGCAAAGCGCCCTTGTGTCGGTCTTTTGTGATCTTCTCTTCTTGCGTTTTCCATGTCAGCGGGTTGCTGCACAGCCTTGGTTTGCCAGCGCTTGATTCGTATCCGCTCGGATAATACAGCTTCATCTCTGCCCAACCGCGTGGATTCGCTTTGCGTCCGAGAGTTGTCCACCCGATCACACAGCCCGTATCTTCGGCGCTTTTGCAAGGGCGTGACCACGGGATCGTTCGCTGAAACTTATCCAGCGGGATGTTGATCCCCACCAGATATGCAGCCACCAAGCGCTTGCGCCATCCTCCCTCGTCAGGAAACTCTTCTAATAAACGCAGCGCGTGCATCGAGCCTTGGCTATGCCCCGCAAGAAAGATCGGACGGCCTTGGTTGTGGTGTTGTAAAAAATGCCGAAAAGCTCGTTTCACATCCCCAAAGGCCAGATCCATCGCCTTCCAAGCGTCTTGGTTGCGTGCGATCGCAAAATACAACGTGGCTTGTCGGTAGCGTGGCGCAAACACCCGACAACATCCGTAAAAAGCGCTCGCTTGGTATTTCATCACGCTTTTGTCCACACGCCTTGTTGCTTCTTTGTCGTCGATCGGCGCGTTCCATCCTTTGCCGCTTAGATAGGTCGTTGGATGCACAAAAAACACATCTGCTTGCGGATCTTTCGATGGCTCTAGCCCTTTCGCCCATAGATTTGCATACGATTTTTTCTTGGAATGTGCAGCCCAAGCCTCTTCTTTCGCATAATCGGGTGCTTTGGGCGGCGTGTAATGAGCAAAGCCTTTCGCAGGTTTGAGGAAGCGCACCAACAAAGCCTGTCGCCCACGTTGTCCCATCCACACCCACAACAACGCTGCGATCGTCATCACCAAAACTAGCCCCACGACCCACCGCTTCCATGACGCTATTTTTCCCATCCTCTCAGTCCTCCTTGCTTTGCAGGGCAACACGCACCCAAACCAACCCACGCAACGAATCGACACAAGCCCGACAGACTAGCGCACACAACGCACATCACAAGGCCCTTTTGGTTTCTCCTTTTGGCTTCTCCTTCTCGTTTGAGAAGACATCGAGCCGATATCCCTCCAACCGCCGCAAAGGGCTAGAGCGGCTGTGACGCAAGGATGGGCAGGGAAAAGTCGATATCTCGCCAACTGCCGCATCGCGATTTTTTTACACAGAGCGCGCAACCTCACAGATCGGGCCGCTGTGACCAAAAAGCACGCACTCTCTGCTCAAACCGTCGACTTGTTTTTGGACAGGCATCTCGACGGGTGGCTTGAAAGTGCTTTTGGCTTTGCGAGCCGAGCCACGTCCTACGATACGAATCATACCGTTGATTCGGCTTTGCCTACGTATTATACGCTTCGAATGCCCCCTTCTTCTCGGGGTTTTTGCTTTTTGATGAAACCACACCGTAATGAACGCACTGATTTTGTGAGCGATATTCCTGCTTTTGCTCTGCTGGAATGATCTGTGACAAAGCGCCGAGGGCCCGACGGGTTCATCACGCGGCCACCCGAACCACAAAGAATAAGGAGAACGTCATGGGTACGATCCAAAAAGAACAATTCATCGAGCGTATGCAAAACAAAACCATCGATATCTACTCCCTTCCACCAGCACTGCAAAAAGCCTTGAAAGCAAAAGGGGCGGACATTAGCGGAGACGGGAAGATCTCAGGCAAGGCAGAATTGGAAAAATGTTTCGAGGTGTTGGACTCTTTTGATCGAAACGGTGATCCCGATTCTATTCGCCTTCGCGCTGGCAAAAAATCCACAAACGTAGGCAGGCTTTACGCAGCCATCCAACAGCATACTCAATTCAAGGACGATGTCGGAGATCGCGTGACGGCGAAAGAACACATGAAAACTGTAAGCTCGTTGCCCACCCAACACGACAAGATCGAACACCTTGCAAAAGCATACCATCTCACCTACGAAGCTGCTGAAAAAGTCGTTCGATGGACGCAACTCGATCCACATCCAAGCAATCCAGAAAACCCCGGGGATTTCATTGAAGCGATGAACCATGCGGTCAAAGGCACACTTCGCCTCCAAACGCGTGAGCTGGTTGGAAGTATTCAACAAAACGAACATCGGATTGAACTGCGCCTCAGCGATGGAACAACGCTCTCTCTCAACAAGTATGGGCGATTGATGCTCGATCAACAGCGTACCAAACACTTTGCAACGACACTCGTCGATCCTCAAGGAAACGCCAAACTGTCTGGTGGACTTACACCAGAGATCGATCAGAAAATTCGCCATTTTCAAAGAAACGTAGACGATGCAATTCGGCAGCAAGAAGATATCGTTGCGAATGCTTCCGGCTCGGAAAGAAAGCTGGCGCATAGCAAACTTCTTGAATTGCGTGCCTTGAAATCTTTTGGAGTTCGGGTCTTTTTGAATATGGAATGCCGCAACAGGAACATCGATACTTGCCGCGACACAGACCGAGTGCTAGATGACTATCGGTTTGGAAGTCCAAGCACGGATCTCACGCAAACGAAACACATGCTCGATCTCATGCGGGCGTCGCGTTCGTATGCGATCAGCAACGTCGTTGGAAGCAAAGAAGCCTATCGCGGGATGCGTGGCTATTGATCTCGCTGTGGGCCTTTGCGATAGGTCTTGCGTTCGCGTTGTTTTCCAGTCTTCTCCGATCACAAGGAACAAAAAATCGTGAAAACACCCGCTTCTTTTTTGAATATCTCAATGTTTTTTCTGCGTGAAGTTTTGCGTTCTTTCTCTTCGAAGTCTGTCGTTCGGAGGCAGATTACTTTTCCTGCTTTTGTTGTTTGTTGCTTTGTTTTGGGTCTTATAACAGTGTTCTCTCGCACTGCTTTTGCGCAAACTCCGCATGATCAGGTCAAGCCTTTTTTTCCGTCCATCCCGACTATTCCATCTTCTTCGCGCCGTATGCCTTGGATTCCAAAACCTCAGCAGATGATCTTGGCCATTGATCGAGGCGGAAAATGGTTCCTCAACGGGCAAAGCAAGACCAGCCGCCAAGCTTCGAAAGAGATCAAGTCTCATTATCGCCACACGCCGGCTTCTTCTCCGCGCCTCGTCTCTCCGCTGTTGTTGGTGTTGGATGCAAAGTCTTCCATGCAATCTCTTTGGAAACCCATGCGGAACCTGCTTTTGTTAGGGACGCCGCGACGGTTTGGTCTCCATTGGCCAGCAAAAGACGCCGTCGGTGTGAAGCTTTTGTTGGCAAAGCAACAGGCTCCTTCGTCTGCCGCCGCACCTATGCCCACTCCCGCAGCCTCCAGCCCGTTTGATCCGACTCGCCTTTTTATCGCCAACCTTGTTTTCGGCCTTTCTACACGCTCCGATGAGCGATATCATCAGAATCGTCCTGTCCGAAAATGGATCGTGCGCTTGACGACCAAGGGGATCTGGTTGTCTGTCGACACGCCGATCGCCCGAGGGTGCGATCTGCGCCAACAGATCGCCACTCGATCAGAACTTCGCGCCCGTCCCCTCCCGACTTGTCCGCTGAAAGATGCAGAAGCCTGTATTGCCCGTTGCTTGGCGAAATTAAAAGATATCTTCCCTGATCAGAAGCGGCTGTTTTTCTTCGTAGAAAAGTCAGCACGCCGCAACACCACCCTTCAACAACTCGTGTTGCTTTCTGTACTCGCTGATGAAGCCCGTTACTCGGAGCATATCTGGCTCTTCAGTCGCGATCTTCCTCTGTTGCCCCGCCGATGATCCAAGGCAACATCACGGAAACAACGAGCCTATCGCGTGTTCGCCCATATACGGCATTTTCCCCCAAACACAGAACGCGGTGACATCACGGAAACAACGTTGCTATCGCGTGTTCTCGCCACTGCACCAGCTTTTCTTGTACCGCAGGCTGGAGAAATTGCGCCCCCTCCATCGGTTCCGCAATGATCGAGACGGATGCTCCGAACAGATCGAACTCTACACGCCACGCATGCAAATAGGTGCGAACCCCCACGCATCCCCCCGATACTTCGTCCGTTCGCATCTCTCCATCTCCGCCGTACAACGCATCGCCGAGGATCGGCGAACCCAAACTTTTCATCGCGACGCGGATCTGATGGGTCTTACCCGTTTCAGGTTTGAGCAAAAACAAGCGCAACGGAGGCTGTGCTTCGGCGACGTGTTGGCTCAAAAATCGCGTGATGGCGGGTGATTCGGTGGTTCGCAACAGCTTCCACGCTCCGCGTCGACTGCGATCCATATCCCCGATGATGCGGCCTTGTTTTTTGGAGGGTTTGTGCTGCGAAAGCGCCAGATACAGCTTTTGCACTCGGCGCTTCGCAAAAGCCTCTCCCAAAACCCTCGCTGCTTCGAGGCTTCGCGCAAGCAACAAGATCCCCGAAGTCACCGCATCAAGGCGATGCACCGGGTACAAAGGCCCCCACGCAGGCAGGCTTCCTTCGGCCATCAAGCGGCGAACCTGCTCTACAAATCCTTCTTGTTCATCGCGTCCATGAAAGGCGATGCCTGCGGGTTTATCGAGTGCCACGCACTCCGCGCTTTCGTACAAGATCCGCATCTCTCTTCTTCTCCCATCCAAACCAAGTCATACGAAATCCGCCCGTTGTATGCGTGGAGATGTAGGGGCAGCCCCCTGTGGCTGCCCAATAATAGGGCGTCTACGTACTGTCCTTTGTGTACACATCACTCAGATATCGTATCGCTCGATACCTTCGCACAAAAAAGCGGCGCAAGCATGAAACAAAAGCATCGGATCGACAAGGAGCGACCTTTGCTCTTGCATCCGACGTCTTTTTGGCGCAAACAAAGACCCTTGTCTCCTTGCTTTCGGAGGTTCGTGTATGTCCAGTTTGGGAGAAAAAGATCTACAACAACGCGGCTATACCTTCACTTCGCATCTGTATGACTATCGGCAAAAAGGGGCCGAAGCTGCTGCCGAAGCGCTTGGACTTCCGATCGAACAGACCGTCAAGACGTTGGTGATCGAGCTTTCGGATGGCCGCTTTGTTTTCCTGATGGCTCGGGGAGATCGCGCAGTTTCGCTACGTGACTTTGCGCGGCATCTCGATGTCAAAGGTGCGGAGATGGCGAACGAACGCGATATCTTGCGATTAACAGGCTATCAACCCGGTGGTATCGGCCCTTTTGGTTCGCGCACTCCGCTGCCTGTTTATGTCGATATCTCTCTGCTTGATGTCCCCCACGTCTACTTTAACGGCGGACGGCGCGGTCTGCTCTTGGGTATGGAACCCGAACGCCTCGCCCAAGCCGCCTCTGCTGAATGGGTCGATGTTGCCCGAGATTGAACCGCTTCAATCCTCTTTTTTCTTCATAGGACTTACGCACTTGGGCTTATTGTGTGGGGTTCCACCCCACGCCCCGCAAGGGACTATCGCCCCTTGACCCCGTATCGGCGAAGAGATCACTGGTTTTTCAAACCAACAACTCTGTCGCTTGAACGTACGCGAGCACGGGGGGGGTTCGTCAATCGCATCACCACCCTCTTCTTTTTTCTTCGCTGCGAAACGCTGGTTCGGTGCCGTCAAAAGATTCACCTTGCCCCATAAGAGCCAAACAGCCATCGACCTTACAGCCCACTACACTTGCTGCATAAAAATGACATAAAAGACGAAACGCCTGCTCTTTCCGCACCGATGATGATCGTTGGGCAGATTGGGCCTATGCCGAGTCTCGCTTGGCGAGGCCATCGAAGGAAAGCGGACAGACCAAAGGAAAGCGGCCACATCACAGAGTTCCCAACCCTTGCACAAAAAGGTACGCAGGATGCGCATCAACAAGGCTCAATTCGTCGAACAATTCTCCAATAAAAAAATCGATGTTGCGGATCTTCGCCGAGACAGCGAGATCTCCACCACTCAAAAAAACAAACTTGTTCAAGCCGATATCAACGGCGATGGCTTTATCCAAGGCTCCAACGAACTCAACCGCCTCTTTGAAAAGGTCGATCACTTCGACAACGACGGCGATCGAAACACCCTTGAGATCAACAACAACAGCCATTCCCTGCATCTCAAACAAGCCCTCGAACGCTCGTCGGAGCCGTTGTCTCCATCGCAAGCCCCTTCTTCCAACGACCGCCTCAACACGCTCCTACAAAGCAACCCACAGATCCGCACCAAACAAGATGCCGTCAACTTCTTCATGCGCCGCAATCAAAACAATTGGGCTGCCGCAGATCGCGATGCCCAACGCCACGGACTCCGCCTCGGTGAACTCACCCAAGATCGTAACGCGCCCCTTCGCTCGAACACACAGCCTGCTCCTGCCCCCGTCCAACCAATGCCGCCTTCTCAACCAACTCCTCCCTCTACACCGACGCCGAACTTGCCCACGCCTCTCCAACCCGCTCCTGCACGTGGGCCTGTCGCGCTCCAGAACACCTCGCGGATGACAGAGGGCCAAAAGTACGACTATTACAAAGGGCTGATCGAAGACGGCGGCGGACGATTCAACAACGGCACCAACAAGCGAAATCTTCTTGCTCTTCGCACAGAAACCAACACACACACCAACGGCGGACGCGGCGTTTATGACGACAAGATGGTGATGGTTTGGAAAGACAGCCAAGGCAACAAACGTGTTCGCGAATACACCGCAAATACCGAGCCGAGCGCTCAATACGAAGGACGCCAAGGGACGGACGTAAATGGTGATGGACGGCGCGATCTGGGCCGTGTCCCCGCTGGTTACTACGAATACAGCCGCAGTCGAAGCTCTCGCTTTGGTGATATCCTCCGTCCCACCAACACCATCAACGCCGAACGCGATACCAACCACGACGGCTTTTTCCGCGATGGTCGCTTCGGAGATTCCGGCTACAGCATGCTTTTCCACAAAGGCGGGAACACCAACACGGGTTCTGCGGGCTGTCAGACCTTTTCTTCGAGCGAGTGGAGCCGCTTTTGGCGCGACCTTAACACCAACGGAAACCCCGGAACTGTCGGTTATACCATCGTCAATATCTGATAGGACTTGTGCGGGTGGTTTTATTTTGTGGGGTGCGGGGCGTGGGGCTGCGCAAGGAGCGCGGCTCCCTTGAACCCGTATCAGCCGAGGGATCAGCTACTTTTCAAACCAACAAATCTGTCGCTTGAACGTCCGCGAACGCGGGGGTTTTTGTCTACCGTATCGCTTTGGGGATGATCATTCGTGGGGATGGTGGTCTGCGTGGACGCTGCTATGCTCAAAAAAAGCCGAGGTATCGCCCCGAGGATGATCATTCGTGGGGATGGTGGTGGTGGCGGAAGCTTTGGAGCATCCGCATGGCTGCTTGGATGCGTTGCATCTTTTGGTGTTTGTGTTGGGTTGCGCGGAAATCGTCGGGGGCGCAAAATTCGCCGCGCACCTCGACCAAGAGGTGTTGGAGATGACCTTCGATCACCTGCAACTCGGCGGGGGTGAATTTCTTGAGATGATGCGGCGTAAAAAAGATCAATCCATCCGCGATCTCGCTGGCTATCTGCTTGGGATTCTCTCGTAACATCGGTTCTCCTGCCTTCTCTCTTGTTTAAGACACGGCGTCAAAAAGCCCATCCCCATCCACGACGTTGAGTTCTCCTGCCTTCTCTCTTGTTTAAGACTCGTTGCTTTCGATGATCAAATGGTGCGGATTTTTCAAGGAGAAGCTGCGGCCTTCTTTTTGAAGGCTTCCGCTTACAGTCACAAGGCAACCGTCTCGGTGCGCGTTGGTCACCATGTTGTAGTCTGGCTCGCTTAATTCGAACACTACCCGAAGGGGCCGTTCTTCGACGTGGCAGTACAATGTCGCTTTGCCCTTCTCGGCACTTTCGGAGCGTTCGAGCTTGACAACGGGGCCTGTGATCTCGATGTCCGAAGGATGTCCCGTGTCGCGTAATTGGATACTTGCTGCGCGTAGAAATGGCACGCGATCGGAAGAAAAAGAAACCTTCGATATCGGTTCCGCGATAACAGGTCGGTTCGGTGACCAAGAAAAGAGGAAGTCTACTTTTCGTTGGGCGTGTTCATCTCCCCAAAAACCTGCGACAGCATCACAAAGATTGGCGCTTACGCCTGCGGGGATCGCTTGTGAAAAAGCCGCGAGTTCTTGTTGGAGGGCCGCTTCTCTGGACGCGTGTTCAAGCGCTCGGAGCGAATGCGCCAACATCAAAGTGACTTGTCGTTCGAAGGTCTCTTCGGGGTCGGCGGATGAGGGGTTTGTGGGGGTGTGCAGCAAAGGTGTGACGCGGCAAAGAACCGTCACGATGTAACTTCCTCTTTCGCTCTGCCCGATGCGCACACGCCGTATATGTTCCATCGCTTTCGTCGGCTTGCGGGTTGGCCAAAAGGCTCGCTTTTCGATGGCCGCACAAGCAGCTGAAAGAACCAGTTCCCTTGTCTTTTGAGCAATTTGCGTGTGTTGTTCAATCGGAAGTGTTCCATCGGACATCTCTGTGTCGGCGATGCGGATGCGCAGCGTATCAAAGCCGATCGTCTGTAGATCTTCGTACACTTGAGACGGATTGCGTTGTTCTACCATCGCAAGCGCCTCCAACAAATCCCCGATACGCAGAGCATAATCACCGGCTTCTCGATTCGTTGGAAGCAATACTTCCTCCTCACCCAGAAACCAAAGCGTTTTGTGTTGTGCGTCTTGTGTCCAGTGTTTAGCGCGTAAGTACAGCGCGATATCGGTGGGTCGGAGCGCTTGGTACATTTCTTTTTTTGAGGTGGTTGTTGTCATGGTTGTCCTCCCTGACCGATGCGTTCCATGATGTCTTGCAAGGCGTCAACGGTCAACCTTTGGTTGAGTGGGATACGGACGGTTTGGCCGCGCTCGTTTTGGCTTTCTGCTTGGCCGCGAAGATTCATCCAGAAACCACAACGCCGCAAAACAAGTTCGTCTTCCTTTTGTGATAGCCATTCCTCTTGTTGTGCGGGTACGAAAACGACGACCAATATGCGCGGTATGTGTAGACTTGTATCTCTCAGATCATCGTAGTTCTTCAATGGAATAGAATAACCGAACGTTCCGTCACTTGCGATCATAGCTTCTTTTTCGGTGCATTTCAGTTGCAATTAGAGTCTATCTAAAGCAATTCTCTTGAGCAGCGAGCTTTCTTTTTGGCGGTCTTCTGTTGATCTCCACATTTTTGGGGCCTGTGCGGCCCGTTGCTGGAGCGTTCAGATCTCGAACGGTGTCGTTGTTTGGTTGTTGGACAGTCTTTGCTTTGTGGCGCTTGGTCTTGGGAGGGAGGGCTTTGAGGATGGGTGGCTTTTGGCTTTGGTTTCAATGGTTTGCTGGAAAATGAAAAGCTGGCTTTGTTTTTGAGAAAAGGGGCGTCGCACGACTCAACCCGTCAACAAAAGGAGATGGCGATGTTCCGATATGTTTCAACCAAGACCCGTTCTTATCTGAGTTCTTTGCTTGTTTGCGCTTCGCTTGTGGCGTGCGCACAAAACCCCAACACAGCGAACGAATCCCACGACGTCACCGTAAAAAAACAACCCATCATCAACGGCACCATCGACTTGAGCTATCCCGCGATTGGAGCGTTTGTAAGCGATCGTGCAGATACAGCTTTTTGTTCGGGAACCTTGATCGGCCCGCGCCATTTTTTGACTGCGGCGCATTGCGTGTTGGATCTGAACAAACGCGGCACTGTAGAGATCCGCTTTGATGTGTTAAGCGAAGACGGCAAACAATACGCACGCCATCATTACGCGATCAAACAGTCGGTCATGCACCCGCTCTACAACGACAATACCCTTGAGCACGATCTTGCTCTGGTCGTCTTTGGCGAGGATATCCCGTTAAAACACGTTGCTCTGCCCACCCCTTCTTTTTTCAATCGCTCGTGGGTTGGCAAAGACCTTTACGTTGCAGGCTACGGTTATCACACAACAAATCCGAAACAGATCTCCGATGAATACAAAAGAAGCGCGATGCTGCGGGTAGAACAGGTGGATGATCTAGATTTTATCCAGAAAGGAACTCAACTCGATCAAAATATCTGCCACGGCGATTCGGGTGGACCGGCCATCGCGTTGGATACTTATCTTGTCATCGTGGGGGTGACATCCTCAACCAACGGCTCGACGGAACACCCCGATGGAGATTCTTACTGCAACGGAAAAGGCCGTTCTATCCGTGTGGATCGCTATCTTCCTTGGATCTATCAAATCATGGGAAAAAGTACGTCCTGCCGCAAAGACAGCGAATGTTCGTCGGGAGAGGGATGCTATGCAGGGGCCGCTCCGTTGCTTTCGCCTTGCCAACAAGGAAGCGCTGCTTGTTTTTGTTCTCCAGCAGGTACTCAAAAATACGGTGAATCTTGTTCCATCGACGCGCCTTGTGCGCCCGGGTTGCTCTGTGGCGGCACAAAAGAAAAAACGATCTGCTTTGAAGCCTGCAAAAAAGATCAAGCCGATCCTTGCTCGATCTCCAAAGGTGCTTGCCGTTATGATATCCAGTCCGGGAGCGAAAAAATCTCCGTCTGTGGCTGCCGCCCCGATCAATCCTGTGGTGCAGGATTCGGCTGCGAGGCCTTGAGCAGTCAAATCAGCTACTGCCGCGAAGGTGCAGCACCTCCGACACCTCCGACACCTCCGACACCTCCGACACCTCCGACACCTCCCGTCACTCCACCTTCTAACCCGATACCTCCGACACCTCCCGTCACTCCGCCATCCAACCCAACTCCCCCCAACGGAGGCTCCAACCCCAATCCCCCACAAGGCGGCCAACAAGGAAACCTCCCTTGTCCTCCCTCCGAACAATACAACGTCTGCAACGCAGCAGGCCAATGTATCCCAACGTGCCGCGAACCCAAGCAAGGCATCGGTTGCCAAAGCCATCCCGTCTCTCCCTCTGGATTCGCATGGTGGATGCTCTTCCTCGCCCTCGCTTGGGGCTACAAGCGAAGAACCCGCTCTTTTCGTTCCGCACTTTAACGAACAGAACTTGCGCTGTGGGATGGTTTTTTGTGGGGTTTCACCCCACACCCCACAAGGGACCGATGGCCCCTTGACCCCGTGTTGGCGGGGCGATCAGATGTTTTTCAAACCAACAACGGCTCCGCTTGAATGGGTGCGAACACGGGGGTTTTGGGTCCAATTGCGTAAACCTTATCCTATGCAAAATTGTGTATGCTTTAAAATAGATCTGGGGTAAAGTGTAGATGCTCTGCTTTCAGATACGGATGCTCTGCTTTCAGATACGGATGCTCTGCTTTCAGATACGGATGCTCTGCTTTCAGATACGGATGCTCTGCTTTCAGAT
>CAUJFU010000324.1 GCA_963169055.1 Myxococcota bacterium
GCACCAGACATCCCTCTCTCCAAATACAACCTTGACATAAAAGTGAAAAGTTTGGAGAGGAAGCCTCGCTACGCAGGAAAAAAATAGTCATGTCGCCAGCGAAGAGAATCGAATCGAATCGATTTAGTTGGACCAAGTGCCCCCTGTGGCTGCCCAAGAATCGGGCGTCTACGTACTGTCTTTTGTGTGCGCATCACTCGGATGTCGTATAACCTCCCCCAGAACACATCGGATCGATCGCGATCGCCAAAGCCAACCGCCCCCAGAATACGTCGGATTGATCGCGATCGCCAAAGCCAACCACCCCCAGAACGTTCAACAGCGATCACTTTCGCTTCGCCAAGACCAAATCGAATCCCCTAGAAATTCGGCCTTGATCGTCTTTGCTAAAGATTTTTTTGGAGCGATGTAAACGGCTTTCGCTTGGAGCAGGTCTGACGGGCTGTTGGCAAAGATGTGTTGGAGGCAGATTTTCACGGACAAAAGGTTGAAGACGATGATCGCGACAGAGAAACTTCGACTCCCCCCCGCCGAGATCGAATCGCTGAGCAACGGGACAACGCTCCAAACACAAGCCACACAGGCCAAAGAAAAAGAAAAGATATTCCGCGAGTTGGTCACACGCAATCGCCAACGTGCCTATTGGATGGCCTACGATATCTTACAAAATGCCGCAGAAGCCGAAGATTTGAGTCAAGAAGCTTTTTTGCGTGCTTACGAAAAATGGGATGATTTTCGCGGTGAATCCAGCCGCGACACATGGACCTTGCGGATCTTGATCAACTTGTGCCTGAGCCACCGCCGACGCCGTGGCTTATGGAATCGGATCTCCGATTGGTTGCGCCAAGAGAGTCCTGATGCCCAACTGATGGGGGGGAGCCACCACTCCCGAAACGCCGAACAGCACGCCGTGGATCACTCGATCTCCGAGGCCATCCGCGAAGCCATGAAACGTTTATCCGAAGGACAACGCACAGCATTTGCCTTGCGCTATCTTCACGATATGTCCATCCAAGAGATCGCCGAAGCCACGGGCAGCGCCGAAGGAACCATCAAATCTCACTTGTTCCGGGCTTTACGCGCCATGCGCACACATCTCGAAGCGCTCGGAATCTCTGACGAAGGACTCGCGAAACCCGAAGAAGGGTCAAACACATGAACCGCCCAACCCAAACAACACACTCCGCGATCTTGGAAGCCAAAGACGCCAAAGAGCTTTCGCCCGAGACTCGGGCCTCCCTCGCACAAGATGAAACGCTCCAAGACACATGGACACTTCATCAAACGGCCCTTCGATTCGGTGAATCTGTCCGAGACAAACGCAGCGAGCAGCCGATCTCCGCGCTGTCTTCGCAGGGATACCTCCAACGCGTCGAAGCGCGCCTCGCACAACGCAAACAACAACAATCACAAAAAGCGTGGTGGCTCCGCGTTTATCAAGTCGCAGGATCGGGCGTTGTGGTCGCGGCCTCGGCAGTGTTGTTGTGGTGGACGCCCCAAAAGATCGCCCAAGATATCGCCCTATCATCCAAACCGTTGGATCGTTGGAGCCAACCACAGTCGCCTACAGCCATCGCCCAAAAAGACAACATCGATCTTTGGCTACAACGCCTCGGTGGCAGCGCACTTTCCGAAACGGAACCCAACGAAAATCCACCGCGCACCGACGATCCCCTTACAGCCTTCGTCGATTCCGATGGACTCTCCCCAATCTCGCAAACCATTCCTGCCACGCTGGAGGGCGTCTCCGTCCTCTCCGAAGAAGAATAGTCCGTGGATGGATTTGGGTTGGCTTATCGAAACTCAACGAGTCGCTCCAAATAGGTATTCTGGCAACGCTTCGTACTGCATCAGGATCTTGCGAAAAAGGCGCATGTTGCGATCTTTTCCACTCCTGATCTTTCTCCAAAGGAGAAATCGATGAAACACATGCTTCGATGGTTGGGAATGGCTGCTCTCGCCGTCATGACCGCATCTACTGCGCACGCAGGTCCGGGCAAATGGGGCCGCAACGGCGGCAATGGCGGAGGCGGCCTCGGGTTCACACGTCTTGCAGAGATGTTGAACCTCAGCCCCCAACAACGTGATGTGATCAACAAACTTCGTTACGACAATCAACGTGCGGTGATCCGCTTGCGTGCAGAACTCCAGCTTGCGCGATTGGATCTGCGCCAACTGACCGAACAACACCGCCCCGATCTAAAGCAAGTCGAAGCTTTGATCGACAAAGTTGGACGCCTTGAGATCCAGCTCAAAAAATCCCGCATCCTGATGATGCTCAAGATGAAAGCCGTCTTGACCCCCGAACAAGCCGCAAAAGTCGCGGAACTGCGCAAACAACGCCGCGCAGGGTGGGGAAACCGTGGTCAGGGGTGGCGCCGCCGCATGATGTGGCGTCAACGCATGATGCAACGACGTATGGGCGGCGATCCCGACGGAGCTCCGCGTGGCCCCGTCCCTCCGCCCCCACCCGCTGGCCCCGACAAATCCGACCCCGATCACAAATAACATCACACCCCACCAGAACCATGCTCGTCTAAGATCGCACGAATCATCTCGGCATAAGCCTCTTTGAGGGGGAGTTCAAGATCGCGGTGGATACGGCGTCTTGTGGTGGTGATATCTTCGTGGGTGAGGGGATTGTGGGCGCTTTTCTCGTAGGTCTCCCAAAAAAAACCAGCACCACGCCGCTGCCACGCAGGAAGATCGTTGAAGTTGAGGCCGCCTTCTTGAAACAACATCTCATTCTTTTCGCTCACAGAAAGCCCTTCGATCCGCTTGCTTGCTTGGCGAGCGTTGAGCCCTTGGTTGCGAAGCATCCAATAGCAGTGACCGTTAAGTGCGTTGCGATGGGCATCTTCGTGCCTCCAACGAAAATAATCGACCACCAATTCGGGTGTTGGAAAGGTGCTCAGGCGGCAATCGAATGAAGCGATCGCCCCAAGCTGCAAAGAAAAACAAGCGCTTGCTTCTCCAGCCAACACAGAATTGAATTTGCGAAACTTTCGTTGAAAGCTGTTCTCGTCGCGGTGCATCAACAAAGAGATCTCGTCGCTTTGCGTGTAAGCGTAGATCACATGAAACCCACATCCCATCAGGTGTTCCGTTGTGTGGTGCATCATGTCTCGAAAACGCGGATCAAAGGGAGCCTCGAAATCATGGCGCTCTTTGGTCAGCTTGGTGAAGCCGCGTCCATCGATCCGCGCAACAATAAAAAGCCCGGGAAGAACACAGAGATCGTGTGCTGTTTCGTACACTCGCATCTTCGCATCAAGATCATCAAAGCGCATCGCATCGCTCCTTTCGCAAGATCCATCCATATCTCAAACGGCCCACTCTAGCGGCGAGACGGCATCCACCCACTTCGCCAAAGCTGCGAAGAATAGGGCAGTGTGGCCTTGCCATCTGGGGCGATCTCCCTGCCCACCGATACACGGGCTGCACAGACCCACACCAGCGTGGGTCTGTGCGTATGGGGTCGTAAAAACAAAAAGCCCGCCAAAGACGGGCCTTTTCGCAACAAGGTTCAGAGAACGCGCAGCAACGAGACAACGAGGCTTATGCGATCACGGGTTCGATGATCACTTCGGACTTGATGGATTGGGCGATAAAGCAAGCACCGTGTGAACGCTCGTGGATGCGTGCGATCTCTTCGGCATCGGGCTGACGTTCGCCCGCAAAGACGGCTTTGGGATGCAGCGTGATGCGAGTGACGGCCATCTTGCCCTCTTCGTTTTTTTCGAGGACACCCACCGCGTTGTCTTCGTAGTGTTGGACATGATAGCGTTTTTTGGACATGTACGCCAAAAACGTCAGCATGTGGCAACTGACCAACGCAGCCACCAACAATTGCTCAGGATCAAGAGCGTCCGAGTCTCCAGAAAATCCCGCAGCAGCGGAGTTTTTCACTGTCAAACCATTTTGAAAAGTTAGCGTATGCGACCGATTGAATTCTTCGTATTCAAACCCCTCCGTCGCCAATTCCCACTTGAGCGCCACTTGATGCTCAGACATGCCTTTGTCTCCTGTTTTGTATGACACCACTCCGCCCGATAGACCGCAAACAACGTCAGGCAGAACCCATCCAACCCGCAATCACCGATCGAAGAGATCGCACCCCTCCAAACGGTGCCGCACAACATAACCTATTCTGTTGCGCTTGACAAAGACGGTCTCGACTTCTTTCGCGCAGCAGGGGACTAGGCAAAGCAAGCAGACGTGATCACAATGCACCGAGGCCAACACGCCACATCCCCCAAAAGCGACAGCGAGAGAGGAGACCCCAGATGCCGATGCTACTGATCAAAGGAACCTTCCACGTGAAGGGGTATTCGCCCGACGGAGACTCGATCAAATTCAAAGCCCAAGACGGTTCACTCTGGCGAAAACTCGAAGGCGGCTACGTCAAGAAGAATTGGTGGGGACATACCCAGTTGCGCATCGAAGCGATTGATGCACCTGAGACGCACTTCAAAGACGCCCATCAGCCGCGCAAATGGGCGGATGCTTCGACCGATGC
>CAUJFU010000325.1 GCA_963169055.1 Myxococcota bacterium
AACCCCACTCCTGCCAAGGCTTTTCGATGTTGTTGAACCAAAGACGGTGCAGCGTACGAAACTTCGACATCTGGCTTGACCGAGCGCAAAAGTCCCCGAACATGGGCTTGAAAGATGCCGCGCATGGATTGGTGATATTGCGACTGCAAAAAGCTATTGACGCACTCCATCGACTGATTCACCGAATGATGCACGCGATCTTGAATCAACTTATTGAGATCTTTGGAGATATCTTTGGAAAGCATCTCGATTCGGTAGCGGAACGGCTGCCCCAAAAAAGCCAATCGCGCCATCCGTTCGGCCATCTCTTTGGCGGTGTGTTTGGAGAAGGTCGACTTGAGGCGTGTCCAGTACCGATATTCGCCGTACAGCTTACTCGCAGCGTTATCGACCTCCATATCCATCAGCACTTTGACTTTGTGCGTCATCCAAAGATCCTCAACGATGCGACGAAAATTCACCCGCGCCCCAACAAAACTCTCCTTACACAGTTTTACCAATTCTTCGCGCAAGTTTTCTTGCGTCAAACGGCGGCAACGCTGCATAGAATCCTCGAAGCCCTTTGCGGTCATCTCCGTCTCCGCAGGCTTCGGAGCGTCCGTTTTTTTGGCTGGATGTGCAACAGACGGCTGCGTTGCTTTGGTGCGGGATGCAGAAGCCACAGGTGGCTGCGTTGCTTTGGTGGGGGACGCCAAAAGGCGGGGGGTAGCAGCACGCAAGATCGGCTTCGATACGCTACCACGAGGCGCAGGTTGGCGCGGGGCCACAGAAGTCCGAGGCATTTGTTTTGATGGCAAAGGCGAAACAAGTGGCGTCGGGAACCAAAGAAGCTCCGGCAAGCGAGGAGTCTCTTTTTGTAAAGGCTGCTTTCCTACAGGTTTTTTCTCAAGAATTCTTTTATTGAAAGGTTTTTTTTCTATCGAAGGTCGAGAAGAGGCTGGCGGCATGGCATTGATGTGGGCAACTCCCCCCCAAATTAATACACCCAAAAGAAAGCCTAACCATTTGAAACCAAATCTCTTTTTCATGGGGAACTCCTTTCGACAGCGCCTTCTGGCTCTCCGTTGTGCTGCGTACAAAACAAGCCAAACAGAGAAAGCACCGTGTTTATCGGCGCAAAGCAACGCGAGATCGGCAAAAGCGCGTTGCCTTTCGAGGCGACGTGCGGGATACTGGGGCGGCGGGCGTCAGCAAAGTGCATGCCTTTTGTACAGGTTTGTGCAAAGGGGGCTTTTGCTTGGGCTTTGCGAGACACCTTGCGTCTTTGAACTGCCAAGCCAGCAGAAGGCCGCACGCGCCCTCGGACTGCCAAGCCAACAGAAGGCCGCACGCGCATCGCGCTACAGCCAACCCAAAAGGCAAGCAGAGCGAACATACCGCGCTACAGCCAACCCAAAAGGCAAGCAAAGCTAACGCATCGCCCCACAAGGTCAAGGCCGAGAGACTTGTTTCAGCGCGCCCCGACGCTGGGAAGAACGTGTATCAGCGGATCGCCCTTGGGATCTCCGCGTTTATTGCTCGGCTTGGATCAGATGGACTTGATGTAAAAAACCACATCACAGGATTGCTTTTTTCAACAAAGACTGTCTTTCGCAACGCAGCACAGGAACGCTCACCCAGAAGCGCCGAAGATTAACAAGATCCCGCACAAAGTCAACATGTTTTTTCCTGATGGAGTCTCACGTATGCGATGCCTTTTTTCTCCCTATGTAGCCTTGGCGCGATCGGCAACTCCCCTTCGATTCTTTGCTCAACATCGTAAAAGCCTTACACGATATCCGCCAAGTGTGCTATCAAATCGCTGGGGCCAGCCTCTTGTGGTTGCTCAAGAACAGGGCGATCATAGCCGATCGCACCGACGTTTCGGGCGAAATTCTCTCGGATCTCGGAGGATGCCTCACCCGAAGCTTTTTCGCGTCGCGTTGGCGGTGGTCATGGGGTTGATGTTGGGGGGAATCGAGCTATCTGCGCTCCTAGCGGCTCCCCCCGTGCGACCACCCCGCTTGACGGCCTTTTCGCCCCCTTCCACCGACTTACACTCCCCAAAACGCACGCACCCGCCACACCTCCCGACCTCACGGCCCTTTCCGAGCGTCCCTCACCAAGCTCTTCCCCTGCACACAAACGCCCCAACGCTCCGAAGTCTTCCCACCACACGCCCCACGACGTTCGTCACACACGCCGAACAAACGCAATTCCGCGAAAGCGTCGATCCGTCTTCTGTGATGCCCTATTATCGAAGACTTGCGCAGACAAGCCCCTACATCCACATCGAACAGATCGGCCAAACCGATCACGGCTCACCGTTAGAACTCGTTGTGGTCTCCAAGCACCCAGACGCCCACCGAGCGCGCCGTCCCCCCAAAGATCACGTGATCCTATTTGTCCTCAATGGCATCCACGCAGGCGAAGTCTGCGGCATCGACGCAACACAGATGTTGGTGCGAGATCTCTTGCTTCGGATGAACGATCCCACACAACTCAACCATCTCACTTTCGTGACGATCCCTGTGTTTAACTTGGGCGGCCATGCACGCTTTCACCCCTACAATCGGGTGAATCAAGAAGGCCCAGCACGCATGGGTTTTCGCGCCAACGCACGCGGCTACAACCTCAACCGCGACTTCACCAAAGCCGACACCGCCAATATGCGCTCCTTCTACAAGGCTTTTCATCGGTGGTCGCCCCACATCCTGATCGACAACCACACCACCAACGGCGCAGACTACCAGTACCCCATGACCTACCTGATCTCCGAACTCCCCAACGTCGCAGCCCCGTTGCGCCGATGGGTCGGCCAAGAACTCAAGCCCTACCTCGCAAAAGAGATGAAAGCGCTCGGTTATCCGATCTGTCCTTATGTGATGTACAAAAAAGGTGATGAACTCAAAAGCGGCATCCTACGGGGTGTTCCACCACCTCGCTTTTCCACGGGCTACGGCGAACTTTTCAACACCATCACCCTACTGAGCGAAGCCCACATGCTCAAAGATTTCCGTACCCGCGTCATGGCAACCTATCACTTGATGCGCCACACGCTCGAATACGCCAACCAACACGCTGCCACGCTACGAAAAGCGCGGATACTGGCGGATCGACAAAGTACACAAAGCAAACGCTACGTCTTGCATTGGAGGCGAACGGAAAAGTCCCGACCTGTCGAGTTTTTGGGCTATGCCTACAAACGCACGCAAGGGACCGCATCAGGAGGCCGATGGATCCAATATGATCGCACGCGGCCTGTCACCTTCACGCTGCCCTTTTTCGACGATATCGTCCCCGCCCGAACCATCGATATCCCCACAGGGTATCTGATCCCCCGCGCATGGTACGACGTGATCACACGACTGCAAGCCAACCGTATTCAGATCACGCGACTCACAAAGCCCACACGCTTCCGCGTTCAACAAGCCTTCTTGTCTCAGCCGCGTTGGGTCTCACGCCCCTACGAAGGGCGGATGTTGCTCACGTCGTTTCAAACCCGCTGGATCACCCGCGAATACCTCGCTCAAAAAGGCGATGTATGGGTCTCTACGCGCCAACCCTTTGTCCGCTACATCCTTGAAATGCTAGAGCCTGAAGCCCAAGACTCGTTTTTGCGATGGGGATTCTTCCAGACCATCTTTCAACAAAAAGAATATTTTTCCCCTTACCTTTTTGAAAAAACAGCACAACAGCTTTTGGAAAAAGCTCCGATTTTGCGGAAAAAATATCAAGAAAAGCTCCAAAAAGAACCTGCGTTTGCATCCGATGCTCTTCGGCGGCTACAGTATCTCTACAAACGTTCGCCCTACCACGAGCGGGATCTCAACCGCTACCCGATCGTTCGCATCTTGCAGACGTTGCCCGAGATCCGTTTGAGATAGAAGTTATCTGCCCACGTCAAGGGGCAGGAACCATCACTCGCGCCCCACCATCCATCTCCACGCGCAACAAAACACGCGAAGGAGAGACCCACACAACTTCCCGTCCATCGGCGCTTTGCATCCGATGAACCTGACCATGCCCCTCCAATCGCTCGCGCCCTGCGTACGAATACAAGCGCTGAACCACGCGCATCGTCCGCAAATCAAAATACGACAAGATCGTGTGCGCTCCGACCTCAAACGGCAGTTGCATCAAAACACGCCATCGCCCCCATGCTGTAATCATCGGATGGTGTGCTGGTAAGGCGTACTCTTTCCCTCGCGCCTTGACCCACAACCGTTTGCGCGATTGCCGCAGAGAAAAAGACACCTTCCCAAGGGGGCTTTCAAAGCGAACCACCGCACTACGCATCCCCGCGATCGCATCGGCATAACAACGTGTATCGCTCTCTACGCTGCGCGATGCTCCGTTTCGAGACCACCGAAGCGTATCCCAAAAACGCACTGATTCGCCCTTTGCATCGGGGATATCGCGCAAGACCAATTCGCCTACCTGTTGGGATGAACCCCAACGACGCCCCTTCCACCCGCGCCGATACAACACAAACGTCTGTTCTTTTTTCGGCCACGATCCCGCATCACCCGCACGTTTGGAAAGCGGGTACAATCCCGCCGGCCAAAGCTGCTCATACACACCGACAGAACGCACGCGCTTTTTCACGACAAACCAGCAACGGCCACCTTGATGATGACCTACAAACACACCGCCGCCCCAAGAGGCCCGACACAGCGAGCCGATCTGTCCAGCAACCCTCTTGTCGTAACGCAAAAACTGATACGGCTTGTGCGTCGGAAGCCCCCAAAAAAAATCCCGCGCACTCACCAACAACACCTGAAATGAATCTTGCACAAGAGGCGGATTTCCCGCCCCAAACGTCGCATAACAACGCTTCCCATCGGACCAACCCTCCGCCCATTGATCCCCTTCGCGTAGGCGACACAAAGCCAAGGCTTTCCCGCGTGACCACCCCGCACGCAAAGCCCAAACAGGGATCCCCGTGGTCGGCACATCGCCCCACAGATCATCTCCGCAAAAAGGCGACCTCCCCGCCAACCACACCTGCCCTTCTCCTGCGAGATGTAGCCCCCCTTCCCCGCCAAAGCGCAAAAACAACGCTGCGGGGGTCTCGGAGAAATAATGCCATCGCTGCCCCCGATAACGCAGTTCCAACACCGAACGAAAACGCAAACATCGCGTAGCCATCGAAACAGGTTGGATCTCCAAGATGCTCGGAGCAAATTCGCCCGTCACATGGGTCACACGAAGCTTCAATTGTGTCTGTGGTTTGTAAAAAATCGCTGAAACCCCACGCCCATCCAACAATCGTGCTTGAATCGAGGGCCTCGCCTGAATTCCACGCAACACCCAAGCAGCGCTGCTGCCCTCGCTCCCCAACCAGACCCACACACACACCAAACCCCACCACAGCACGCGCTTTCGTTGGACACAAAACCACTCCCAAACAGCCTCCACTTGACAAACCTGCGCCCGATGGTGCAACAACACGATCTTCTCCAACCCTCGGTTTTGTATGGCTCCCAGAACCCAACGGCCCTAGGCATCCATCAACAAACGTCGATCCTTTCGACACAAAGAAGCCCGAATCATACCCCTTTCCCACGAGAAGGCAAGCCGAAGAGAGGCAAACATGAACAAATACCGCATGCTAAAAAAAGCAGGTGCCCTCCAAGAAGCTGTCGATTCGCTTTCTCACGCCTCAAGCAGCCTCACAAGCAACACCGGAAACTACAACGCCTACAACGAAGACGGTTTCGTGCAAACACAGCAAGCTGTCTTGAATGCCCCGCGCCGCCCAAACACCGTTGTCGGCGTCCAGTCGTTGAGCGCCGCCAACCCCTTTGAACAGATGCGTGCGGACGAATACGCTGCGATCCAACGCCTCAACCAAGAAAATGAGAGCTACGACTACGCGAGCGCCCACCAAACACGCGTGGGCATCCAAGCTCTCCCCAACCTTCGTGCGGCTCCCGCAGGCCAACACGACGCCCCTTTTGCAAACAACGCTGGAGGACGGAATATCGCGATCGATCCGCACACAGGACGACACCTCCCTCCTGCCCCCAAACCCAACAATACAGCCCTTAGCCACCGTATGGAGGTCGAGATGGGTCTTTTTTTTCATACCATCCCCGAAGGACAGCGCGTTCTTCTTACCGACAAAAACGGACGCGGCGAGCTGCTCGACGGTCCACAGCGCATCTGGTCGTGGGGCAGGAAAACCCAAGTTCTTTCCCAATACACCGCATATCCGGGAGAGTTCTTGATCGTTCGCAAGCGCGATGGCTCGCAAGAACACATCGCCGGCCCCGTCAAGGTCTGGTTTGATCCCCGCATCCACGCCAACATCGAAAAAGAAGAGGCCCTTCAGATCGCCGCCAAGGAAGCCATCGTGGTGTACGCTTCGGATCTCAGCGGCGATATCAACCAAGTCAAGCGCCGCATTGTCACGGGTCCGGCCTCTTTTGTCCCCAAGCCCGGTGAATGGCTCCACACCTTCAGTTGGCACGGTTCGCGTGGGGCAGATTACAAAAAATATCCCGGGGCACTCACCTTCCAAAAACTCTGGTTAATGCCCGATCAGATGTACCACGACGTTGAAGATGTCCGAACTGCCGACGATGTCGTGTTGACCATCAAACTGATGTTGTTCTTTGAGATGATCAACGTCGAAAAGATGCTTGATGAAACCCACGATCCGATCGGCGATTTCATCAACGCGACTTCTTCTGACGTGATCGATCTCGTTGGCCGCTACAGCTTCGAGGATTTCAAAGCCCGCACAGAACTGCTCAACCAACTCGAAAGCTACAGCCAACTCAACGATCGGGCCGAACAAGTCGGCTATCGTATCCGCAAGATCGTCTATCGCGGCTATTCCACCACCCTCGCGCTACAAGCCATGCACGAACAGGCGATCGAAGCCCGCACACGACTCAAACTTGAACGCGAAACCGAAAACCAAGCCCAAGAACTCACGGACTTTAAACAAAAACGTGACTTTGAGCGCAGCACCAACGCTCGGCTCCAACAACGCAACCAGCACCAACACGATCTCGAACTCCAACAAAAGCGCGAAGAGCACAACCTCTCGATCCAACAAAAACAACACCAACAACAACTCCAACTCCTCCAAGAACAACACGAAAGCGAACGCCAACAGCGAGAACAAGACACCCTCCAACAACAAGAAGCCCAACGCCGGCAATACGAACAGCACGTCGCCTATATCGAGAAACTCAAAGAAGCGGGTGTGGATCTCACCGCCTACCTCACCCAAGGACGCGCCGATCAAGTGATCGAACTGCGCAACCAAAACGATACGCTTTCCCCTCACATCCACGTCAACAGCAACACCCACAGCTAACTCGCCCGTCCACCCGCCTCAAACACCCATCAACGTCGATATGCTGCAAGGCTCCGCAACCGAAGCCCACCCGCCTCAGACACCGCTATCCCACCACCCCACTCAAGGCGAACCGAATGGCCCGTCCACCCGCCTTAAACACTCGCATCACCACTTGTGCGTCTTTTCCGCGCAGCCAACCACCGCTGTACTTCTTCTAGCGGCCATGTATTGAAGACCTGAGCAGGCACCAATCCCCCTTTTCTCGCACTGCCCACACCAAAGACAACGTCCTCCAAACCTTCGATGCTATGGGCATCTGGGTTGATGCTTACCAACAACCCGCGTGCGCACGCTTTCGCCAAAAACCGCCAGTCGATATCCAAACGATAAGGGTTCGCGTTGATCTCGATGATCACGCCATGCGCGATCGCTGCGTCGATGATCTTTGTCATCTCCAACGAATAGCCTTCACGAGACAACAACAAACGCCCCGTTGGATGGCCAAGCATCGTCGTGGCAGGATGCTCGATCGCCTTGATGATCCGATCTGTCATCGCCTCTTCTGTCATCTTGAAATGGCTATGCACAGACGCGATCACAAAATCAAAGCGCGCCAAGATATCCTCCCCATAATCCAACGACCCATCCATCAAGATATCCGACTCGATCCCCTTCAAGATCACAAAGTCCGACCACTTTCGATTCAATACCTCCGCTTCTTCGTGTTGGCGCAAGACACGCTCCACCGTCAACCCATTCGCATAATGCGCGCTTTGGCTGTGATCGCTTACCCCCAAATAAGACCAACCTTGTGCTCGACAAGCCTCCGCCATCTCCTCCAAACGCGCCGAACCATCGCTATCTGTGGTATGCGCGTGAAACACACCACGCAGCACCTCCCGCGTGACCAGCGTTGCCAACGGTTCCACTGCTCGCTCAAACTCGCCATGATCTTCGCGCATCTCTGGTGGGATCTCGTACAGATCCAACGCACGATAGATCGCGGCTTCGTCTTCGCACTTCACCAAGTCTTCTCCCTGAAACAAGCCGTACTCATTCAACTTCATCCCCCGCTCCTTCGCCCTCCCACGCATCACGGTGTTGTGTTCTTTGCTCCCCGTAAAGTGCATCAGCGCATACGGGTATTGCTCTCGCGAAACCGCCCGCAGATCCACTTGTAATCCATTGCCCAACACCACACTCGACTTGGTCGGGCCATGCCCCACCACAGAAGCCACCCACTCATGCCCCACAAACCAGTCCATCACTTTCGCAGCGTCAGCGGTTGCCACCACCAGATCCACATCTTTGACAGTCTCTTTCCAACGCCGCAAACTTCCAGCAACTTCCGCCTTCTCCACTTCGGCCAATCCTCGCAACTCCGACAAAAAACGCTCCGCCACACGTCGCGCCGTACTGACCAAAAATCGGCCCTGAAATCGCTTGACATGCTCGATACCTTTTAAGATATTTTCTTGTGTTTTGACACCAAATCCCTCCAGCGCCAACAAACGATTCTCCCGACAAGCATACTCCAATTCCCCCAAACTACTGATCTGCAAATGCTCATACAACGCCCGCACTTTTTTGGCTCCCAACCCCGGGATCTTCAACATCTCCGAAAGGCCCGCTGGAAACGCTTGCTTTAATGCCTCGTACTCCGCCAACGTACCTGTCTTGGCGATCTCCTCCAACCGTTCGATCGTCCCCTTTCCGATCCCGCTCACCTTCGCGATCTCGCCCGTCGCAAGCATCTCCCCCACATCTCCCTCCAACGACTGCAACTGGCGCGCTGTGTTCACAAAAGATCGGATCCGAAAAGGATTCTCGCCCTTGAGTTCCAACAACACCGCGCACTCTGAAAAGATCTGCGCAACTTGTTGTTTGTCTAGCTTTTCTCGCGCCATTCTTTACTCCTTCTGTCTTCCTTGACGCACCCGCCAACAACCTTCGATCTTCTTCTCGATCCATACCTCACGATCACAACAACATCAAAGAAAAGCATTGCGCTTGTGATCTTTCTGTGTTATATGCCTTAACCGTGATCAAGTTTTGGGTCACAGGCACAAACCCCAAGGATACCCTGATGTCTGATGCGAGCTACTTCCTAGAATGGTTTCTGATGTTTCTACGAGAGCCCCGCTTAGCACTACGTTTCTTGGTTTGTGATTTCTCAGGATCTGCATTGCTCTCTCGTTAGAACAAAGATTCTCGACGCAATGCCTAAGTAAGGAGTCTCGTATCCATGTCCAAAAAACTCTATGTCGGTGGTTTGAGCTGGGGAACCAACGAAGACACTCTCTTCGCCTCTTTCCAAGAATTCGGCCAAGTCGACGAAGTGAAAGTCATTACCGATCGTGAAACCGGTCGTTCCCGTGGCTTTGGCTTCGTGACCTTCGCCAACGATGATGATGCCATGAAGGCCATTGACGGCCTCAACGGCACCCAATTGGATGGCCGTCAAATCACCGTCAACGAAGCTCGCGAGCGTCCCCCCCGTTCCGGTGGCGGCGGCGGTGGCGGTGGCGGTGGCAATCGTCGTGGCGGCGGTGGCGGCTACGGTGGCGGCGGTGGCGGTGGCTACGGTGGTGGCGGCGGTCGCGATCGCGATCGTTGGTAAACCTCCCTCTCTTGACTCCCCTCCTCTCCCCTTCCTTTAACCCCTCCTCTCTTCCTCGAATCCATCTCAGTTTGTGAAAAAACACCTTCCGTCTCATCGACTCGGTTTGTGAAAAACAAAACAAACGAACCTCTTTGCTTTCCATGCAACGGATGGTAGGATGCGCCCGCAAAGCGAGCAACAGATCACCGCTGCGCGAGTGTTTTTGTTCGCGAACGATGGCAAGCAAAGCAAGTCTTTCCGCAAAGACCATCCCGACGGCCCCAAACCTCGGTGTGCTTTTTGATGTAAATCTCTTTGGCTGCGAAACACGAAGAAAAAGGAGCCTTTTCGATGAAGATCACCTTTTACGGGCACTCGTGCGCGTTGATCGAAACCAACGGAACCCACCTGCTGATCGACCCTTTCTTGACAGGCAACCCACTCGCCCCGATCTCCGCCGAAGATATCCACGCAGATTATATCTTGCTTAGCCACGGACACGGCGATCACTACGGAGACACCGAAGCTATCGCCAAACGCACAGGGGCCACCGTGATCGGGAACTACGAAGTCGTCACTTATGCCCAAAAGAACGGCGTCGAAAAGATCCACCCGATGAACTGTGGTGGTTCCTTTTCCTTCCCATTTGGCCGCCTCAAGATGACCATCGCCCACCACAGTTCCACCATGCCCGATGGTTCGAGCGGTGGTGTTCCCTGTGGCCTGCTGCTCTACCTCGAAGGAAAAGTGATCTACCACGCGGGCGATACGGCATTGTTTAAAGATATGACCTTGATCGGCGAAGAAGGACTTGATTTTGCCATCCTGCCGATCGGGGACAATTTTACGATGGGCATCCAAGACGCCGCCCGTGCGGTAGAATTTCTCTCCCCGCATTACGTCCTCCCGATCCACTACAATACCTTCGGCTACATCGTCCAAGATCCCAACGCCTTTGGTAAAGCCGTGAGCGCACACTCTCCCGAATGCGAAGTCGTGATCCTTGATCCCGGCCAAAGCATCGCGCTCTAACCTCCTTCGCCCCCAACGGCTTTGCTTCCCTTCCTGCGGAGATGCCCGATCATGGCGGAACATACGATCTCGACGCTTCAAAACTTTGTGGATGGGCGCTTTGTGCCTGCGATCTCTGGCAGAACGCTCGAAGATATCGAACCCGCCAAAGGCACCCTCCTACATCATATCGCACGTTCTGGATCGCAAGATGTCGAACAAGCCGTACAATCGGCACGTTGTGCGTGGGAGGGGCCTTGGTCTCGGTGGGACACAGAAGCCCGCGCTGCGTTATGTGATCGGATCGCACAGCGCATGGAAGAACGTCTCGAAGAACTCGCTCTTGCCGAGTCACGCGATACCGGAAAGCCGATCCAACTTACACGCAACCTCGATATCCCCCGCGCCATCGCCAACTTCCGTTTCTTTGCAGGAGCCATCCGCCACGATACCACCCACAGCCACCACCAAGCAGAGGCTCTTCATTACACACGCCGCCGCCCTATCGGCCTTGTCGCACTGATCACTCCGTGGAACCTGCCGTTGTATTTGCTGACATGGAAAGTTGCACCTGCCCTTGCGATGGGCAACGTCATCATCGCCAAACCAAGCGAGATGACTCCTTGGACCGCAACCTTGCTTGCCGAGATCATCGAAGAAGTAGGTCTCCCCAAGGGCGTTTTTCAGTTGTTGCACGGACTTGGAACCGAAGTCGGTCAAGCCCTGATCGAACACCCTCAAGTCCAAGCGATCTCTTTTACGGGCGGAACTCTTACAGGCGCCAAAGTCGCCGCAGCAGCGGCCCCTCACTTCAAAAAGTTGAGTCTCGAACTCGGCGGAAAAAACCCCACGCTGATCTTTGAGGATTGCGATCTTGCGACCACGATCCAAGGTGCCTGTCGCGCAGGATTCGCCAACCAAGGCCAGATCTGCCTCGCAGGATCGCGCATCCTTGTGCAGCGCTCGATCTTTGACGCTGTTCGTGATGGACTCTTGCACACCCTCCACAGTATGCAGATCGGCGATCCACTCGATCCACAAACCAAACTTGGCGCTCTGATCTCCGCAGAACACCGCGCAAAGATCGAACACTATGTCCAGATCGCCCAAGATCACGGAGCCACCGTCCATTGCGGAGGCCATCGCCCGACACTCTCCGCCCCCTTCGATCAAGGCTTCTTTTACACACCCACACTGATCAGTGGCCTTCCCCAAAACAGCCCGCTGATCCAAGAAGAAATATTCGGCCCTGTCGTCACCCTCCAAGCCTTCGACGATGAAGCCGATGCCATCGGCATGGCCAACGATATCCGCTATGGATTAAGCGCGACGGTGTGGACCCGTGATCTCCAACGTGCCCATCGCGTAAGCGCTGCCCTCGAATGCGGGATGGTGTGGGTCAACACGTGGCTACAACGCGATCTACGCACTCCCTTTGGAGGATTCAAAGCCAGCGGTATCGGGCGCGAAGGCGGCTCTCACTCCCTTGACTTTTTTGGTGAGCTCCAAAACATCACGATCGCACTCGATCACCCTACACCTTCCGAACAAACAGGCGCTCTTGCTTCCTTTGGGCAGCGCACGCTTCCTCCCCAAGCGACCCCCCTCACACGCTCGCGTTCGTAGCGTCAAACTTGTGCTTACCACTCAAAAGGGCATAACTCCCTGCACGCTCACACCCACGATGACAAACCCCAGCATTTGCCTTCCAACCCCCACGCCCACGCCCAACACCACTAAGGAGATCCACGATGCCAGAAAGCACCTCCCAAAGCATCCAAACAGAGAACGCTCCTGCACCCGTTGGACCTTATCCACACGCCCGCAAAGTCGGCCCTTTGCTGTTTGTCTCAGGCATGGGTCCACGGCAACCCAAAACAGGCGAGATCCCGGGCGGTCCCATCCGCCATCCTGACGGCTCCCCCCGTGAATACGATATCGCCGCACAAACACGTGCCACCATCGAAAATATCCGCGCTGTGCTCCATGCTTCTAACGCACAACTCGAAGATATCGTCGATATCACCGTCTTTCTCGTCGATATGCAACGCGACTTCCCAACCTTCAATCAGGTGTATGGCGAATACTTCGCAACCATCGGCCCCACACGCACCACCGTCGAAGTTCGCGCCCTTCCCACGCCCATCGCCGTCGAAATCAAAGCCATCGCTTATTTGCTGCCCCCTGAGACCCCAACACAAGAACCCTGACGAGCGTTGGGGTCTCAACCTCGATCCCTCCCACACAAGGAGCCTTTTCATGTTCGGTGGAATCGTCGAAGAATTCGGATTTGTCCGCCAGATTGAGCCACAAAATACAGGCATCCGCTTGACCGTTGATGCTGTTCGCGCACTTGACGGGACACAGATCGGCGATAGCATCGCTGTCAACGGCGTTTGCCTCACAGTGATCTCTTTCACCCCATCCAGCTTTTGCGTTGACGTGGTCCCCGAATCGATCAAACGCAGCAACCTCAGCGCACTTCGCGTCGGATCGCCCGTCAACCTAGAACGCGCCTTGCGCCCTAATCGCCCCGTTGGCGGACACTATGTACAAGGCCATGTAGACACCACCATCGAAGTTATCGACAAAACCCCTGAAGGAGACGCCCAAAACTACACCTTCCGCGCTCCCCTCGATATGATGCGCTACATCGTCCCCAAAGGATACGTCGCCGTCGACGGTGCCAGTCTTACGGTTGTCCGCACCCAACACGACACCTTCTGCGTGACACTGATCCCCCACACCCAAAACGCCACCGTGATCGGCGGCCAAGGAGTCGGATACTACGCCAACTTAGAAGTCGATATCACAGGCAAGTATCTCGAACGCGCCTTCGGCGACCGAATCGCCCACCTCGAAGCCCGCGTCCAACATCTCGAATCCCATCTCGCCGCTCTGCTCAACAAACCATTGTCCACAGCCCGCCCCTAAATCGAATGGGCTTGTTTTGGCAAGCACCAAAACAACACGCCCCACAGACGGAGGATCACCTTGCAACAGCGCCCTCATTTCGCACTCGGCCTCGCGTTGGTTTTTCTGTTCGCTCTCCAACTTCCGCCCTCATACGCTCAACCACCCGCCGCTCGACCCGCCTCTCGACCCGCCGCTCGACCCGCCTCTCGACCCACCGCCTGCGTCCCTCAAACTCCCTCTCTTCAAAACAACCGAAAACACGGCGTATTTGTCACCTGTCACGTTGACGGAAGCCGAACAGAAGGCGCTTGGTTCTACGGAGAACGCCACGGGAGTTGGCGGGCATGGAATACCAACGGTCAACTCACCGAGCAGTCCTCATGGCGTTATGACCGACTTCACGGACTCCATCAACGTTGGAGTCCACAAGGTCAACTCACACAACAAACCCACTACACCAACGGGCAACCACACCTGCTCACGCAGATCTGGTATCCCAACGGACAATTGAAACAACAAATTCCCTACATCTACGGCCAAAAACACGGCATCGAAACACAATGGTACCCCAACGGACACCTCCAACATCGCGGGCCTTGGTACGACAATCATAAACACGGTGAATGGCGCGTTGAGTATTCAAATGGAAATCCCAAAGCAGTTCAACACTACGAACATGGCCTGCCATCCGGCACTTGGAAGACGTGGCACCCCAACCGAAAACTCGCGTCCGTTGGTTCTTACAAGAACGGCCACGCCGAGGGTTTGTGGACCCACCACTGGCCCAATGGAAACACAAAAGATCAAGGCCCCGTAAAGGGTGGCCAGTTCTTCGGACGTTGGCTTCACTGGTATCCGAACGGTACACGCAAAGCGATCGATCACTGGCACGAAGGCGATGCGGATGGCGTGTGGACCCACTACTGGCCGAACGGAAACACAAAAGCCGTCTACCGATTCCGTAAAGGCAAACAAATCGGCCTCAGCCAACTCTGGTACCCCGACGGAACTCCCGAAGCCATGGCCCACCACCTCAACAACGAAAAACATGGCTCTTGGGAAACATGGCATCCCGACGGAACTCCTCGTGAACAAGGCACTTGGCAACACGGAAAAAAACAGGGCAAATGGCAAGAGTGGCATCCCAACGGCCAAATCGCCAAAGAATCCTCCTACGAACAAGACAAACGCTCGGGTATCTGGAAGGAATGGTCCACCCAAGGAACCTTGCTGTTTCGGGGCTATTATCGAAACAACGAACTCTCGGGGATCAGTGAAACATGGTACCCCAACGCAACACGCCGCTCTCTTGGAGCGTGGAGACGCGGCACCCCGCACGGGCTTTGGCAAACATGGTACCCCAACGCAACACCCCAAAGCATCGGCCTTTGGCACGAGGGCTCTCGCCAAGGGCTTTGGACACAATGGACCCCCCAAGGAACACCAACCCACACCCAATACGGGCTGGAATCCCCTACATCCGCCCCAACCACCGCTCCCTCTACCCAACCTTAGAAATCCAACACCCGCGCAACGACTCGCATCTTGTTATGAATAAACCCAAACGCTCTCGCGTCTCTCCACCCAAGGATTTCCCACGCATCCACGTTTTGCATCGTCGTTTGTTGCTGCGTCCATCCATGCGTGTGTTTCCGATACCTCCGCCACTCTCTCGGCCCACCACCGAGAAAAGATGTTGAAACAGATCCCCAACCAAAGGAGCCTTCCGTGAAAAAGTTGATGCTTTCCCTTCTTTCGAGTGCTTTCCTCGCTGTGTTGCTTGCTGCTTCTGCACAAGCCCAAAACGCCACACAACGTCGCGCTAAGCAACGCGCAGCAAAAGGCAACAACCAAACCAACGCAAAAGCCGCACAACGCACCTCCAAACAACGCAACGTCAAAGATACCAAACGGCGCAACACAAACACCGCACAGCGGGTCGAAAAACAGCGCAACGCAAAACGCTCAAACGCCGCAGACAAAGCGCAACGTGCCGCCAAACAACGCCGCGCCAAGGGCCTGAAACAAAGTGCCTCGAAAAACGGCCAACGCATCGCCAAACAACGCCGCGCCAAATCCGCCGCTCAACGCTCCGTCAAACAACGCCGCGCCAAAACCGCCACACAACGCTCCGTCAAACAACGCCGAGCCAAAGCCGCCAGCCAACGCATCGCAAAACAGCGCCGCGCTAAAAACGCCACACAACGCCGCGTCAAACAGCGCCGCGCCAAATCCACCAGCCAACGCTCCGCAAAACAACGCAACGCCAAAGGCGCGCAACGCGTCGCAAAACAACGAAACTCCAAAGGTTCCAGTCAGCGCATCTCCAAACAGCGCGCCACAAAAGCCATCAACCAACGCAACGCAAAACAGCGCGCCGCAAAACAACGCACCGCGAAAAACAGAGCCCGTGGTACCGTCACCCAACAAAACGCCAAAATCCAAGCCAACGTGAAAAGACAACGCAACGCCAAAGCCAACCGCTAAAAATCCGATGAACACCTCCTTCCTGCTCTCACTTCTGTTTTTGCTTCACCCAACGCACGCCATCCCCCCTCCATCCAAAGCCAAACCAAGCCCTTCAAGGCCACACAGCCAAGTGTATCCTGCTCCAAATGCCTCGAATACTTCGAGCGAACGTGCGTTGCCCTCACAAAAGCAAGACGTCCTTCACAAGATACGCACCTACCTGCGCCGCTCGATCCCACGCATGACCTCGATGGGATTTCCTTTGGACGGTAGCTACTGCCATGTCGGCGCCGCCTACAGCGCCGCCTATATCACCCGATTGGGGATCTCCGCTCACCTCTTTCAGCCCCGCACCATGCACATGCTCACCTACTTCGACCTCGACGGAAAGCGCTACTTTGTCGATCAGACCATGGCGCAATTCTTTCGCAAAGGCTCACCCGCCCACAAAACACTCATGCAAAGCGGCGGATGGATCGGGACAAAAGAAGACTTCGTCCGCTTTTATTCACAGCACGTTGATGACGTCGCAGCTTTTGGCGAATACAAAGACGGCGGACGCATCGACCTCAACACCGCTGAAACCAAAGATGTCTCCGATCCTTACGCGATGTGGGACAAAGGCGTCGATGGACTTGATCTCAACTCACGCAAAGCCCGAATCCAGCGCGTCTTACGCGTATGGTATCAAGACTTTGCCACCGATACCTCGCACGACCAAAATTCCGGCCTGCTGTGGACCGCCAAATACTTCTACAACCTCTTTTCGATCAAAGTCCACGTCACCCGCGATTATCGCTAAATCCCCGACCTTCTCCAACCCTCCACATCGCTCGAACCTTCGGATTGACCGAACCATCACATCGCTCGAACCTTCGGATTGACCGAATCTTCACATCGCTTGAACCTTCGGATTGACCAAACATTCGGATTGACCGAACCATCGCATCGCTCGAATCGCCATATCGATCGAATCTTCGGATTGGCCGCCATTTCGGATGTGTTGCGTTTTCGTCTTGCATCCAATCAGCGCTTGCCGTATTTTGCGGTCCTTTGATGCGGTGATCCACCGCATCAGTCGCGTTCAAACACAAAAGGAGAAGCTTCGATGGGATTCAAGGATGTCGTAATCGTGTCAGCGGTGCGCTCGGCGATTGGTTCGTTTGGGGGCATCTACAAAGATATCTCGGC
>CAUJFU010000326.1 GCA_963169055.1 Myxococcota bacterium
AAAAACGCCTTTGGTTTGAAGAGACATACGGCTACGAAACGAAGTACAAGCGAGAACAGTGTTTGGGCTTGGCGAAGAGCCACGCCAACGATGCGGTGGCGATCTGCTGCGAGAAAGGAGAAACGGTGAGATTAGACGAAGTGTTGTACTTGAAGCGACACGTTTCGGCAGGGGATTACCAACAAACGATGGGCAGACATTCACAAACGCGTCTCCCCACAGGAAAACTGTTTGGGCTACGTAAACACGACTTGGTCAGGACAGAAAAAGGCACAGGATGGGTCAAAGGCAAGCGCAGCACGGGCTTTTTCGCACTCGAAACCATCGACGGCCAAACCCTCACCACTTCCGTCAACGTCAAGAAGGCCACCACTCGGCTGGCCGCACGAACCACCACCCTTATCCAAAGAAAGGACGGCGCTTCCTCCCCCCTCGCCCATAAGGGGGTCTCCGCGCCTTAAAAACGATGAACGCCTATTTGAAAGCCTTCACTCCCAAGCAACCTGCGACGAAGATCGGCGGTGGGTGATTACGATCATGTTTTATGCCGCGCTTCACTGGGTAAATACTGTGATGGCAGTTTGCGGGATAGAAACCGACGAAGAAGGCAGCCATGCGCTGCGTTCTCGTTTTTTAAACGATCGAAACTTTGAGCTTGTTGGGATCGCGAAAGCCTACAGAAATCTGCTTTCCGCAAGCAAAGACGCAAGATACCGAGGCGAGACATTCACCGCGCAAGATGTGCAGTCAAGACGTTCATCTTACGACAAGATCAAAAGCACTTGCATTCAATGGACTCAAGATCACCCCCACCCCACAGATGCGCAGAAATTAGCAGCCCAAGCACTCTAGATCGTAATAGGACAGGAGCCCCGCAGTTGGCCAAAAAAACCCGTGTTCGCACCCGTCCAAGCGAGAGCGTCGTGGGTGTGAAAAACAGTGATCAGTTCGCCAACACGGGGTCAAGGGGACGCAGTTCCCTTGCGGGGCGTGGGGTGGAACCCCACCAAACAAAAACCAGAAAAAGACGAGCAGATGGGGAGGTTAAAAACCGAGGGCTTGTTGGAGGTGGGTATCACAGAGGGCGCTGGGATCGTTGGATTCTTGTTGTGCGAGGAGACAGGCTGGGCAGGAGTCGGCTTGGGCGTAGACTTTTTGATTTTTGATCTCTTGATCGAGTCCGCGCAATTGTTCGTGGGCATCGGCGCGAACGTGCTTTGCGGGATCCCAACCTGCTTTTTGCTTGAGGCGTTGGACATCCGAACCGAGGTGTTTGGGTGGTTTGTTGTGGTTCAAGGCGATGCTCCGATCTTTTCTTGTGTGGAAGTGGTGCGATAGGGAGATGCGTGTTCAGGCTGATCCGAATGCGAAACAGGCGACACCATAAAGCGATCTGCGTCGCGATGGCTTCGTTGACCTCACCCCGGCGCTACGCGCCACCCCTCTCCACGCTTGCACTCACTGCGTTCGTAGCGTAGAGAGGGGAAAAGACCAAGTCCGATGGTTCGGGGGTTTCGGCTTCTTACAGAGAGCGACCCCTTCTCCCCCCTCGCCTTGCAGCGAGGCTTTGCGAGCGTCGCAGGGAGAGGGGAGCCGCGAAGCGGGGGGTGAGGGTGACACGATTTGTACCCCTGCAAGTTGCGGGAATGAGCCAGCGCCCCATCAAAACGTTCCGACCAGCGAAATCGCTCAAGAGAGGCCGAGAATCTCGCCTGTGGTGGTATCGAGATCGATATCCATAAAGGCGGGGTGGGTAGCGAGTCCGGGCATGGTGCTCATTTCACCGACGAGGGGGTAGAGGAAGCCAGCACCGACGCTTGCGCGGATCTCGCGGATCGGCAAGACAAAGCCCGAGGGAGCGCCTTTTTGGTTGGGGTCATGGCTGAGACTGAGATGGGTTTTCGCCATACAGATCGAGAGGTGCTGAAGCCCAAGGGCTTCGTAGCGTTGAAGTTGCTGTTGTGCGGTGGGGCTGAAAGAGACGGAGGAAGCGTGATAGATCTCGCGAGCGATGGTTTCGATCTTTTCGGCCAAGGGGGCGTGATCGGGATAAAGAAGTTGGAAGGAATTGGGGGCTTGGGTAGCATCCAGAACGGCGTGAGCGAGTTCGGCGGCTCCTGCGCCGCCTTCGGCGAAGTGATTGGAGGGGACAGCAGCGAAAGCGCCCTTGGTTGCGGCATATTGTTGAATCAAAGCGATCTCTGCGGGTGAATCTTCGGCAAAGCGATTGATGGCGACGACGACGGGAACCCCGAAGCGACGGACGATATCGATATGCCGCCCGAGGTTAGGGAGTCCAGCGGCGAGCAAGTCGAGATCTTCGCGGGTGTAGGCGGGATCGAGGGGTGCGCCCGGGGAGACAGCGGGTCCACCGCCGTGCATCTTGAGGGCGCGGATGGTGGCGACAAGGACAGCAGCATCGGGCTTGAGGCCGGAAGCGCGGCACTTGATGTCGCAAAACTTTTCAAAGCCGATATCAGCGGCAAATCCGGCTTCAGTGATCACGATATCGGCGAGACGAAGGGCGATCTGATCGGCGAGGATGGAGGAGTTTCCGTGGGCGATATTGGCGAAGGGTCCGGCATGGATGATCACGGGCTGTCCTTCGCGGGTTTGGAGCAAGTTGGGTTGGAGAGCATCACGCAAGAGGACGGTGACAGCGCCTGCAACACCGAGATCTTCGAGGGTGACAGCACGCCCTTGTCGGTCAAGAGCGACGACAGCACGCCCGACGCGAGAGCGCAGATCCGCAAGGCTTGTGGAGAGCGCAAGGATCGCCATCAGCTCGCTTGCGGGTGTGATATCAAAGCGGGTTTTTCGTGGGAAATAGGGGCTTGGTGAACCGTCTGCAAGCGTATCTTCATCAAGACCGACTTGGATATCTCGCAACACGCGATCGGTGACGTCGAGGACGCGGGTCCAAGAGATCGTCTCGGGGTCGATATCAAGGCGTCTCGCAAGACCACGCTTTTGCAACGAAGCATCGCTCTGGCGGGACTCGTGATAGAGGCGAGTATCCAAAGCCGCCGCAGCAAGGTTGTGTGCGGCTGTGATGGCGTGCATATCGCCTGTCAGGTGGAGATTGAGGGCGGAGGAAGGGACGATCCGCGCCTTTCCACCGCCTGCTGCACCGCCTTTGATGTTGAAGGTCGGCCCCATGCTAGGCTGTCGCAAGGTGGCGATCACGCGCTTTTTGAGGACACTTCCAAGGGCTTGAGTCAATCCAAGCGCGGTAGTGGTTTTGCCCTCACCGAGCGGGGTGGGTGTGATGGCGGTGACAACCACATAACGCCCGAGCGGCTGGTCTTTTTTGCGCGAAAGGATCGAAAGAGAGAGCTTGGCCTTTTCGGGTCCGTAGGGAAAGACTTCTTCATCAAGAACGCCCATTTCACGGGCGATATCACGGATCGGCAAGAATGGTTCATGTCGTGGAGCAGCGGTCATGGCGGATCATCCAATGCGGTTGAAGCTGATCCGATCGGGCCGGTTCAGCGGGGTGTTGAGGGCAATATCTCCATTTTAACAAAACCGGGGGCGATGCGGCGTTTTCCAAGGGAGCCAAAGTCGATCACCAAGCGAAGATTGCTGTTGACTTCAAAGACTTCGAGGATCGTCCCCATCCCATAACTGGGGTGGCGGACACGCAGTCCGATAGCGTAGTCCTCTTTGGTGGGGATCTGTCCCAAGACAAAAGGACTTTCGGAGACATCGGGAGAACCATTGCGGCGCGGCGAGGCTGTCGAGGAGATCCCGACGAGGCGTTGGATCTCCTCGATGGTGGTAGCATCGGGGATCTCGTCAAAGACGCCGAACTCTTCCCAGTAGGCCAGATTGTTCTCATCTAGATCGAGCTTTTCAAGCCATTTTTTTTGGATCGCCAACCGAAAGATCTTCTGGATCTCCCGAGCAAGGGCGGTTTTTTGTTCGTCGTGGCCTTGCCACCAAAAGCTGAAATAACGCTCTAGTTGAAGTTTTTGGGTGTGCCGAGCGATCGTCAACAAGTGTTCGATACGCCAAGAGTGCGGAGAAGACTCCAAGACATGGCGGATCTGTTCGATGTTTTCGAGCGTAGAGATGTAGTTGGCTTCAAGGAGAAAAGGAGAGGTGCGGTTTTTGCGCAAGATATACAGGTGAAGCTCGCGCTTGGTGCGTGTGACGGCCACATAAAGCAACCGCCGTTCTTCTTCGAGATTGTCCTGATTTCCGCGAAAAGGGATGGTTCCATCGTTGCAATCGGGGATAAAGACGATCGGCCATTCGAGACCCTTGGCCCGAAAGATCGTCAAGATCGACACAAAGTCCCCTTCGTCGGACTGGATCTGTTGTTTTTCAAAGGAGATGCGGGCGATATGATCGAGCAGTTCGATCGGTGTGCCTTTGCCATCGGCGTACTCGATCAAGCCCTCGACGTTTCGCACCCGTCCTTCGGCATTTTCAGGAAACCCGCTGCTGCGCGACAAAAAGCGGTTGTATTCGAGACGCAGTTCGAGTTCTTGGAGGACGGAAGAAGCCAGCAGCTGATCTTCAAAGGGCGGATGCAGCGCATAGGGCGTAGGTTGCGAAAGAACAGACAGTTGCTCTTGTCTGTTGGGATCGGTCTCAGGGCCGAGGCGTGTCGCCAACCACAACAAGTTGTCGGCCAGCTCTTCGAGGTGTTTGCGCTGCCACGAATGGACTTCCTCGGCGTGTTTTTGGATGGATTGATTTAAAGAGATGTGGTGGTAGCGGACATCTTGGAAGATCTTCTCGGCGAGTTCGCTAGAGATGTAGCGCACAGGGCGATTAAAGATCATGCGCCACATCTGGCCGAGATCGTTAAACTCTGCGTCAGAAAGCGGAGCGCCCGCGATCAACAGTCGATTGAGGCGCGCAACCCGCAGATAACAAAGCAACACGCGCACTTCGGGACGATCATAAAAGGGAGTTGAACCGATGATCTTATAGGGGATCTGCTCTTCGATCAGAGGGTGTTCGATATGGGGGGTTTGGGCATAAAGGCGAACAAGGATCGCCATATCACGCAAGGGCGTATTTTTTTGGCGGGCAGCTTTGATCTCGGAAACGATCTGCCGCCCCATCATCGGGATGCTTTCGGCGTCATGGGCAAAAGTGCGCCCGTCAAATCCGCGTGTGAGGTGGAGGCTTTTGCGCTCGCGCTGTTTGTTTTGAGCGATGATCTGGTTGGCGAGGACGACTTGAGAGGCTTTGCAACGAAAGTTATCGCTCACAAAGTAGCGTTTGGCCCCGTATCGTTCGGCAAAACGGAGGATAAAGTGAGGCCGCGCCCCACGCCATTCGTAGATGGTTTGGTCATCATCTCCAATCACCATGTAGTTGCGATGGCGGAAAGAGAGGATATCCAAGATCTCGGATTGAACGAGGTTAACGTCTTGGAACTCGTCGACGATCAAGCAATCAAACGCTGCTTGCCACTCGCTGCGAAGGACTGGGTGGCGCATCAATACCTCCCACGCCCCAAGCAACATATAATCAAACGTCACCGCACGCCGTTCGCGCCGCACTTGTTCGAAGATCCGATACAGATCGAGATACCAAGGAAGATGGCTTGGGGCAACGGCTTGAGTGGCCCATTGCAACGCCTCAGAAGGCAGATCCGCAGCCAACAAATCGGGATATTGAAGGTTGCCCATGCAGGCACTTACAAAGGTTTGGAAGTCTTCGCGGTCGATATTGCGGCCTTCGTTTTTGTCCACGATGCCGCTGTCTCGGGCGATCCCCAACGCATGATTGATCAAAGATTCGGAAAGCCGCTCAGGATCGCTGTTTTTGTCAATTTGCAATTGGATCAAGCCGAGAGATTGGGCACGATTCAACACCCGCCACCCCAAACTATGCAACGTGACGGCTTGCACACGCGAACAACCCGGCCACGCCTTCAAGGCTTTGCTAACATCGTCGACGGTTGCGCGGCTAAACGACGTGGCAAGGATGCGTTCGGGCCGAAAGATCCGCTCCCGAACAAGGCGTTCGATGCGGTGGACCATCGCGGTGGTCTTGCCTGCCCCTGCGACGGCGAAAACCAAAGCGGGGCCTTTGTCGTGAGCAACAATGGCTTGTTGTTCGGGCGTCAGTTGCAACATCTTGTCAATCAGATTCCTGCGGCATCCAATAATGGTTTCTGAGAACTCCCCTTCCGATATGCCGTACGGAAGGTCGAAAAAACGAATGTACGCCAAGGTTCTGGCAGAGCGCGACACAGGCGATATCTACCCCACCGAACGATAACGCCGAACGATCGCGAAGGTCAACACCAACCAAGCACAAAGCAAAAGCGCCGTGATCGTACCCAACCATCGGCTCCATTGCCAATACACCAAAAACAACAACAACAACGACGCAACACCTTTGGCCGCCCGATAAGAAAAAACATCCACAACGGCCTTTCCTTGCGTCTTTTCTTCGTGCGAAAGCGGAAGATAAAGTAACTCTTTCGCCGCACGAAACAACGAATAACCCATACTTTTATCAAAGATCTTCGCAAAGGCGATCATGCCAAATGTCGGAACCACAAAAAACCCACACAACGCCACCAACAACGTCACAGGGATCACCAACAACGTCGCGGATACACCGACAAAACGCAGGATCAAACCCGTCGAAAACTGAAACACCATCGACACCACATCGATGATCGCATACACCTGCCCCACCACCGCCGTCCGCTGATCGGTGTTCGGGTACGTCTTTTCCAGCATCTGGTTGTATTGATAATCAAGGCTGTTCGTGGCGATCTGCGAACACAAGATCAACAAAAAAACCAACCACAAATAAGAACTCCGCCACACGACACCAAAACCATCCCCCCATGCCGCCTTTTTCGAGGATGCCTCTGCCGTAGTGGTTTGCAAAGACGCCCCTGTGTGCGGCGTTTCCGCAGAGGCTTCGGTATCGGCCTTTTGCGAATACCCTTGGGAAGCAGCGGATGCGGTGGGTTCATGTCCGACCCAGCGCACAAGCGCCCATACAGCAAGCCCCATCCCCACCAACATCGGGACCAATAGGTACGCGGTGTGTGCAGTTCCCCACCAACGCGCCATCGGCCCAACGCCCAAGTTTGCGACCAGTCCGCCTAGAGATCCCATCACACAAAACAAACCGTACAGCCATCGGGCTTTCCGCAGATCAAAGACTTGGTTGGCGTAGCCCCAAAAGATCTCGACCAACACCACGATGTACACGTCTTTCCAAACATACAAAGCAAACGTACCCGCCCGCACTCCCGCGATATGCAAGCCGATCAGCCCCCACACAAGCAAGCCACTGCCCACGCTCACCCAACCAAAAAGCTGCAACATCGGCATCCATGACGCATAACGATTGTAAAGCGCCACCACCCCCAACGCGACCGCCGCCACCACCATCCACACCGTAGGAAGGGCCTTACTGGTGTACTCTTTTAGAAACAAAGACTCGCTGACAGGCCGCGCCACCGCATAGGTCGCCAACAATACAAAGGCCAGCGCACACAACCCCACCGCCCGACGGATATCTACACGCGCCCATGCGTCCCGACTTGTTTCTTGGCTCGCTGTCAACACCGTACTCTCCCGTCCCCCGCAAAAAAACTACGATTTGTCCGATGCAACGTTGATTTGCGAGGCGTTGGATGGCGAAGTGCTCGTTGAGGAGGCGTTGGCTTGAGAAGCGCTGCTTTGCGAGGCGTGGACTTGGGCGGGCGAATGGACTTGATCGGAGAAGTGTTTTTGCAGGAAATGAAGCATCCGCAGCCAAAACAGATCGGGGTGTTCGACCAT
Organism: Myxococcota bacterium; assembly: GCA_963169055.1. Classification (GTDB taxonomy): domain Bacteria; phylum Myxococcota_C; class UBA6777; order UBA6777; family UBA6777; genus JAKLKB01. The sequence goes on from CAUJFU010000326.1 coordinate 7,776, forward strand.
GGCGGCGTGACTGCCATCTTGGACCCATTGGAGTTCGGCATTTGGGATGCGTGCGTGCATTTCTTGCGAGACTTCGGGGGGCGTAAACAGATCCTTTTCGCCCGCAAAGATCAAAGTCGGGACGGTGATGCTTTCGAGCAGATCGTCGGCAGAGTGTTCTTGGAGAGAGCGCGCAAGAGAAAAGAACACCAAGGGAGACATCTTGCGCAAGTGACCAAGATACATCTCGATCTCGCTTGCAGGAAAATAGCGTCGATTCACGATGCCGGCCACACGGGCAAAAGGATCGGCGATCCATGTTTGAAACAGCTTGGGCCAGACTTCGGCGGTCATCTCGGGATGCTCGAAGATCCACGAAGAAACACGCTCGAAGATATCGGAGGCATAGCGAAAGCGCATAAAAGTATCAAACGGACGTTGAAACGTCCCAAGCATCGGGATAAATCCTTGGACGCGATCAGGATACCGACGCAAACATTCAAGGCCGATCTGCACCCCCATCGAATGCCCCACCAAGACCGCCTGCGCGAGACCATAATGATCCATCACTCGCATCAAGTCATCCACACAAACCCCCAATGTCATCGCCGTGTCGGGATGGGGAGACTCGGAGCGCCCGTGGCCTTGGTAATCCCAATTGATCGTCCGAACATACGCACCCAAAGGCCGACAGATCGCAGGCCAAAAGCTCTCTGCGGCCACCCCCAAGCCATTACAAAACAACAGCGGAAGCCCGTTGCCTCGGCTGATCGAGTACAAGCGAACGCCTTGCGCGTTGATCACCCAAGACTCGGTGGTTTGTGTCGTCGCGTGTTCGTGTGGAGGATATGTCGTCATCGCCCTGTTCTTCTCTATCGTGGGGTTCGGAAACATCCACCGACAAAAGCGGAGTCCAGCTCGACCCGCGTTGTGGTGTGTCGTGGAGTTCGTTTGGCAGCGCGTCCGACAAGATATCGCCGATGGATGCGCGCTGTTTTTCCATTGCTCGCGAAGGGCGAGAGTAGATCATCTGCCAAGAGGTTGACAAGTGATTTCGCCTCGCCGATACTCCGTTTTCTTGGTGTGCGAAAAGCAAAGCCATTCTTTGCAGAGTGGAAGAAGAAAACGACGCGGCGGGCGAGCATTGGAAACGGCACGCGAGCATTGAAACAGACGCAGGCGAGAGTAGATATGACGCAAAAGCGAGAACAGCTTCGAATCCGAGCGTGGGCGAAAACAGACGTCGGTCGCCAACGAAAACACAACGAAGACAACTACATTGTAGATATGGATCTGGGCTTATTCGGTGTAGCCGATGGGATGGGGGGTCACGCCGCCGGCGAAGTCGCCTCCGAAACCGCCCTCAAAGTCCTTCGAACCACGCTCGAAGAACGCATCGAGTCCCTTCGCGCCCTGATCGAAGAAAGTCCCGAAAAAAATCGCCCGAAGATCCTCAATCACATCGACGAAGCTGTCCAAGCTGCCGCCAAATCCGTTTATGATATGTCCAAAAAGAAAGCCGATGCGCGAGGCATGGGCACCACCCTTTCGATGATGATGATCCTCGGAAACAAAGCCGTCGTCGGACACGTCGGAGACAGCCGCATCTTTTTGTTGCGACAAAACCAGATCTTCCAACTCACCGAAGATCACTCCCTCGTCAAAGAGCAACTACGCATGGGCTTGATCACCGAAGAAGAAGCCGAACGCTCCCCCTACAAAAACGTGATCACCCGCGCTGTCGGCGCTTCCGATACCGTCAAAGTCGACACCTTGTTCGTCGACCTTCACGATGGTGATCGCTTCTTGTTGTGTTCGGACGGACTCCACGGCTACTTCCAAGAAGGCGAAGTCGGCCCCCACATGGCCGAAGAAGATATCGAAAAAATCCCAGAACGCCTGATCAACCTCGCCAACGAACGCGGCGGAAAAGACAACATCACCGCTATCCTCGTCTGGTCCGGAACCGACTCCCCCAAAAGCGACAAAACCAAAAAAACCGAGATCACCCTGCGGATGGATCTCCTTCAAAAAGTCCCCCTCTTCCAACACATGACCTACCAAGAACTCGTCAAGGTCATGAACATCACTTACCTCAAAACCTACCACAAAGGCGAACGTGTCGTCGAAGAAGACGAAGTCGGCGATGTCCTCTACATCATCTTCAAAGGCAAAGCCAGCGTACAACGCAAAGGCAAACAAGTGGCCATGCTCCGCGAAGGCGATCACTTCGGAGAAATGGCTCTCGTCGACAAAATGCCCCGCTCCGCCACCGTCATCATCGAAGATGAATCCCAGCTCCTCACCATCACACGCAAAAACTTCATCGAACTGATGCGCGTCGAACAAAGCATCGCCGTCAAGATCCTCTGGGGCTTCCTCAAAACCATGTCCTCCCGCCTCCGCAACACCACCGCCTCCCTCGTCGATGAGATCGAATAATCCGAACGTTTCCTAATCTATCAAAGTGGCACCGTGGGGTTTTGTTTGCGTTTAAGAAGGGGTGGTCTTGTTGTCTTGTTCGCCAGACAAAGGGGCATGGGAGAGGCTGGGCGGTGGGGTTTCGGGTTCTTCGATGGAGATGCGTTTGATCTCAATCATCCGAACGTGGCGTTCGTCTGCTTCGAGAACGCGAAAAGTAAAATGGAAACGTTCTAAGGTTTCGCCGATCTGCGGAACACGGCCTGATTCGGAGGTCACGAATCCGCCAAGCGTCTCGTAATCTCCTTCGTTCGGGAATTCGATATCCAACATCTCTTCGAGTTCACGGATGCTGACTTGTGCGCGAACGCGCCATTTGTCGGGTTCGATCTCCACAAAATCTTTTTCATCGTCCTTGTCGTACTCGTCGTGGATCTCTCCAACGATCTCTTCAAGGATATCTTCGAGTGTGACTAACCCCATCGTTCCGCCAAATTCGTCCACCACGATCGCCATGTGACTTTTTCGGCGTTGGAACTCGCTCAACAGATCCGAGACTTTCATCGTACTCGGAACAAAGTAGGGAGCGCGCAGCAAAGAACTCCAATCCTCACCCACCCCGCTATCTCCGTTGGATGTGTGCATCCGAAACAGATCGCGCAAGTAAAGAATCCCTACGATCTGATCCATACTTTCGCGATAAACGGGGATACGACTGTGGATCGCGTCACCCGCCATCTCCAACAATTCTTTTCGGGACGTATCGACCGATAACGCAACGATCTTGATGCGCGGGATCATGATCTCGCGCAACGTGATATCGTCGAACTCAAGGACCGATTTCAACAGCTTCTCTTTTTCATAATGCAGCACCCCTTCGCGTGTGCCGATGCTGATCATGTATTCGAGATCTTCTTCGCTCATAAACGGCCCGCTGCGGTGGATATCTCCCCCAAAGATCCGAACGGCCCACGCCGCGATCGCGACCAAAAACCCCGTCAATAGGTAAAATCCCCAATACGAAATTTGCAAGACAGGAAACACCCGATGGGCGACTTGTGTTGCGTGGTGCTTTGCGTAGGTCTTCGGCACAATCTCCCCAAAGATCAGGATGATCAGCGTCATCACCCCCACAGCGATCGCCACACCTTGGTTGTTGAATATGTGCTGCGCGATAGTTGTGGCCACCGCAGAAGCGAGGATATTCACGATGTTGTTGCCCACAAGAATCGTCGTCAACACGCGGTTGGGATGCTCCAACCATAGCTTCAATCGCCCGTACCGAGCAGAGTCCTTGTCCATCAATTGCTCGATCTTTGGGCGAGCAAGAGCCGTCAGCGCAGTTTCACACGCGGAGAAGATGGCCGACAACACCAAACACAAAAGGATCAACAACCACTCCCATGTGGGAACGCTTGCAAGTTTCTGAATCCAAGAGATCGAGGTATTTGTCGCCACAACCATCCCGAAAAGACCCTCTGCTAGGGGAACACTGTCCAAGGTACTCCAGCTCCTTTGATAGGGGCGTTTTCCCGTCTTCATCGCCCGCCGAAAAGGCTCATTAGACGATGCGCCTGCTCAACGCGCAAGAGCAGCGTTGGGTCGCCAAAAATCTGCACTCACAAGCGTCCAAACCACCCACCCATCCGTCCTTTTGTCCATGTGGCCTGTCGGTGGGTCTTTCTGCTTGCAAGAGCGGAGTGTAGCCCTATCGCAAAGCCGACGTCAAGCGCACCCCCTCCACCATCCATCCATCCCGCCCAAGCTACGGCATCTTGAGCAAAATGCGCAACTCGCACAAACGAAATACGCGCAGCCAAGAACGACCACACCCCCACAAAAGGCAAGCGCAAAAACAACGAAGCCCTACAAAAACGATCGCAAGAAGAAGCGAGAGGATCGGGGAAAAGAGGTAGTGGAGAGAAGGGAGGGAAAACGAAAGGAACAGCGGGAAATGGAAGGAAGAGCAGGGAGTGGAAAGCGATCAGACCTTGCCGCCAGTACGACCGGCACGGCTCGAACGGCGAGCGCTTGCGCGTGCTGCGCGGGAGCTTTTTGCATACGCAGCATAACGCGAACGACGCGCCGAAAACGCAGGAGAACGGCGATAGCTGGTGCGATAGGTACGGATCACGGTCACGCGGCTATAGGGGGTGTAATAACGAGGCCACAGCGCCAAAGTCATCATCGCACCATAAGCAACGAGGAAGCCTGTGTTTGCACCAAGGCCCGAACCCGAAGTGTAGGACTGGCGTGCATAGACATACCCACCGCCGCTTTCGAGACGATAGTAGAAGCGTCCGGGACCGCGTTCTTGGACGATCTTGAAGATAAGCTCGTCGCGGAATTGATCGAAGCCGGGTTGTTTGTCTTTGTCGACATAACCATAGATGGTCAATTCACCGAGGCGTGGGCGTTGGGCGTCGAGCATCAAGAACTCATCTTTGAGGTAGATCTCGTTCACTTTCATTTCAAAGTTTTGAATGAACTCTGTAAACGTCGCTCCGCTCGTGGTTTGGAAAGCATCATTCACTTGGGCGAGGTCGATACGGGGTGGGGGAACATCGGTGCGTTGACAACCTGTCGTAAACGACAGAGCAGCGGCAAGTAGGAACCATTTCATGGTCTTCAACATAGGTATTCGCTCCTTGGGTTTCAATGCTCATCCGCCCCGAAGGACGGACGCTACATGATAAAGGTATATCGTGATCATACAAGGATGATCTTCCTTTGGGCCAAAACGGGGGTCAATCTACAACGGTTCACTTTGTTTGACAAGACCTCTCACAACGCCCTCCTCAAGAACCTCAAAAGCTCCCTTGTTGACCTGTTCCTTCCGATCGCGCTAAAGGCAAGAAGCCCGACCCCAAATCCAAGGCACCCCACACGAGGAGAACAATCCGATGATCCGCGTCTCTGTGCTGCAAACCGATCTCTATCAACTCACGATGATGGCTGCCTACGCACGCGAGGGCATGAACCCACGTGCAACCTTTGAACTGTTTGTGCGAAAACTCCCGAACAACCGAAACTTTCTTGTGTGTGCAGGTCTCGAAGAAGCCCTCGAAGCCTTGGAATTACTGCGATTCCTCCCCGAAGAGATCGAGTACTTGCGCGGATTACCGAGCTTTGCGCACATCGACGCATCTTTCTTTGACAGCCTCCACACCTTCCGATTTACAGGCGACGTTTGGGCCGTCCCCGAGGGCGAGATCGTCTTCGCAGGGGAACCCTTGTTGCGTGTCACAGCACCCCTTCTCGAAGCTCAACTGGTCGAAACGATGCTGCTTTCAATCCTCAATATGTCCACGATGATCGCCAGCAAGGCCGCTCGCATCGTCCTCGCCGCTCAAGGCCGCAACGTCATGGAGTTTGGAACACGGCGCGCCCACGGACCCGAAGCAGGACTCCTTGCTGCACGAGCCGCCTATATCGCTGGATGTGTGGGAACTTCCAACGTCGAAGCCGGCCATCTCTACGGCATCCCTGTACTCGGCACTTGCGCCCATTCTTTCATCATGTCCTTTGAAAGCGAAGAAGAAGCCTTCAAAGCCTATGTTGCGGCCTTTCCAGAACATGCCACGTTGCTGATCGATACCTACGACACGCTCGAAGGCGCACGCCGCGCTGCGCGTTCTACCCCGAATCTACGTGGTGTTCGACTGGATAGCGGTGATCTCGCACAACTCGCCAAACAAGTCCGTGTGATCCTTGACGAGGCAGGGCAGCCCAACGCACGCATCGTCGCAAGCAACGACCTCAACGAAGACAAAATCTCCGAACTTCTCGCAGCCAACGCCCCCATCGATATCTTCGGCGTTGGAACCGAACTCGCAACCTCCAAAGATGCCCCTGCCCTCGGCGGCGTCTACAAACTGGTCGCCCAAGAAGACTCACTCGGACACATCCGCTATGTTCTCAAAAATAGCCCCGACAAACCAAGCTATCCCGGCGCAAAGCAGATCCACCGCTTCTTTGATCCCCAAGGACGCGCACTTCACGATGTGATCGCGCTCGCCGATGAACCTGTCCCCCCTCACGCCAAGCCCCTCCTGTCTTGCGTCATGCAAGGCGGCAAACGCACACGACCCGCCCTCTCTCTCTCTCAAATGCAAGCCCACCATAAAAACGCCATCGCCTGCTTGCCCACCGCGCTTTGTGCCTTATCTTCCTCTGCAACGTATCCCGTCCAACGCTCGGCCAAGATCGATGAAGCTCGCCAAATCGCCCTTGATGCCATGCCCAAATCTACGGATTGATCGATCTCCATGACCCGCAAACGACTCTTCCTTGTCGATGGCTCTGCGCTCGTCTACCGCGCACACTTCGCCTTTATCAAAAACCCCCTCCTCAACTCCCGAGGCGAAAACACCAGCGCCGTCTTTGGCTATATCAATATCCTTCTCAGCCTCCTCGACCGCGAATCTCCCGAAGAGATCGCCGTCATCTTCGATTCTGCTGCCCCCACCTTCCGACACCAACTCTTCCCCGCATACAAGGCCACCCGCGAAAAAATGCCCGAAGAACTGGCCGAACAACTCCCCATCATCCGCTACATCACCACCAGCCTCGGTATCAAGGTTTTGCACCAAAGCGGCGTCGAAGCTGACGATATCATCGGTACTCTCGCCAAACGCGGCGAAGCCGATGACCGCCATGTCTTGATCGTCTCGGGTGACAAAGACTTTGCCCAACTCGTCACCGAACACATCCACATCTACGACCCGGGAAGAGGCGGAAAACACGGCAAAGATCCCGAGCTGATCACCCCCCCACAAGTCCTCGAAAAATACGGCGTCCCACCCACCGAGATCGTCGACTATATGGCCCTGCTCGGCGACCACTCCGACAACGTCCCCGGCGTCAAAGGCATCGGCGAAGTCACCGCCAAAAAACTGATCGCCGAATACCATAACCTCGACAACCTGTATGCCCATCTCCCTCAAATCTCCGCTTCTGTCCGCACAAAACTCCATGTTCAAAAAGACATGGCCTATCTCTCCCGCGAACTCGTCACCCTCCAAACCGACGTCGCGATATCCACCGACACCACCCACCTCTCACGCGGCCCCGTCGATGCCAAAGAACTCTACCGCCACTTCTCCGATCTCGAATTCCACAACCTCCTCAAACGCATCCCTCAGATCGCCAAAAGCGACGCTCCTCTCCCCACCTCCATCCCCCAACAAGCCCCCCAAGGACAATATCACCTGATCCGCGATCTTGACGGTCTATCCGAAGTGATCGCCACCTGCCAACACGCCGGCCAACTCTTCTTCCACCCTCTCATCGAGTACGACGATATCCGCCCTCATTACTTTGCCTTTGCTCTCTCTCACGGTGCTCAACAAGCATGGATCGCCATCCCTCAAACCTCCGCTCCTGCGCTCTCCACACCCCAAAACCCACCTCATACCACCCAAGACCTTTTCACCCCCCCCCCACAAAGTCCCCTACCTACCGAACTTTCCACACCTTCGCAAAGTCCCCTACCTACCGAATCTTCCATCTCCCCACAAAATCCCCTACCTACCGAGCTTTCCACCTCATCACAGCAAAACGATCTCTCGGATCTTCCTCTCTTTGCAAAGGCTTTCTCACACGCTGCTTCCGCCTCGGCTCAGCCCCTTGCCTCCACACCAGCACAGCCTATCACTCAGACTCAGCCCCTTACCTCCATGCCAACACAGCCTTCTGCTTCAACCCCATCCGCCCAACCACCCAACCCTCCGATGACATGGGCCGCTTGCCTTGAAGCCCTCAAGCCCCTGATCGAAGATCCAAAGCTCCCCAAATACGGACATGATCTCAAAGAGAGCGTGCTGCTCTTCGCCGAATACGGCATCCAACTTCAAGGACTCGCCCTTGACACCTTGCTCGCCGCCTACTTGATCAACCCCAACCGCGCCAATCAAGAACTCGATTCTCTCGCTCTCCAGATCCTTTCCTACCGAAAAAGCGCTGCTGATGATATCCGTGGCACAGGCCGAAAGCGCCGAACATGGGGCGAAGTCGACCACGCAGACGTTGTTCGGTTCCTTGGCGAAGAGATCGATCTAATCGGCCAACTGGCCCCCCTCCTGCGCATACAACTCGAAGCAGGCTCGCTGTTTTCTCTGATGCAAGAACTCGAAACCCCCCTTATATCGGTCCTCGCAGAGATGGAACGGCTGGGGGTCGCGCTGGACTTGCCGCTGCTCAAGAACCTGCATGACGAGATGGACACGCGCTTACAACGGATGATGCTGGAGATCCAAGCCTACGCCGAAGATCCCCAATTCAACGTCAACTCCAACCAACAGATCGCTCAACTCCTTTACGAAAAACTCCAGATCCACACAACTCTCGGCATCGAACTCAAAAAAACCAAAAAAGGCACCGCCTACAGCACCGACAGCGAAACCCTCGAACAACTCGCCGAACACCCACTCCCACGCTTGATCCTCGATTATCGCGAACTTCAAAAACTCCTCTCCACCTACATCGACGCTCTGCCCGTCCTCACACGCACCGACGCACAGGGCGTCCCGCGCATCCACACCCGCTTTCGCCAAGCCCACACCGCAACGGGCCGTCTCTCTAGCTTTTCCCCCAATCTACAAAACATCCCCACCCGCACCGAACAAGGCCGCGCCATCCGCAACGCCTTCATCGCTGGCCCTCCACGATGGCGCATCCTCAGCGCCGATTACTCGCAAGTCGAACTCCGACTGCTTGCCCATATCAGCCAAGATCCCGTACTCACCGATGCTTTCCACAAAGGTATCGACATCCACGCCCGCACAGCCGGCTTAATCTTCGATATCGACCCTAGCGAAGTCACCCCCTCACAACGCAGCACCGCAAAAGCCATCAACTTCGGCATCATCTACGGCATGGGCCCACCACGCCTCGCCAAAGAAATCAACGTCAGCATCGAAGAAGCTGCGCATTTCATCAAAGCCTATTTCGCTTCGTACCCCAAGGTCAAAGCCTACCTTGACGACACCATCGAATACGCCCGTAAAAACGGCTACGTCGAAACCTTGCTTGGGCGAAGACGCGCCATCCACGACCTCGACTCCGAAGATGCCCGCACACGCGCAGCCGCACGCAATATCGCCGTCAACACTCCCATCCAAGGCAGCGCCGCAGATCTGATCAAACGTGCGATGATCCGCATCCAACAGCGCCTCCAACAACAATCCCTTTCGGCCCGTATGCTTCTCCAGATCCACGACGAATTGCTCTTTGAAGTCCCACCCGACGAGATCGACACCCTCTCCAAACTCTTGCGCGAAGAGATGCAACAAGCCATGTCCCTGCGCGTCCCTCTCGTCGTCGATATCGGACACGGACCCAACTGGGCCGAAGCGCACTAACACCAATCCCCCGATGCTTGGGCCTGAGCGTCGGCATCACCAAAGGATCATTTCTCGGATGGCGACCTCTTCTCTTCCCTCCCCAACCAACGTCAACACACAACACATCCTTGCACGCTACCAACAGATCATCACCGAACAGCGGCAGATCGCAGCCGAACGCAAAGCCCAAGGCCAACGTATGCCTTGGGTGCGTGGCGGACTTTTTCTTATCCTGATCGTCTTGCTCAGTCTTGGACTTTCTGGAGAACTCTTTGTCGGTTGGTGGCTGCCGACCTTAGCCGTGTGTGCGGCTTTTGTGTACGCAGTCTCGCACCACCGTCTCCTGCGTAGACAACAGCAAGACGCCGAACTGATGGCCGCTGTATGCCAGCGCGGTCTTGATCGCATCGAAGATCGTTGGCACGCCTTCACTCGACGCGGTGAACGCTTCCAAGATGACGATCACCCTTACGCCCAAGATCTCGATATCTTCGGACAAGGCTCCCTCTTCCAACTTCTTCACACCATGCACACCCACTTCGGCGAAGAAACCTTGGCGCAATGGCTCTGTCAAGCCGCTGCTCCCGACGAGATCAAACAGCGCCAAGCCATCATCGCCTCCCTCGCCCAGCACAGCCAGATGCGCCGATCCCTCGAACGCGAAGGCATCCGTCTTCAACTCGCAGAAGAACCCCAAACCCAAGACCTCCCCGACCCCGAACCCTTTCTCCGATGGGCCGAAGGCGGCGCTTTTCTGCAAAACAAACCTTTCCTCAAATACTGGATCTGGATCTCCCCCCTCTGGGTCTCCGTCGCTTTTCTTCTTCAACAAACCACCGCAAAGATCAGCGCCGCATGGTGGGCCTTACCGCTCTTTGCACAACTTCTGCTCGCTTATGGCATCGGTGGAAGCGTCGTCTCCATCCTCGCAAGCGTCTCCATGCGAGAAAAAGTCTTCTTGCTCTACGCTTCACTGTTTTCCGTGATCGATCAAGAAAAAACCGAAGAACACTCCCCTCTTCGCGCCCTTCAAGAACAACTTCGCGCCCAAGGAGCCGCTCCCCACGAAGAGATGGCCCGCCTTCAAAAGATCATCGACATGAGTGACGTCCGCTACTCCGGCCTGATCCACTTCCCGCTTAACACCATCTTCTTTTGGGATCTCCACTGCCTTACCCGCCTCGAAGCTTGGCAACATCGCGTCGGCCCCAAAGTCCGCTCTTGGTTTGAAACGCTCGGACAGATCGAAGCTCTTTGCGCGCTCGCCACCTTTGCCGAAGAATCTCCCGAAGCGGCCTACCCCACCTTCGCCCAAACGACCGAAGACATCTGCTTTGACGCCAAAGATCTCTCCCATCCCTTGCTCCCACGGCGCTCTCGCGTTCCCAACGATCTACGCCTCGACAATCAAACTCCCCTCTTGTTGCTCACAGGTTCCAATATGTCCGGCAAAAGCACGCTCTTACGCACCATCGGCATCAACGCAACGCTCGCTTATACGGGCGCACCCGTCTGTGCAACCTCGCTCCATCTCTCTCCCCACCTTCAGATCGCCACCAGTATGCGCATCAAAGACTCGCTCGAACACGGGATCTCTTTCTTTATGGCCGAACTCTACCGACTCAAGCGCGTCCTCGATCTCCGCCAACACGACAAACCTCTCTTCTATCTCCTTGACGAGATCCTCCACGGCACAAACACCCTCGAACGCCGCATCGCCGCCCTCGGGATCATCGCGCAACTCCTCGATTCTCGCTCCATCGGCTCGGTCTCTACGCACGATATGGAACTCAGCGAAAAATGCAAACGCTTCCACGACAAAGTCCGCTTCGCTTATCTCAGCGATCAGATCGCTGACCGTCAAATGCGCTTTGATTACAAACTCCGACAAGGCATCTCCCCCACCACCAACGCCCTCAAACTCATGGAGATCGTCGGAATCGAACTCCCCGACGGATCGCATTCTTGGTGATTTCACGGGCGCGGCTCCCTTGACCCCGAATGGACGGGGTGATTAGCGCTTTTCAGACAAACGCTTGCGATCCCACACGACTTCGTGACCATCCTCCACAAAGTGCAACCTTACGGTATCGGCCTCTTGTGGGCGGCGCGTAAGAAATCCCACCAAACACACTGCGTACGGGGCTCCCAAAGCACCCGCATTCAAACACAAGCAATCACCGACCAGATCGGCCCCTCTTGCTTCGTGGATATGACCGCACACCAAAAATCCCCGATGCTTCGACGCATGGGTGCGGATGGCTTCGCTTCCGACATGCTCTCCTGTGTGATACAGCCGATCCAACTCCGTTCTCACAGGCGGCGCGTGGCAGAGCAAGATATCCACCTCGGGGATCGCCAACGCCGCAATCTCTTCTTCGTCCCACTCGTAAGGAAACCCAAACCGTTGCGGCCCCGCTCCACCGATCCCAAACACACGAAACCCCGCGATCTCTGCAACCCGTCGATCGATCTGCCCCGCACCATCGAGATCAGGCAAATCGTGATTCCCTGCCACCCACAAAAACGGCTTTCCCAACGCGCCCACGCGCTCAAAGATCGCCTCAATAGACGCATGGTATCTCGCCAATCCACCGAGGTTTGAGCGCGCATCACCCCACAACGTATTCACCCCAAGATCGCCCACCAACAAGATCCCATCGACCTCTCGACGCTTCACCACCTCCAGTACACGATCCAACATCCCCAACTCACCGTGGATATCACCGATCACCGCCAACTCTGACATCCCGCACCGTTCCTCTCTTGTTGACTTTGGCTTTTGTGTGGCAACATTCTTCCTCCAGAACGTCCCCACCGTTCGCAGGGTTTGCCAAATACTTCATCCACAAAACGGGTTCCTTCCACCAAGGCAACTCGCCCCACATCGCGAGGCTTTTATGGATTCTATCTCTACACTTCTTGGCGACGACCACGATCGGCTTGACGCGATACTGGCCCAATTCCTCGAAGAAGACGATCTACCCACCGCCAAGAAACTATTTGCCGCCTTCGACCTCGGCTTACGCGCCCACATCGACTGGGAAGAAGACTTACTTTTTCCTGCCTTCGAGGAAAAAACCAGAATGACCGACAGCGGTCCAACCTTCGTTATGCGCATGGAACACGCCGAGATCAAACAACACCTCCAACACATCCAAGAATCCATCGGCACAAAAGAACTCGCCTCCGCAGTAGAAGAATTATTACAGGTTCTCTTCCATCACAACCAAAAAGAAGAAAGAATCTTGTACCCTTGGATCGATCGGGCTCTCTCTCCCAAAAGACTCGCCAGCATGATCCAGCGCATCAAAAGCGAACAAGAAAAACTCCTTCCCCCCGCCAACCCTTAAACGTACCGCATCGCCCCTACCAAAAACGCTCGATACGTCAGATGTTTCGAGGAAAATCATCACTCCTCCCCACCCAACAACGGAACCTTCGGCCTTTTTTGATCCGCACCAAGACGCTGCGCATCCTCCGCCAAAGGCTGCCCACGCGAGACAATGTACACATACTCTTTGTTCCTCAAGTGGCTGATCTTTCCAACTTTTTCACCTTTCAGGTTGTGGATGCCGATCTGCGCCCCCACATAACGCTTAAAATCATTTTCGAGGGTCGTGACTTTTCCTTGCCCTTCCCAAAGCCCCGAAAGCATCGCCTCCATCGCTTCGCGCTGAATGTACCCCTCGTTGTTGAAAGAGACCACGATCACAGGCGCACGCACAGCTTCCAACAACTGCCGTAATGCTCCCGCAAATTGCGGGCGGGAATTAAAGATGCTTTGCCGTTGCCGAACATCTACTCGCTTGCATGCCACTCCGTAAACTTCGGGCTTATCCCATCGAACAAGAGACTCCCAGATGTGATAATTTCCGAGATACGAATGTTGATTGTAGGGCGGATCAAGATAAGCCACATCCGCTTCCGATCTTTGCGCCGCTTCCAACGCATCAAGGCACGTCACCCGCCCTTTTCCGTGTGCTGCACGCGGCAACACCTCAGGGATCCGAAGCTCCAAATCCTTGTAAGAGCGCGCTGCCCACGTTTTTAGATAGGCCATCTGTAGCCCTGTCGTCGAATCCACCCGATCTGCCGCCTCCATCAACGAAACCAACATCACGGCTTCCAACTCAGGCTCCAAGCCTTTCGCAACCATCGCTTCGCGGATCGCGTCGATCCGTTCCCCGTTCTTTGGTTGAAAAAAGCGCGAACGCACACAAAAAGTCTCTGTAAAATAACCTGCTTGCCCTTTGATATCGTTGAATTCGCGCACCAGCTTCTTCGCATCGTCGAGGAGATCTTCGGCGTCAGCTTGCACATAACAACGCGCCAACGTCGCTGCATACGCATTGCAATCATTCGAAAAGACCTGATACCCCGCAGCTTTCAGCGCATGTCCGACCCGCGCTGTCCCCGAGAAAAGGTCGATCACTGTCTTTGCCTGTGTGGCTTGTTTAACAGCTTCCATGATCACAGGGATCAGCATTCTCTTTGAACCGATGTATTTGATCACAAACGACACCCCGACCTTGCATTCGCGTCTTGCGCGCCCGACCATCCTGAGGGATCGGTATAAGCGCAGAAAAAACCGCTGTCAACGCGATAGGTGTCACGCGGTTGGCGAAAAAACCCGTGTTCGCGCCAGTTCAAGCGGAGCCGCCGTCGGCTTGAAAAATGCCTGCTCGCCCCGTCAATACGGGGTCAAGGGAGCCGCGCTCCCTTGCGGGGTGTGGGGCCGCGCCCCACAAAATAAATCCAACCGCGCAAATCCGTCCTCCCCCCAAACGCTTGGAGCGGCCCAGATGATACCCCCATTGCTCAACACCAAGCTGTATGCCCCACCCACCCGCCCTCCGCTGCTCACTCGCCCGCACCTACTCGCCAAACTCAGCGAACACCTCCCACGAAAGCTTACGTTGATCTCCGCTCCCGCTGGCTTCGGCAAAACCACCCTGCTTAGCGAATGGATCGCCCATACCCCTCACCCCGCCGCTTGGTTGTCTCTCGATGAAGAAGACCGACCCACCACGCGCTTTTTGCTCTACTTGATCGCCGCCCTCCAAACCATCGCACCTTCACTCGGTAAAGAACTGCTCTCCCCGCTCCAATCCCCCCATCCTCCGCCCACAGAAGCCCTTCTCACGATCCTGCTCAATGATATCTCCGCACTTTCCAACCCGATCCACTTGGTTCTTGACGATTACCATACTCTTGAGTCTCCCCCCATCGATCAAGCGATGGCTTTTCTGCTCAAGCATCTCCCCCCGCAGCTTCACTTGGTAATCGCCACCCGCGAAGATCCGCCCCTTCCGCTCGCACGCCTGCGCGCTCAAGGTCAAATGCTAGAACTCCGCGCAGAAGATCTGCGCTTTCATCCAGATGAAACCACACAGTTTTTTCAAGGTTGTGCGGCACTTTCTCTTACACAAGATCAGATCATCACCCTAGCAGAACGCACAGAAGGATGGATCGCTGGTCTGCAACTCGCGGCGCTCTCGATGCGTGGAAGTCCCGATCCCGCCCCATTTGTGCGTTCATTCTCCAAAAGCCACCACTTCGCGATGGATTATCTACTCGAAGAAGTCTTACAAAAGCAACCTTCCACTCTTCAAGATTTTCTGCTGAAAACGTCCGTCCTTCGGCGCTTTTGTGCATCACTTTGCGATGCACTTTTTTTGACGCCCTCCGCCTCAGCACAAACAACGCTTGATCTTCTCGTCCAATCAAACCTCTTTGTCGTTCCTCTCGACAACGAACGCCGATGGTATCGGTATCATCATCTTTTTGGCGGACTGCTGCGTCAGCGTCTCGAACAATCCCCTCCCTCCGAAGGCGGGATCGCGGCCCTTCATCGCCGCGCCTGCCGTTGGTTTGAAGCCAACGGCCTCGAAGAAGAAGCCTTTGAACATGCCGTCGCCAGCGGAGATATCGCTCTTTGTGCGCGGCTCGTCGAAGGGAATGGGATGCCGCTGCATTTTCGCGGCATCGTTGCGCCTGTGCTTCGATGGCTGTCCTCTTTGCCAAAAAGCGCGATGGATGCGAGACCTTCGCTGTGGGTGATCTACGCCTCTACATTGCTCTTTGTCGGACAGACGACGCAAGCCGAACAAGCCATCCAAGCCGCAGAGATCGCCCTCCAAGGCACAGCAGAAGATCAGATCCGCGATCTGCTCGGACACATCGCCGCGATCCACGCAACTCTTGCGGTCGCACACCACAACACCGACGCGATCTTTGCCCAATCACAACGAGCCTTGGCCTATCTCCATCACAACAATCTCCCCGTTCAAACGGCCATGCGATGGACTTTAGGATACGCCTATCACCTCCAAGGCCAACGCGCTGCCGCCCAAAAAGCCTACCAAGAAGCCGTCACAACCAGCCGCGCCATCGGACACACCATCATCCAGATCACCTCCACCATCGGCCTTGCCATGCTCCAAGAAGCCAACAATCACCTCCATCAAGCCGCACAAACCCATCGCGAATTAATCGCAACACTCGGTCGCTTTCCTCCCCCCGTCATCTCCGAAGCTTACTTCGGACTGGCACGCATCGCCTATGAATGGAACGACCTCTCCGCCGCACAACAATACATCGACACCTCTCTCCAACACGCCCAATCTTCCGAGATATCCCATCGCATCATCCTTTACAAGCTGTTTCTCGTGCGCCTTCGATTCGCACAAAACGACCCACACACCGCAACACAGCTTTGGGCAGAAGCCAAACGCGATGCCCAACAAACCCCCGCTCCACCCCATACCGCCCAAGAGATCGCCACCTACGAAACCCGCTTCCATCTTCTGCAAGGCCAGATCGCCCAAGCCGAAACCATCGCTCGCACACACCAACGCCCCGATCTGCTCGCTCGTGTCTTCTTTGCAAAAGCCGATGAATCCGCCGCATTGGGATATCTTGACGATTTTCAATCGTACATCCAAGACAAAGATTGGAACGACGAACAACAAAAAGCCGCGTATCTCCGCACGTTGCTCTTGTATGCGTCAGGCCAACAGCAACAAGCCTTGCAACGCCTCCGAGAGCTTCTTTGGAACGCAGAACCACAGGGATTTTTGCGCCTTTTCTTAGACGAAACGGCTGCCGCACTTCCGCTGTTTTCGGCTTTTTGCGCAACCCATCCCTCCCACACCTACGCGCACAAGATCCTTTCCACTCTCCAACAAGAACTCGCGATCGCAACGTCCTCTCCCTCCCCCCGGCCTTCTCAGGCAACGCCCTCACTCACGTTGCCCAAGAACACGGCTGTGTCCTCTTCTTCCCCCCAACCTCCCCCTGATCGGCCACTCTCTCTTTCATCGCCACCAGCCTCCCCCACCGCCTCGCTTCCGTCGAACCATACGCCCCCTTCACAAGATTACCCGCCCTTGTTTGAGCCTTTAAGCCCACGCGAACGCGAAGTCCTCCAACTGATCGAACAAGGACTTTCCAATCACGATATCTCCAAGCGACTTTTCGTCTCTCTCAGCACGATCAAAGGACACAATCAACGCATCTTCGCCAAACTCGGTGTGCGCCGCCGCACCGAAGCTCTCGCCCGCGCCCGTTCCTTGGGCTTGCTCTGACCTTTCTGCACACCCTACCAAAGTACGGTTCCCCCCACCCTCAGATCGACGCGATGAGGTTCGTTTTGTGGCTTTGCCCCGTGCCCCACGAGAAGGCAAAGCCCTCTTGACCCTGTATCGGCGGAGTGATCGGCGGTGTTTCAGACAAACTACTTTGCCGCTTGAAGTGCCGCGAACACGGCTTTTTTGTCTTCCGCTCACACAACAGGCGTTTTTCGATGTAGTTCAAACCCTGCAACAAAAACAGTACTTTCGGCGCTACAAATCCCAAAAATCTGCGGCTAATGATTTGGGTATGATTCTTCGCGTCGATGAAGTTTTCCCCTCTATCCTTGCGGGTGTACCATGATCTCGGATGCTTTTTCACCAAGCCGCAACACAACCTCCCCGATCTACCAGATCAGGCTCCAAGGTCATCTTGGCCCCCAATGGACAGACTATTTCTTCGGAATGGAGATCACACAAGAAAGCGACGGAGACACCCGACTGACGGGCCCCATCGTCGATCAATCCGCACTTCACGGACTGTTGCGAAAAGTGCGGGACATTGGAATCCCTCTGATCTCTGTGATCTGCATCGGAATCCACAAACCACGTTAAACCGCCCTGAAGTGAATTGTGCATAGGAGTCAAACCCATGAAAAAGATCTGTATCATCGGCATCTCTGGAAAATTAGGCCGCTATATGTTGCAACACGCGCTAGATCGGGGTTATGAGGTGGTGGGAGTCTGCCGGGAAAAAAGCGCCAAAAAGCTTACAGCCTTCAAAGATCGCATCACGCTTTACACGGGCAAGACCAACGACCGCGAAGTGATCAAACAAGCCGTTGCGGGTTGCGACGGCGTATTGACGGTCTTGGTTCCTTGGGGCGTACAGCAGTACTCCGCAGGCACCGCACAAGCCGTCTTGGATTACGCGCCGCCCCACGCACGCTTGATCTTTTCTTGTGGATGGCACATCACGCTTGACGGCCAAGACACTTACTCGCGTTCATTTCGGATGTTCCTTGCGTTTGCCACATGGCTTGCGCGCTTGCTTCGTTTTGCAGATATAGACGATCAAGTCGAAGCCTGTCGAAGGATCTTTGCAAGCGACCGACGCTGGACGGTCGTGCGCGGAAGCGACCTCCAAGAAGGCCCAAGCCAAGGCTTGCCTGTTTGGAGCCGACACATCGGCGATCCCATCCTCCAAAGCAACCTCACCCGCCGCATCGACTTTGCTTTGTTTATGGTCGCTGCCCTCGAAGACGACACGCTGATCCACGAAGCTCCCGCCATCGTTGGCTGTCAAACTCCTTCCGCTCTCGCCCACGCCCCCGAAATGCCAAGCAAACCGTTGATTCATCCCATCCAACCGACTTCTAATTGAACGAGTTCTTCTTCCGAAGGGGCCGTCAACACCAAGCCTTTTGATGCGTGCATCGGGTCGTAGATCTCGGGTAAGCGGTACGCGCCTGCCTCCACAAGCTCCGTTGAAAGCATCGGAAACATCCGTCCATCGGTCTTTTTCACTTCGCGCTGTGAAGGGATCCACCACGTATAACTCCACCCCTCAGGAAGATGCGCCCCGATCTCCAGCGTCAACCGCCCGAAGGTATAACGTGCGTTGATCTCCACAAGCGCCCGTTCAATCGCCACATCCCCCAAAGATCCCGTCATCGCGTCAAAACTGACAGGGCCACAGTATCCCTCCGCAGCCACCGCGTGAATCGTGCGCCACGCATCCGAAAGCGCCGAAGCTGGCGGTTCCCATCCATACACACGCCGATTTCCCCGATGCTGGCCGCTTTGTGCGGTTAACAACAAACAAGCCCCGAGAAAATGGCCCGTTCCATCCGCTGCGATCTCGAAATGCAAGGAATACTCTCGCGTCTTCTCGATCCAAGGCTCAAAAACCAGCGGTGTTCCCGCCACCAACAAACGCGACGCCCAGATCCGTGCATTCTCTTTGAGTTCATGGGCTTTTCCAAGCACGCGCTCGCGCCCACTCACCCCAAACGGATGCTTGAGTACCCACTCAAACGAACACGCCCGAACAGCCGCCTCCATCGCTTCGGGGGTTTGGATGATCTGGCTTTGCGGCAAGGCGATCCCCAAACGCTCTGCGATCTGTTGCGAAAAGCACTTCCCATTCACGGTCGTCACCACACCGATATCAGGTTTCTTCTCGCGCTCCAAACTCTCCGAAAGCATCGACTCCAGCCGCAAAACACGCGGCGTCCTTCCCCACGCCAAGC
The DNA here is from genome assembly GCA_963169055.1 of Myxococcota bacterium. Lineage (GTDB taxonomy): Bacteria > Myxococcota_C > UBA6777 > UBA6777 > UBA6777 > JAKLKB01. The sequence continues at coordinate 27,345 of CAUJFU010000326.1, forward strand.
ACTGATCGCCTTCTTGCACCGCAGAGCACCGATCGCCTTCTTGCACCGCAGACAACACATCACGCCCATGAGCGGGGCAAGACTGACGCAGCCCTTCAAAAAAGCCGCCTTCGTGCAAGTCCAAGCGGCGCAGCGGTGGGTTTGAAAACATCTGCTCGTTCCGCCCGTGCGGGGTCAAGGGGGCCGCGACCCCTTGCGGGGTGTGGTACCTCGCCCCACAAACACAGCCCACCGAGTCCCTCTCCAAAACATCCAGCGGAAGCACCCTCGCCTCCGAACATCCCGGCAACAACCGCAGAGCGTTGCCCCACCGTGTCGCAAATTCGACAAAAAACCGTGAGGGTTGATAGCCGATCGGACGGGCCAGTTCGTACTCAAAATCGAAGTTGGGATAGATCCAGCGCACCGTCATGGCTTGGATGCCAGCAGATCGAGTTTGATGCGTGGAAGCGGCGGAGCATCGGGCGCCCGCGCAGGCTTTTGAGACGGAGTGGGTGGGTTTTCCGCAGGTTCTGGGCTGGCTTGACGCTCGATCTCGGCCATCCGTCGAATAAATTCGTCATCCAAACCAGCCATCCGACGGCCCTCTTCGTTAAACTCGAAACCTCGCGCCCGCGTGGGAGTACAATACGACGGCAGATGCGACAAAAAATGCTCGAAAGCGCTACTGCCTTTGGGGGTATAGTGGCGCAACCAATGACCCCCAAATCGCACGTGCATTAGCTCGTCCGTAAAGATCCGCTGCATCAAAGCAGCCGCTTCGTGATCGTCGAAGCCCCGAAATATCCGCTCGTAATATGGGGCATGATCAAGGTTTGCTTGTTCGAGTGTGAGGTGCATCGCACACACCCACGTCAACGGGTCTTTGATCTGCGGGGCGATCCGCCAGAAATGATCGTTCAACGGAAAGTCGCCAAACTCCGCCCCCATCGCACGCACACGCTCGACATACAGGCGCGTATGCTCTTGTTCATCCAAGATGATCCGCACCAGTCCCATCCGAAAACCTCGCGGTGCTGTGGGAAACGCCAGCAACGCCCACGCCATCATCTCCAACGCCATCAATTCATGGTTGCCAAACGCATGCAGCGTGCGCACCCGCATCTCTGGGTCACGCAAAGATTCGATGTGCGGAAGGCGTTTGCGTTGGCGTTTGCTCGCAATCTCCAAACGGGGAGGCCGTGAAGGACATTGCCACTCGACCGCATCCCCCGGCTGTTCATCCGAAAGCGTCGGGATCCCATGAGGCACACGCATCAACGCTGCCGCTGGATTTTCCAGCTTCCCCTCCAACGTATCCGCATAAAAGATCTGCTCCGCAAATGCCCGAATCTCCATACCGTTCTGTTACCTTTTCGTTAACAAATGTTGAACACTTGCTAAGCAAAGCGCCGAAGGATCGGCGGTCGTAACCGACAAAGCCCGCAGGAAGATCCCGCGAGCACCTTGGTGATCTCGATCCACATCC
>CAUJFU010000327.1 GCA_963169055.1 Myxococcota bacterium
GCGCCACTTCCTCTGTTGTCGTCTGGTCAACCGGGCTTGCTTTCACAAGCCCGCCCCTTTAGGGGTGGGTCGTTGACTATCTTCCAGCAGAAGTATCTCTATTTCTTCCAAGCCCCATTCTTCGGGATCTTCGTCTTTCAGTGTGTCAATCAATCCCAAGACAGAACGAATTTGATACTCCCGTAATCGCTCTTTGTTTCTCGCATCTATATTATTTCCAATTGCTATTTCTTCTGTGATCCAATTCATACTTTTTCCACCTCTTTTTCCACCGATGTTTTCTAGATAGGACCGCCTTTTCTTTCCCATATTCACCCTGTGTGACAAAAAAAGCAACTGTGACCAAAGAAAGACACCCACACCTACCGAATGTGGGGTACAGTCGACCTGTTGCCACCCGATGCAGATACGAAAGGCCCTCTTGCGTGCTTGCACAAGTCGGTTGTCTTCGTGCAAACAACAACGACCGCGAGCCCAAAGGAGCCTTCTTTATGTCAGAGTCGCAATCGTCCTCCGCCGATCCAGCCGTCCCAAAAGTCCGATTTGCCCCCAAAACCCCGTTCACTGAGGCGCTCCGTCAACGCGAAGCGGCATTTTTTTCGGCTTCACGCTACGGACGAACCGATCATCCCTTCATGTATCTGAAAACATTTGTTCTTTTGGGTTCGCTTGTCGCGTCGTATACTTTGCTTGTGTGGGGAGGGCTGCCTTGGTGGGGAGCGGCAGGGACGGCGGTATTTCTTGGCGTTGTGATGGCGGGGATCGGCTTTAACGTCATGCACGACGGCGGACATCGTGCATACTCGAAGCACGCTTGGATCAACCGTTGGACATTTTACAGCTTGGATCTTCTCGGTGGCAACAGCTATTTTTGGTATTGGAAACACAACCACCTCCACCACGCCTACACCAACATCGACCACCACGATACCGATCTCGAAGTCGGCGCTCTTGGGCGACTCTCCCCTCACCAAACTCACCACGCTCTCCACCGCTACCAACACCTCTATCTCTGGTTTCTCTACGGTCTGCTCGTGATCAAGTGGCATCTCTTCGATGATTATTACAACCTCGCCAAGGGGCAGATCGGCAGCAACCCCATCCCACGACCGAAAGGATGGGATCTCTTTCATCTGTTCGCTGGAAAGTTTGTCTTTTCTTTCTTTGCCTTTTTTCTTCCGCTGTACTTTCACCCTTGGTATCTGGTTCTGGCCTTCTACGTCCTCGCCTGCTTCGTCGAAGGTGTCATCCTTGCCGTCGTGTTTCAAATGGCCCATTGCCTCGAAGAAGCTGATTTCCCTCCCGCTCCCTCCGAGGGATCGCGCAACACGCTCGACTGGTCTCAACATCAACTCGCAACAACCGTCAACTTCTCTCCCCGCTCGCGCTTTTTAACGTGGTATTGTGGCGGACTCAACTATCAGATCGAACACCATCTCTTCCCAAAGGTGTCCCACATCCACTACCCCGCTCTCTCCAAGATCGTCCAAGAAACCTGCAAAGAATACGGTGTCCCCTACCACTGCCATCCGACGGTTTGGCGCAGCCTTCGATCTCATTACCGTTGGCTCTTTCAAATGGGACACCCCGAAAGCCCCACCACTCCGCCCCATCCAGTCCCCTCCCAAAGCTAGAGCCGCCCCGCAATCTCTTTACAAGCCTTGCAAAAAAGTCAAGACATCACGGGCGGTAGTTTGTGGATCTTCTTCCATCGGAAGATGCCCAAGCTTGGGATAAAGGATGCGCTTGCTGCCACGGATCTGGCGCAAGAAGATCTCCGACATATCGAGCGGCGTGACGAGATCTTTTTCTCCCCACAAGATCAACGTCGGTGCTTTGATCTTCGACAGCGGCGGAATCGCCACATCCGTGGTGTACGTCGCAAAACGTGCAACGGTCGCCACGCGGTTTCCTTCGTGAAGTGCGAGCCGATGGTATTGATCGACCAACGCATCGGTGATCTGAGTGGGATCGCCGTAGGAACGACCCAAGCCTTCCGCCACCAAAGAACGCGGTGTGATGTACAAGATCGCGCTGCGCAAGATCGGCACACGCGCCAAACGAAAGGCCAACGGCAGTCGCCCCGCTTGTTTGCGCGGAACCCCCGCAGCATCGACCAAGATCAAAGCACGAACCTGCTCAGGATGCGCCAACGTATACTTCCACGACAACGCCCCTCCCATCGAGTTGCCCACCAATACAAAACGCGACAACTTCATCCAAGCCACAAAACGCTCCAAAAACACCACCATTCCGTCATATCCATAATGACCGTCTGCGGTTTTCCCCGTCAGCCCGTGCCCGGGAAGATCGACTGTAATCACCCGATACTTGGGCGAAAGTATCTTGACCCAGCCCTCCCACGTATGAAGCGAAGCATTCGATCCATGAAGCAGCAAAAGAGCCGGCGCATCGGTCTTCCCTTGATCACGGTAATGGACGCGTGTTCCATCCGACCACAACACAAACCGCGAAGGTGCTTGTCCGTACTGTTTTCGCACCGTTTCATGCGGAATATCCGGCGTACTCAACAAAAAGATCACCCCTCCCACCAAAAGCACCAATACCACCAAGCCACCCATCAACCACAAGCCAAAACGACGCAAGTGTGTTCTCCTTTCTTCTTTACAGAAATCAAGCCGTTGGTTTGATTTTGTGGGGTTTCACCCCACACCCCACAAGGGAACTTCGTCCCCTTGACCCCGTGTTGACGAAGAGAGCTTTGTTTTTTACACAAACAACTCTCTCGCTTGAGCGGTCGCGAACACGGGTTTTTGTCAACGGTGCGAACCACTTCGGACTTCTATTTCGCGCCATCATGCGTTTTCGGCGCGATGTTTTGCGCGATGTTGACGCAGCCTTTCAGAAAGCGAGAACAGCGCAAGCATCGAGAGGCCACGCTGCTTTCCAAACGCCATAGAGTCCGCAAGCATCAGCAGCGTTTGATCACCCACCTTGGAAAAATGGATCTGCAAAAAGCGCTCGATCGAAAATGGGACGATCTTCGGGGCGATCGCCAGCCCAAGGCGCATCCAGATCGGGCGCAGTAGCAGCCGAAACAACCACAGCGGAAAAGGCGGTCGATAGGAGTTCTGAAAGGCGTGGAAAACCTCAAGGGTGGCGCTGCGGATGCTTTGAAGGTCGGGGCTGCGGGCAAGCTGTCGAAAGGACCACCCATTGCATTCGAGCGCCGCAACAAGGTGCATCAAGAAAGCCGAGATGTAGGCCGAAGAATCGACGATATCACGCACTGCGATCACAGGCAGCTTTCCGCGTTTGAGCGCCTCGACGACGAAGCGGCAGTGTTCTTCGGAGGGAGACGACAACGGTGTAGGAGAATGCGGAGGAAACCAGTACGCCGTACAAGGGTGAAGAACGGATTCATCGGACAATGGGGCATGATAGCTTAAAAAGCTGATCGTCCCCATCACAAGCCTTTCAGGCCCGATGAAGCGATGGAGCAGATCGCGATCATGCACCCCGGGTTGTAGTGCGATCACGACGGCATCACCGATGGAACGGGCAATATCTTCGATCCACCCCATCCGCAACGCAGCCGAAGATACGCAAAGATACACCTGTTGCCATCTCGTCTGTCGGACTTCTTCAAGCGTTGTCAATACGCCAAACCCCTCAAAGCGTACAGGATGCAACAGCGGATCTTTTCGATCCCACGGGGCCATCCAAAAACCTTGCCGAGCTCCTCGTGCATATTTTTCTCGCACAAAAAAACTGACCTCGGCTCCCCCCTCCTGCAAATGACGGCCAAACACTTGCCCTACAGCACCCGCTCCAACCAACAACACCTTCATGATCAACACTCCTGCAAAGCACTCTGCCTTTTACGAGGCAGATCGAGTATGCTCCCCTTCTTTTGAGGAGGATACCCACCCATGTGGCTTTTGTACACCAAGGCTCTGCACATCATCTTTGTGGTGACGTGGTTTGCGGGCCTATTTTATATCGTGCGGCTGTTCGTTTACCACAAAGAGACCGAGCGGTGCGAGCCGCTTGTGCGAGAAGCGATGGCCGAGCAATTCAAGCTGATGCAGCGGCGTTTGTGGTACGGCATCACATGGCCGTCGATGGTGGTGACGTTGTTAACGGGCTTTGCGCTGCTGTACGGGTTTGGGTACTGGCGGGAGCCTTGGATGTGGGTAAAGCTGGGGTTTGTGGTGGGATTGTTTGGATATCACCTTTCTTGCGGTCGGATACTTGGGCGCTTTCAACGCGATGCTCTGGTTTACACGTCAACGCAGCTACGGATGTGGAATGAAGTGGCAACGCTTTTTCTCGTGGCCATCGTCTTTTTGGTGGTACTCAAAAGCGCGGTGGATTTTTTGTGGGGATTGTTGGGGTTGGTGATCTTGACGGGGGGCTTGGTGCTCGCGATTCGGATCTACCGCACGATGCGACAGAATGCTACGCGCAGAGAAAGCGACCCAAGGGTCTAGCGAATGGCGTGGAGGGTACGGCACCAATCGGCGAGGGTGGTTCGACGGCCTTCGGCTTCGTTGGAAGAGACGGCGTAAGCGACGGCGCGTTCATCTCCAACAAGGATCAGGAGTTTTTGAGCGCGGGTCATCGCAGTGTAAAGCAGGCGGCGGGAGAGCATTTGTTTGTGAGCGAGAGAGAGGGGGAGGATCACGACGGGCCATTCGGAGCCTTGGCTTTTGTGGATGGAGATGGCGTAAGAGAGTTCGAGATCACCGAGACTCGCGGCGTCATAAGACACGGTGCGCTGGTCGAAACGAACATCGATCCCTGCGCCGACGTGTTCGATCACGCCCGTGTCTCCGTTAAAAACTTCGCGATCATAATCGTTGCGTAGTTGGATCACACGATCACCGAGAAAAAAGCGCGTGTTTCCGTTGGCGATCGAACGACCGTCGAGTCCGGGGCTGAGCAGCTTTTGGAGAACATCGTTGAGTGCGTAAGCGCCCGGGACATCGCCTTTTTTCATGGGCGAGAGAACTTGGATATCTTCGGCGGCGTAGCCGTCTTTGCGTAGACGAGAAAAGATCTGTTGGAGGGTTTCAACAAGGCTTTTGCGTTCGGTCACTTGGGTGGAAGCGTCAACGGAAAAGTATTTGAAGTCGACGTATTGTTTGTTGTTGACGAGGATGGGTGTTCCTTCGAGGATGCGCTGGGCGTTGGGGATGATCTGGTTTTGTTCGTGTTGACGAACGACTTGTTTCAGTTGAACGACGGGGAGCATCTGCGTTTGGATCAGATCCATCAGGAGGTTTCCGGGTCCAACAGAGGGCAGTTGGTTGGCGTCACCACAAAGCACAAGTGTGGTTTGTTCGGCGCGGATGGAGCGGATCAAGGCGGACATCAGGGGGATATCGAGCATCGCGGCTTCGTCAACAACGATCAAGTCGGCATCAAGGGGCGATTCGGCATCTCGTCCAAAACGGCGATCTGTCGGGTTGTATTCGAGCAAGCGGTGGAGCGTCCACGCGGACATCCCCGTCAGTTCGGTGAGTCGCTTCGCGGCTTTTCCTGTAGGGGCAGCCAAGATCGGCTGTTTCCACCCAAGGGAAAGGATCGAGCGTACCGTGTAGGTTTTTCCTGTGCCGGGACCACCTGTTAGGATCATGCAGCGGGATTGTTGGATCTGGCGGATGGCTTCGGCCTGTTGCGGATTGAGGTCGGAGTTGGGGGCGAGGATCTCTCGTTCTTGGCGTTGGCGGTTAAGCTTCCACAAGCCGCGAGCGATCTCTCGTTCTTCTTGGACGAGTTCGGGGAGTCCGAGCAACGCCTCGTCGGGATCGGCACAAAGGAGGTTTTCTTCTTCCATACGGGAGATCGCAAACAACGCGGCTTGGGGGTCGAGTTGGAGGCGACGACTGCGTGTGCGTGCGAGGAGTTCTTGGCGTGGGAGTGCGGTGTGTCCTTCGTTTTCGGCAGCATCGCGAAGAATGCTTTGGATCGCAGCGCGGACACGACGGGGATCTTGGGCTTGAAGGCCGAGGCGTTCCGCGACCTGTTCAGCGAGCGAGAAGGCCAGTCCGGCCTCACACAACAAACGGTAGGGATCGCGACGCAACAGATCGAGCGTACGGTTTCCGTGGTGTCGGATCAGTTGTTCAGCTTGTTCGAGCGAAAGTCCCCATGTTTCGGGAGATGCGAGCAAAGAACGAGACGGCATCTTGCGGCAAAAGGCCCGATGGATCTGGGAAATAAAGTCTTCTGGCCAACCCAATTCTTTGAGCCGTTCGGGTTTTTGTTCGATGACTTCGAGGGTATGGTGTCCAAAGGTTCGGACGATTTCTTCGCAGCGTGGGGGCGTCAAGCGAGGAAGGCGCAAGCTCAACAGATAGCGCGTCATACCCTCCGCACCGACAGGGACAAACTCGCGCATCGACCACACACGCAACAGGCGGCCCCATTGCTCGCAATCTTCCCACCAGCCTTCGATCCGAATCCACGAGCCGAGCGCAACAGGCATTACAGCACCCTTGGCACAGGCGATCTCTTCGGCAAGACGGATCCGCACGACCCCCCAAGAGGTTTGGGGCTTACGATAGATCAGCCCGATCACCACAGCCTCATAAGCACGAGGAGGCTCGCTGTTTGCTTTGCCTTCAACCCGCCCCTTACCTTCGGCCCGCCCTTTGCCTCCGACTCGAACTGTTCTTTCGCTTTGGCTCTTGCTTTCAGGTGGTGTTTGCTCGTCGCTACCGTACCTTACGCTGTTTCCGCTCTCTTCGCTGTTTTCGATCTCTTCGCTATTTCCGACATCTTCGCTGTTTCCAACATCTTCGCTATCGTACTTTACGCTGCTTTCGGTCTCTTCGCTGCTTTCGGCCTCTTCGCTGTCGCACTCTTCGCTGTTTCCGATCTCTTCGCTATATAGGAAAGTAGTAGAGGATGCCTCCTCAGAAGCATCCTCAAAAGCATGTAGGGTGGGAGGGATGGGAGATTGTGTTCGATCCGTTGTCGAAGGGGTGTGGGGATAGAAGGGGTGGGAGGGGATCATCGGCATCGTATTGACCCGTTCGTTTTTTTGCAAAAGAGGGACTCAAGTGCAGAGAGGAGTGGCATAGTTCTTCAAAAAAAGCCGTGTTCGCGGGATTTCAAGCGGCACCGTTGTTTGCTTGAAGAATGACTGCTCACCCCGCCAACACGGGGTCAAGAGGGCTTCGCCCTCTCGTGGGGTGTGGGGTAAAACCCCACAAAAACCATCGAACTACGCGAGTCCTATGTGGATCAGAAATCGCTGTTGGCGTTGCCCCAACGGTCTTCGACGGACGCATCATTTTTCTCGGTGGCATCGGCATAACGAACGCCTTCGCGAGGATTTGCGGCAGCGGCTTTGTCGTGTTCGCCTTCGCCTTCATGGTAGAGTTCGGAGGGAGCGGTGTCAAAGTAATCTTTGAAGAATTGGGCCATTTCTTGAAATTCGAGAGCATCGACGACTTCGACGCGATCACGCTCGGAAGGGTTGGACATATCGGGGAAGTTGATCTCGTAGAAGTTGCCCATGAAGCCTTCTTTTTTGGTGCGGTAGATCAGGCTGAGGCCCACGCGCACACCAAACAACGGTTGGCGGAACTGACGAACTTGGCTCAAGAAGCGCTCAAGCGGGGCGATGGAGCGGCCTTGGAAGTACATCAAGAAGTGCTTGCCGTTCATATCGACAGCAGCGGTGTAACGGAGGTCACAAGCGCGGCGGGCCTTACCGTCGTTGGTGCGATTCCAACGGGCGTTGGGGCATTCAGCGATCAGACCACGCGGTCCCATGCGGTGGCAGGTGTGATGTACGGGCTGTTCGACGGTGGAGTCGGGACGAAGAGCATCGTTGCTGAAACAGGCGGGGACAGGATCATTGTAGCCGTTGGGGCGAAAGGTCATCGAGCGGCGAAGACCGAGGAAGACAACCTCAACGGAGTCGTAGACATCGCCCGTCACGCGGTTATGGAATTTGCCTTCGGGTTTGTAGTCACTGGTGGGTTGGTTGACACCGATGACGGGGTAGCGAACGAATTCTTGTTCTCCGAAGATCTCGAAGCCGAGACCTTGAAACTGGGTGTTTTGTTTCATCTGTTCGCTAAGAGAGGGGGAAGTGCTTTGTTCGGTGCGTGCCAATTTGTTGCGATTCATCTCTGATCCTCCGTAAGGGTGGCGTTGAAAAAGAGTGCGCCACACAAGGGTTATCGTTCATCGTTTCACGTTGGCTCATTCTAATGGAGGGGATGTCAGATCGTGTCAAAGAAAAAACAGCATAAGAGATCACGGTTAACGAGATCGCACAACAGGAGCAGACGCAGGAGAAGGCACGGAAAGTCTGGGGATGAGAGAGGGCTTAGAAGAGGAAGCCGCAGAAGCAAGGGCGCGGAGGAATTGTTGTTTTTGGCGATGGAGGTGGATCATCAAAAGTGCGCTTGGATCTTTTGCGTCTGGGCAACGCATCGCTTGGTGGATCAAGTCGATGGCTTTTTGGGGTTGATGGTTTTGAACATAAGCCGTCGCAAGAGTATCCAGAAAAGTTCCGAGGCGGGACTGGGTTTCTTGAACAGCGATCTTGGCGTGTTGAAGGGCGAGTGTGGGGTTGCGAAAGCGCCGATTATAGGCCGTTAAGAGAGTCCATGCCATCGCGTTGTGATAGACGGATTGCCGAGGTTCTTTTTCCAAAAGACGCCCAAGCAACAACAACGCATCGCGTTCTTTATGGCGTGCAAGCAACAACATCGCCAAAGCAAGTTCGCTGCCTTCTATCCCTTCGAGACGTTGGCGCAAAGGCACGAATAAGACATCTGCGGAGGTATGACGCCCCGTCTTGGTCATCGCTTCGATCAAGTGGATTGTATAGAGGATATTTTGCGGTGTTTTGGTGTGAAGTTCGCGGTATACCGCAAGCGATCTCTCCCATTGTTCGGTGTATTGGTACAGCGTGCCGATCTTTTCGAGGGTGGGGGTGTCGCGCTTTTTTTCAAGGGCTTTGAGCAAGGCGCGTTCTGTATTCTGCACATCGCCGCGTTGCGCCGTTTCGAGGGCTTGATGAAGAAACCAAGCATGGGTGTCTTGAGGAGCAAGCCCGATGCGCAAGCCCCAAAACAAGAATCCAAACAGACAGACCATCAAAAAGGAACCGAAACTGCGAGAAAAGCCTGTCCCGGGGATACGCCCCCAAAAAAACAATCCAAACACCACACCGCACACAAAACCCCCGATATGCGCAGCGTTGTTGATGATGCTGATCAACTCACCGACGACAAGATTGAGCGCAACCAAAAACAAGAAAAAGTTTCGACTCCGAGGAGTGGTGCGCAAAAATCGGCCCTCGCGATCCATCAACAAAAACACCGAAAGCGCCCCAGCCAAGCCCATAATCGCCCCCGAAGCTCCAAGCGAGACTGCGTACGGCGGCATATACAACAACGTCGCAAGATTTCCGAGCAGCAAAGCCAACACATACAATGCCGAAAAGCGCAGACTCCCTAACATCCGCTCTAAGATCGAGCCAAGGTTGTAGAGAACAAGGTTGTTTAGCACTAGGTGCAACAGCCCCCCATGCAAAAGCCCCGCTGTAAAAAGACGAGTCACCTCGCCTCTCCAAATCAACGGGTTGATCTGCGCGCCAAAGTCACGCATCGTTTCATACGAAAACCCCAACAACATCGGCAGATCATCATCCGCAGAACCTTGTGCGGCCATCATCAAAAACAGCACCACGTGCAGCACGAAAAAGCCCAAAGTAACGGGAAATTCTTGTACGCTTCGCAAAAAACCTGAAAACATTCTTCTCCCTGCAGATCAATGGCGGAACACCGAGATGATGCTTTCGCACTCTTCTCTGACTTCCGCAAAACAACCGATTCCCGGGCTTGATCGCGCTCTTTTTGCGCTCTGCTTCGCGCTCTTCTCCAACTCCCGCAAAACAACCGATCCTGCGAACGCTCGTCCTGCGCGGCTTGTCTCACACAAACCCTGCGTGGCTTGTATCATAGGGGGAACCTTACTGGCAAACCAGATGCAGCCAAAACAAACCAAACCCACACCGCGATCACGTCGTCTCTTTGGGATCACCACGCGCAAAGTTCTTCATAAAACGAATGAAGCGTCGTATAGTGTTGGACCGTACGCGGCTTTTGTCGCAAAAGCCCGTTGGCTCTCTACAACGAACCAACTCTCGCATTTTGTGAAGAAGACTCCCCAAGACCCGACAAAGAACGCGCACGTCCGTCTCTTTCGGTATCGTCCACCTGATCGATGCTCTGCTCTCCAACGCATCCTATTGGATAGGCGAGGATTTTATGAAGGCTCCACAGATCTCCAATCAGCCCGGTCCCCAATGCGAACTGGCGATCCGTATCCGCTTCAACAACATGCAGCGTTTCCGCGAAGAATATGAGCGCCAAATCGGTCGCGGAAATTATTTCGTCAAATCACCGCGCAACAAGCCCATCGGAACACGCGTCCAATTGGTCTTTTTGCTCGAAAGCATCGAAGGCTTCGAGATCTGGAGTTGGGGGGAAGTCGATCAAGTGATCAGCGCCGAAGAAGCCGATCTCCTCGGTGGTCAGCCCGGTATGGAAATCCGCTTGATGGATATGACTCCCCAACGACGCAAAGAACTCGAACACCTCATGACCTTTGACGACAACACCTTCGCACCCCAAGGCCAACAGCCCATACATCGAGGCTCTTTCCCCCCCACCGAAGAACAAGACAGCCTCAAAAAGCAACTGGAAAGCCTTCAACTTTACGCACGCCGAGGGGACTATTACAACCTACTCAAACTCCCCAAAAATGCGACCCCTTCGGAGATCCGCGATGCCTACCGTCAACGCTCCAAAGAATACCATCCCGATCAACACTACCGCAAACTCCCGCAAGAACTCCACTCCCTGCTTCAAGACGTCTTTCAACACATCACCGAAGCCTACCGCGTCTTGATGGACCCCGCACAACGCGCTAGTTATGACGCCAAAATCGGCAATTATACCAACCCTCTCGCCGCCCATGCCTCCCAAGGGCACGTCAAACAACAAGAAGCCTTTCAGAAAAATTACGAACAGATGGTCGCCCCTCGCAAACAAAAAGTCGACCTCCTCTCCCGCGAAGCCGAAGCCGACGCCCTCAAAGGCAACGTCCAAGGCGCTATCAGCAAGCTCCAACTCGCCCTCACTCTCGACCCTCTCAATGCCTCCGTCAAAAAACGCATCAAAGAACTCAAAGAACAATTGCCTTAATCCGACGCGCATACGCGCCCAATCACTCCTGTCTCGATAGGATTTGCGCGGTTGTCTTGGCCTCGTGAGGCGTTGCCACCACCTCCCCAAACAACCATACCGCTGCTTCTTTTGCATCGACGCGACACGGTAAAACCGCGCAGCGCCCGTTCCCCCCCTCTTTCCAAAACAAAACACCCCGACACCACGCCACAGAATCCCATCTCTCGATCGGCATCCGCTCCCGCCAACCCACACGCCGCATCCACGGCTCTCCCTTCACGCGCACCATCCAAGCCACCGCACCCGACGGATCCAACGCCAAGATCAGCACACTCAACACCAAGATCCACCACGATGTCCAATGCAGCGCACTCCCCCACACCGCAAAGCGCACCAGATCCCACAACAGCCACACACCCAACCCAACAAGGCTTACCCGCACGACACCACGATAACAACGTAACGCTCGCATCGGCCCGAACCATCGAAGCATCCCTTCCTTTGGAATACATCCCTCTCCCGCAAAACGGCACGCCAAAACAACCCCCCCCAACCCCAGAAAAAAATGCAACACACCACGCCCCCACGACGACGCCATCCCTCCTGCCTTCGCAAATCCCCACCACCAGATCGCGCACCACACAACACACAATACCCAACCCAACACCACACGCCACCGCTTCAATCGAGGTATCTCGCCCTGCCCTTGCACCGCCTCCAACGAACATCCTGACGACAAAAACAACGCTTCTCCGCTGCCGTACTTCACTTCCCACGCGCCCTCTCCCAACCGCTGCGCAACAAAACCTTCTTCCATCCCCGCCAATCCAGCCTTTTGGGCATCCAAGATTTCTTTTGCCCATCGTTCGGCCTCTTGCGCATCCGCCGCTTCGATATCAAAGCCTCGACCACGCTCATCGCGCAATCGAACAAACACACCCTCTCTCCATACATGCCGAAGATGCACAAACCGCATTCGTTGCAAAGCAAACCCACCCACCCAGACACCATCTTCCTCCAGCCACACCCGCTGTTTTCGCACCCAAAAGATCCGCACCACCACCGCAATCCCCAGCGCGAGCGCCGCCCAACCGTGACTCCCAACGTACGCCAAACACAACGATCCCCCACCCAACCCATCAAGGCACATCATCCCCATCCGTTCGACTTTTCCCGCCGCTCCACGCAAAAAATAACGCGCACGCTGCCCTTCTCCCCCCAGACACGAATGCGCCGCCAACAACAACCATACTCCTCCGCCCACCTGACCCCACGCCAACCACAATGCATCCCAACCACCCATCGGCCCCCATTGCCCCCATAAACTCGAAAACAACAGAAACGGGCACCACCACAACACCAGCAAATGATCGTGATCGCTTGGCGGATCAGTCCAACACATCGGAAGATTCGCCTTTATCGCCCAATCCAGAAGACTTGCTCTCTTGGATCAACAACGCCAACGGCCCTGTTTGTGCAGCAGCCTCACTTCCAAATTTCCCGATCGCCGCAAGAAATTGTAGCTGGATCGCAGGTTCTCGAAAACGCCCTTCATAAGCCGATGTCACCGTCACACTCGCTTCGTCTTGAATACCGCGCATCGCCACGCACAAATGACTCGCCTCGATCCAT
>CAUJFU010000328.1 GCA_963169055.1 Myxococcota bacterium
CAAAAACACCCTCCTGCTCGCCATCGAGACCACCGCCAAAGCCATGCCCGATCCCGAAGAAACCAAAAAGCACACCGAGTCGGGTGCTGCGGCGCTTGAAACACTTCTACAACTCGCCCCCCAAGACAGCCTCCAACACGACGCCAACCTTCAAGAAGCCCTCAAACAAAGCCCCTCTAGCCTGTTTTTGGTCTACACCGATCTGAAAGATATCGCCCAAAACATCGCTCGTTCAGCCGCCCAAAACAATCCAACGGGCCTTCGAGGCTCCCGACGCCTTCCGCTGAATTTGGATGCACTTCGTCAAAAAATGCCCTTGCGATGGGCATCCTCGCGTTTCACCCTCAACGAAAAAGGCGGACAGATGGAGGCTTATCTCGCGCTCGATCCCAAAGCCAGCGCGCAACTCAAGCTGCTCAAAGCCCCCAAAGGAGACGCCGCCCAACTCGCACAGGCCGTCCATAAAAACGCGATCCTCACCCTCAAAGGCTCGCTCGATGCCAACGGCCTGCTTGCACAAGCCGAAACACTCGCCAAAACCGCTGGTCTTGATTTGGAGCGGATCTACGCCATGATCACCCAAATGACCGGCATCGACACCAAGAAAGAGATCGTCTCTCAAGCCGCAGGGCATGGATTCCTCTCACTCTACGAAGTCGATCCCGGCGTCCTCACCGAATGGCCCCAACAATATCGCCGAAACCCTTACTTTCTCCCGCGTTACATCCACCTCGCCATCGTCGCCCAAGTCAACGACCCCAAAGCCCTCCAAGCCACCCTCGAAAAAGCCGCGAAGACCTTCCGCCTCGGAAAGAGCAGCATCCAAACGGAAAAAGGCCAACACGGCTCCCCGATCTACAGCCTCGAAGCATGGCCGGGCGCACGCGCTTATTGGACTCTCGACGGCGATGTCTTTGTCTACAGCATCGGCAACAAAGCCCTCCAATACAGCCTGCTCGCACGGAAACATCCCAAACAGCGCCTGCTTTCAGATGGCAAAAGCCCGATACTCCTCGATCAAGGCAGCCAAGCCGCACTGCTCGACCTCCAAAACCTCCAAAAAGCGCTCCAAGGACTTCAGCTACCTTTCACGGTGCGCTTGCTCCTTGGAAACGTCCTCCAACAAATCCAAGGCATTGACCGCCTCAGCGTCGGCTTGTCGCCCGCCCAAAACGCGCTGGTGTTGCGCGGTCAACTGCTACTCGGAGATGCCCGATGATCCGACTGGAACACGTCAGCCGCGTCTTTCAAGACGGAACCAAGCGGCTTGAGATCTTGAACGAACTGGACTGGTCTCTCGAAACCGGCCAATCCATCGCTGTGATGGGCCGTTCTGGAAGCGGAAAGTCGACGTTACTCAATATCCTCGGTGGTCTTGACCGAGAGTACGAAGGCAAAGTCTTCTTTGACGGACAAGAACTCAAGCAACTCAACGACCGACAGATCGCACAACTTCGCAACCAAAAGATCGGCTACATCTTCCAAAGCTTCCATCTGCTCGATCAATTGACCTGCGAAGAAAATGTCATGCTCCCTAGCTGGTTTGCAGAGATGTCCCATGATACGGCCCTTCAACGCGCCAAAGATCTGCTCACCCGCGTTGGACTGGCCCACAAGATCGGCACACGCCCGCAACGCTTGTCGGGCGGGGAAAAACAACGCGTCGCCATCGCACGCGCCCTGATGATGAAACCTGCCTTGCTCCTTTGTGACGAACCCACCGGCAACCTCGACGAGACCACAGGAGAAGAGATCCTTCAACTCTTCCTTCGCCTTCAAAAAGAAGAGCACTTGACCTTGATCCTTGTGACGCACGAGATCCGTACCGCCGAGATCGCCGATCAAGTCTTTGTTCTTCAACAAGGCAAACTCGTTCAAGGCAAGCTCGAAGACGGCCACGCCGTCGCACACAGCTAACCACTCCCTCGTACCCAACGCTCCTCGCTTAGGAGGCTCCTTTGCGCATCTCTGCCTTTTTTCGGTTGCTTTCTCTCAACATCCGACGCAACGCTCGCAATCTGCTACTTAGCAGCACGGGGATTGTGATCGGCATCGCTTCGTTTGTGTTCTTTGTGGCCCTTGGCTACGGCGTCCGCCAAATCGTTTCGCATGATCTGCTCGGCGCGCTGCCTGTCAACCAGATCGCCATCACCCCTAAAAGCTACGCAGCCGGGATGTTTCGCTTTGAATCGCTGTTGAGTCGTGGCATCACCGAAGACACGCTCGCTCGTTTTCGCGCTCTACCCGGCGTCAAGCGCGTCTACGGCAAAATGAATCTCAAAGCCCCTGCCCGAGCCGTCGTCCCCATCCCCGCTTTTCTTCAACAACAAGGTATGGCTTCCGCTTTTTACACAGAGCTTGTCGCCCAAGGTATCGAACCCGAAGCCATCGCCAAAAAAGACCTCGGTGGCCTTGACTTCATCTTTCACCCGCCACCCAAAGCCCCCACCTCCCAACCCACCACCCGCTCTCCCAAACCACCGATTGACCGCGATTTCGTTCAATGTGGGCGATTTCGCTTTTCCAAAAAGCCCGTTCCTGTACTGATATCCCGAAGATTACTCGATCTCTACAATTCCACCCTTGCGGGTACACGGGGGTTTCCAAAACTCAACGAACAATTTGTGCGCGCCGTTTCTTTCGATATGTACGTCGGTAGCTCCGCGTTTCAAAGAGATCGCCATCCTGCCGGGGTTTGCCGCCTCAAATGCCGTGTGGTCGGCGTCTCCAACCGCGCCATATTGCTCGGGATCAGCCTCCCTCTCGGTTACATCCAGCGCCTCAATCTGATCTACAACGACGCCACTTCTGCGCCCACCTACCAAAGCGTGATCCTCGAAGCTCACCAAGCCAGCGAGATCCCACAACTGCTCGCCACACTCGACAAGATGGGCTTTACTCTCGAAAGTGGGCAGATCTTTGCCCGAAAAGTCGGCGAAATGGTCTTCCTCTTTGCGCTGGTGCTCACGCTCATTAGCGTCATTATCATGGTGATCGCAGCGATATCGATCGGTCATACTTTTTTCATGTTCGTGTACGAACGCCGCTACCAAATCGGGCTCATGCGTGCAATCGGTGCAACCAAATCTTTGATCCGACGGCTGATCTTAATGGAAGCTGCGGTGGTGGGGATCGTCAGCGGTGCGTTGGGCCTTGGTGTGGCGTGGACAGCCACACACGGCTTGCGATGGGCGCTCGAACGCTCACAACGCCTGCCCTTTGAAGCTGCCAAGCTGTTTTCTTTCCCGGCTTGGTTGCCGTGGGCGGCCCTTGGTTTTTCTGTGCTCTTTTGCTTGATCGGTGCCTTTTTCCCCGCCCGACGCGCTGCGGCGCTCGATCCTGCCCGTGTCCTCACCGAAGGCTAAGACCCACACCCCTCAACGACGGTGACGCTTGATTCGACGTTTGGGTGAAGTGTCCATAACCCGCCGAGTTATGCCCCGAGCCTCCCCTTAACGACGATGGCGCTTGCCGCGACGTTTGGGTGGTTTGGGGGAGGGTTCATCGTGGGGAGGCAGCACTTTGGGCTTGAGTTTATCGAGCAATTCTTTGACTTCTCCTGCTTTCCAAAGAGGTTGCTCCATATCGTTGTCTTGGCTGGCGGGTATGGCGACTTTTTTCTCAACTCGTGGGTCACTTTCCAAGACAACACGCAGGCGGATCTCTTGGTGGGGGATGGTCAAGACAAAAGGTTTGTCTGTTTTTCCGATCGGTTTCTTAAAGCGAGGATGGTAGATGATCGCGGGTTGTCCTTGGGACAACAGGGTGACGCGGATCTGTGGAAAGCGTTCTTGGATCAGTTGTTCTCGACGATCATCGCGGATTTTGTAGGGGCTACCGTTAAAGAAACTCAGGCGGTTCTCTTCACTCTCGCACAGGAAATAGTAGAGGCCGGGCTCAAGGCGGATCTGTGCTGAGCTTGATAGACCTAAGGTCTTTGAAACCATCTCGGGATCGGCTTTTTTGAGCAGATGGAGCTGACAGGCAGGTGAAAAATCAAAGCGCACCAGCGCACGCCCCCCCTCGAGCGTTCGTGAGCGAACGAACTGAAACGCCGCGTAAGACACCGCCAAAACTCCCACCAGTCCGACGAGTAAGATCAAACGCAACAATAAGCTCATGGTCTTGGCATCGTCTTGTTTCGGTGTCGCTAAGATCTGCGGTGAGGCATGAAGTGGCGTGATCGGTCGGGCACTTGCATCGAGGCGCTCGGGAATACGTGGTGCGAAACGCCCCGCAGCATCGACGCTTTTGGCAAGTTCGGCTGGGGCGTACTCTGGCGGATGCACCGCAAAATCAACGTGTGATATCTGTCCTGTCGCCACCGCACGAACAGGCTGGCGCAAGGGATCATGGTTGCGATTTGTAGGCAAGGGGCTTGGCACAGAAGCCAATCCACCACCACTTCGCGCAGTTTCCCCCTCGACAGGTGTCGCTTTCAGGCGAACTTCGGCAAAAGACACCGACCCCTGTTGGAACTCGTTTTGTCCCGTTCCTACGGGCTTTTCAACACGTGCCACTTCTGGAAAAGAACGGGGCCGAATGGCCTCTTCCGTTTTTGGCAAAGCTCGCGGAACCTCCATAGATAGGGGGTTTCCTGCGATCTGCGGGATTTCTTGCAGAGAAGGGCCACGTGCGCCTAAACGCACCTGCGGGATCTCGTGGGCAGAAAGAGGGCGTTTGGAGCTTCCGACTTGCGGGAGTTCAGGAACAGAAAGCGGACGCATCGAAGCCCCCGCCGAGGAGACAGCGGGGATCTCGTGAGCAGAAGGGGGTCGGCCTTCTCGTTTTCCATCTACGGATATCATCGGTGGGCGCGGTAGATTGGAAGCTCCTGCCGCGTGTTCGGGGCGCTTGGTGGTGTCTTTCGGTTCGCCAAGCGTCGCGTCGCCTGTCGTCTGATCGCCTCCTTCGGAAAGGCGATTGGCTTTGCGCGGCGGTGGTGGCGCAGCGTGAGGCGACGGCCCTACGGTAAGATTCGTGTGATCTCCCGTATCTCCCGATACAGCGGGGATAAAGGTCTCTGTCGGAGCCATCACGTCAAGCAGATCATTCGGTTTATGGTAGGCATCCAAAAGAGACAGGGCTTCTTGCGGGATCGCAAAATCGACGCTCCCTGTCCCTGAATCTCCCCCCAAAGCATCCGCACCAGAAATCTTGGATTTCAAGATCGATGTCGAGGGTAGAGACTCCGAAGATCCCAGCAGATCCGAAAGCTCTTGGGGGCCTTGAAAAGCTGGAAGTTGCCGCGTGTCCAACTTCCCTGTGGGTGCGGGGGAAGAGGGATTTGAAAGACTCGCACCACTCTCCATCACCACCACATCGACCGAATCTGGGCGTGGTGACGATTTCCCTCCAGATTCGAGGAATGTCTCGTCGCCCGTGATC
>CAUJFU010000329.1 GCA_963169055.1 Myxococcota bacterium
GTCAAAACACGCCCACAACCAAGTCGGGGGTATGTACCCTCCGTCTGTTCGTGCCCTTCACCCCTTCGATTGTCGAAAAACAAAACAAACCAACACAAAAGTATCTGGCGTTTGTGCCAGTAGTGCTCCCTGTGAGCGGAGCCACGTTGCTTGGGTACAGTTGTCTCTCTTTTGAGGCCGCCTAACCCAAGAAGCCACGGGATTTATCCCGTGGAGTCTCACTGGATGGCTCTCAGGACCGTGCTTCAGAGCAAAGATATCGCACAGAAAGGAACCACAGATGACGCTGTTGTCACCGAATCGAAAAAAAGTCGCTGTTGTGGGTGGAGGCGCGGCAGGAGTTGCGGTTGCGGCTCGGTTGTTTCGAATGCTCAAACAGCCGGATGTGACACTTTTTGAGACGTCGATGAACTTAGAATACCGCGATCTTTGGCCGTTGGTGGGTGCGGGGCTTGCGAAACCACAAGAGGCGGTTCGTTTGTTGCGGGACTATCTGCCCGAAGGGATTCGGTGGGTGCGTTCGGAGATCAAAAAGCTCGATGTCTTGGAGCGAGTGATCGAGACGGAAGACAAAGCCAAGTACAACTTCGAGTACATCGTACTCGCACCCGAAGCCGAATTTGATTTTAGCGGAATCAAGGGCGCAGAAGAGGCCCTTGGTGGGGACGGTGTGGCGTCGATCTTTGGACAAGAACATCTGGCTATCGCCCAAAAAGAATTGGAGATTTTTGCGGGCGGAACGGCGATTTTTACACACCAGATGGCGGGAGCGATGGGGGCGCACGCGCATCGCGTGATGTTTCTGTTTGACGAGATGCTGCGCAAAAAAGGCTTGCGCGAAAAAACCAAGATCCTCTTTTGCACCACCGAAGGTTCGGTGTTTGAGATCCCCGCCCTCCAAGGAACCATCGGCGAGATCCTCCAACGCAAGGGCATCGAGATCAAACATCGCCACAGCCTCAAAAAGATCGATCCCGCCAACCAACTCGCTCACTTCGAGATCTTGAACGAAGAAGGCAAAAAAGAAAGCACCGTCGAGCTTTCCTACGATCTGCTCCATATCATGCCCGAGATCACCCCTCCCAAACACATTACCAAAGCCAAAACTGCCGCCAAAAAGCCCCTCAAAGGTTGGATCGAGATCGACCCCACCACCCTCCAACATCCCAAATACAAACACGTCTTTGCCGCAGGCGATATGCTCGCAGAACCCGAAGCCAAGCCCGGACTACACCTGCGCAAACAGATCCCCGTCGTCACCGATAACCTCGTCAAAGCCATGCGCGGTATCGGCCCCGCCCTGTTCTCTCGCTACAAAAACCACCACTACCTTCCCGTCGAGATCGCCCCCCAACGCGCCCTTCTTGCCGAGTTCGAAGACAGCCAACCCCGCCGCTCTTTCCTACTTGATCTCTCCAAAGAAGGCTTCCTGCCTTGGATCGTCGAACGCCATCTCCTCCCCCGGCTTCATTGGCATCTGCTGTTGCGTGGTATCAGCTAACACATATCGCCTTAGCCTCGGTGGGCGTTGGCGGTCAGTTGCCCGAGGCGTGTCCACACCCCTTGCATCTGCAAGAGTGGCTCAGTCATCCGCCAATGCCAGTTTCCAGAGTCTGTACCCGGGACATTCATTCGGGAGCGTGTACCGAGCGGATAGAGATCTTGCGCAGGAAACACCGTCAAACAAGCCCGTGATTCGAGCAATCCTTGGATGATTCGCCACACCATATCGTAATCGCCGTGTTGGAAATACGTACGCACGCGGTGGCGGATCTCTTCGGAAGCGCTGTCGTACCAGCCTTGGGTGGTGTCGTTGTCGTGCGTGCCTGTGTAGGCCACGCAAGGTTCGGGATAAGTGTGCGGCAAGAAGATGTGGTTGGGATCTCCGTCATCGAAGGCAAATTGCACGATCTTCATCCCGGGCAATTCGTTGTGATCGCGCAAGGTATACACGGCTTCGGTGATCATCCCAAGATCTTCGGCAATGAACGGAACTCCCCCAAGCTGGCGACGGATCGCATCAAAGAATTGTTGCTCGGGCCCCTTCAACCAACGGCCTTGGATCGCGGTCTTGTTCTTTGCAGGAACTTCCCAATACGACTCGAAGCCTCGGAAGTGATCGATGCGGATCAGATCCACTGTTTCCATCGCCATGTGGATACGTTGCACCCACCAACGATAATCTGTTTTTGCCAAGATATCCCAACGGTACAGAGGATTGCCCCACTTTTGCCCTGTCTCGCTGAAATAATCAGGGGGAACCCCTGCCACCACATCGAACGAACCGTCTTGATGCACGCGAAAGATCTCACGATTCGCCCATGTATCCGCACTATCCATCGCAACAAAGATCGGGATATCCCCAATCAACGACACTCCGCGCTTACGGGCCTCGTCGCGCAAAGCATGCCATTGGCGGAAAAACAACCACTGCCAAAAACGATGCCGTTCCACCGCATCCGCGTGATGTTTGTAAGCCTTCGCCAACGCCGCAGGTTGCCGCGCAATCAACGCTTTATCGCCCCATTCTGTCCACGCTTTGTCGTCAAACACTTCTTTGAGCGCTGCGAAAAGCGCGTAGTCTTCGAGCCAATGAACGTGCTTTTTGCAAAATGCCTGATACGATGCTTCGTGGTTTCCGCCCTTTGCATGCCAACGCTGCCATGCTTTCGTCAACAGCTTGAGACGCGCAGGTTGCACCACTTCCATCACATACTTTTCTTCTGGCAAGGTCGCACACAGCTTCCGAAGCTCCAAAAGCTCCGAAGATTCGAGCCATCCGTGATGAGCCAGATCTTCGAGATCGATCAAGATCGGATTGCCCGCAAACGCCGAGGTCGCCGAATAAGGCGAACCACCATATCCCGCCGGATTCAACGGCAAGATCTGCCACCAACGCTGATGCGCATCACGCAAACGATCCAAAAAATAACGCGCCGCCCCGCCTAGATCACCCACACCATACGGCCCCGGCAAAGACGTGGGGTGCATCAACACCCCCGAAGAACGTGGAATCTTCATCGCAAAACCCTCCAAAATAACCCAAACACCCGCCCGTTTTGGAATGCGTGCTTTTGTACCACAACCAACCCACACAAGGCGAACGCCGAGGACAAAACCCCCATGTTCGCGGCACTCCAAGCGGGACCATCGCCAGCTTGAAAAACCTCTGTGTACCCCGCCAACACGGGGTCAAGGGGACGCAGTTCCCTTGCGGGGTGTGGGGTAGCACCCCACAAAACAAACCCCACAAAAACGCGCCGCTGCTCTAACAGAGAAACTTACCAAGATCAATCGTCTCCTCGATTCGCCCTTTTCACCGCCCATTCCAGCGCTCACGATGTTCATACAAGATCCGAGAGACAGTGTACCCGAAGGGTAGGTGCGATCCACTGTAGACGCCCTGTGGTTGGGCAGCCACACCTTGCTGCCCCTACATATTTCGCTCACACCGTTGGCGGATTCCGTATCACCCCACAGCCAATCCCTGCAACACATCCGATAACACCATCAGATCGGGCGGTAGTTCCGCAGAAAAACGCATCTGTGCGCCCGTCGTCGGATGCAAAAAACGCAACGACGCTGCGTGCAAAGCTTGGCGTGTCGGAATCCTCCCCAACCACGTCTCCCCGACAGACGTAAGCCTTGCATCCGCCGCGATCTGATCGAGAAAAGCGGGTGCTGCGCCATAATGGGGATCGCCAAGCAGCGGATAACCGAGATGTTGCAGATGTACGCGGATCTGATGCGTTCGACCCGTTTCTAGGCGGCACGCAACCCTCGAAAAATCCGCCCCCACCGCGATCCGCTCCACGTGCGTGATCGCTTGCTTTCACACCTTCGGATCTTTCGGAAATAAACTCCCCCCCGTACGAGACGGGTCGATCGCAATCGGCACATCGTCCGTCGTTTGGTCGTACGGAAACTTCCCCCACACAAATGCATGG
>CAUJFU010000330.1 GCA_963169055.1 Myxococcota bacterium
CGGCCATCTTCTCCCTCAAGACTTCGTACACAACGCAAACACCGCGACCTCCGTGCGGTGGTATCCCAAAGCACATCCACCTCCAAGAAAACACACATCGAAGAGCCACCGTACATTCTCTCGGTATCGAAAGATTCTTTACGGAACAAAAGAAGCGGCTCGGTTCGCAAAAAGTGCCACAAGATTCCCTAGCCCGCAAGCATCTTTTTCTGCTATCCTGTTGCAGAAAGAACATCCCATACCCACCCACAACGGATGGGGTTTGTCTACGCGTATCTCGCGAGGCTTTCGACAAAGGAGGACAAGTGGAGAACAGTCGAATGCACGATCTCTTGGAGATAGGCTCTCGTTTGGTGTGGCCGACAGATAGCAAGCAAGAATCCCTTTTCGATCTCGGCGAACGCAAAACATGGGGCGAAGAACAACGCCATTCAGCCATCGCGTCCTGTGCGCAGTGGTGGTTGCGTTGGGGTGTCGGGCCGAACACCCCCCAAGCCTTCAAGGAAATGTCTTTGTCGGATGTGCGGGAGATCCTGCAACGTGTTATCGAAACTCCCCCAACAAGTCCCGCCGCAGGCGTGGCAAAAGATCTCCACTTTCTCGCGAGCCTTACATCCTCCAGTCCAAAGACGTTGGCGAACAGGTTCAAAGAGGGCTTTCAAAGCCACCGCTGCGATCACCGTTGGTTGTTGTGCCTCGCAAGGTGTCTGCAAACACCAACGCTCCCCCAAGGCTTTTTGTACCATCGACGAAGCATCCACCAACTCAACGAAGCCCTCGACGTGTGCGACGGACACATACAGATCGGACAGCCTGACACCGCTGACGCCATGTTGCTGCTCAGCCTCATATCCCATTGGCAGCGAAGAAGACCCACCCAAGAAGTCCGCGCCAACCGCAAAAACGAGAAAACGCGAGGAGCAACACCCAAACCCGCCGCCAGACTGTCGGGAACGCTTTTGGCAGATGGGCGCTTTCAACCCAACCTCGACTTTGCCTTGAAATCTCGCTCACGTCCTCTCTTGTGCCTCTTGTTTGAATTGGCGCTTACCGAAGCATTTTTGGCCTCGCACTCACCGCGACTCGCAAGAAACAAAGCAGATCCTTCTAACTCCACGCGAGAAGGGTGGTTGGAGGCAATCAAAGCTCAGACCTCCAAGCCCGACGTGAGGGATCTGATGGGCGATGAAGCAGACTTCTATCACTACCGAGCGCAAGCCATGGACTTTTACAACGACCCGAAAAATATATATCCCGCCCCCCCTGAGACCATCCGAGAACACCCTTACATTGCTTCTCTTGTTGCACTGAACACCCTCTACCAAGCCCGAAATGGTCAAATCGACGGGGAGCGCTGTCCCGATAAAGCGAAAAACACCCTTGAACACCTGCTCGATTGCGAAGACTGGGGGGGAAAAGCCATGCAAGCCTCACAGATCCAAAGCACGATGAACAGACAACACGAACGGAGATCAGAAGATGAGCGGATACTTTGAACAATGGGCCAACCAAATCAGATGGAGCGAGTCCTCAGAAGACCGCGCAGAGATGGGCGAACTGACCAAGCTTGTGCAATCCACGTTGAAAGGGCAGATCCACCGGGCAGGTTCACAAAGCAAAAGCACAGCCATCGAAGGGAGCGATCTGGATGTGTGCATCGTCACCAACGATCCCGTCACCAAAGGCCAGCGGCGTGAACTGGCCGAACAGATCTCCATCAACCTCCAACGGCCCACCGAGATAAAAAGCCACGTGATCCGCGTGGGGCCTCGCGCCCATTCGAAAGCCAAACTGGATATCGCTTTCGCGAACGCCGAGTTTGGGAATCGCCCATTGCCCGATAAGACGGAGTTCAAAGACCCAAGGCGGCAACACGCCGCACGCGCCCTGAAGTATTGGTTGCGTTCGGGTGGAATGCCATATGTCGGAGGATGGGCCATCGAAGGGCTTGTGGTGGGGTTGGATGATGCCAAAGGCACAGGCTACGACCTCTTCCGCAAGATCCTCGAATGGCTTGCCCGCCCCTGTTCGCCCAACGATATCGAATCCATCCTCAAACCACGCGCCCTACCCAAGTGGAATTCCGACTGGTCGAAGAAGCTACCCGGACAAATCCAAGCCATCGCCAACCAAGCTAAAAATCGGCTTGTTGCCCTCAAGGCGCGCTCCACTCCCATGTCTTCCGCTGCGGATGTGGAGGAATGGCTCAACCCCAAGAGAGGCCAGTGAAAAAGTCGGGAGTGCAAGGCGCGTGATCCCGCGCTAGATCGATCAAGTGTGGATGCTCGCTCTTGAGCATCCGCACACAGAAACCTTCAAGGAGTCTACGATGAGCAAAACGCCCCCCAGCCCCAGCGATCGGCGCGCCAACCAAAACAATCCAAACAACCCTGCCCACAAAGCAGGACAAGACAACCGCGCCAACCAACTCAACCCAAACAACCCTGCCCACCAAGGCGGAAACAACCAAGGCAAAACAAGCCCCCCAACAATCCCCCCCAAAGGCCGCTAACCTCCGCCGATGTCGCTTCTTTCTGGGGAGCGCCTGTTTGATCCACCGAAACGAAAAGATCGCGACTTCGGGCAAGATCAACACGGGCGCTCTCCATCCATTCCCGAACCGTTCTTTCCGCAGAAACACACCTGATCACGAAACAGGAGAGACACGATGACCCAAAAACCCGCGCCACGCAACTTGACCGAGCGACTTGCTTCTTTGAGGGATGGCCTGCTTGCCAACTTGATCGAGCGCGATATCCCGATCCGTCTTGCGCTGTTGGCAGCCGTCGCAGGTGAACATCTTTTGCTCATCGGCCCACCCGGCACCGCCAAAAGCGATATCGCCCAACGACTGCGCAGCGCTTTTCAAAACGCGTCTTTTTTCGAGCGCCTGCTAACGCGCTTTACGGTTCCCGAAG
This sequence comes from Myxococcota bacterium, assembly GCA_963169055.1. Lineage (GTDB taxonomy): Bacteria > Myxococcota_C > UBA6777 > UBA6777 > UBA6777 > JAKLKB01. Next base: position 2,919 of record CAUJFU010000330.1, read on the forward strand.
AACTCTTCGGCCCGATGTCGATCAAGGCACTTGAGGCAGATCGATACGAACGGCAGATCCAAGGCTATCTCCCCACCGCATCGGTTGCTTTTCTCGACGAGATCTTCAAAGCCAACTCAGCGATCCTCAACGCTCTTTTGACTTTGCTTAACGAACGCGCCTTTGACAACGGCACACAGCGCATCCCTGTTCCCCTGCTTTGCGCGATCGGGGCCAGCAACGAACTCCCCGAAGGGTCGGAACTAGAAGCTTTGTATGATCGATTTCTCTTGCGTTGTCACGTTGGGCCTGTCAGCGATGACGGATTCCTCGGATTGATGGCGCTGCGCGGATCTGGAAAGCCGACACTTGATCCTTCGCTGCCGCTTACCATCGTCGACCTCGCACAAATCCAACAAGAATCCGTGAAAGTCGCGGTACCTTCGGGCGTACAAGGTATGCTTGCAGAACTACGCAAGTGGCTCTCTTCGCAAGACATCACTGTGTCGGATCGCCGTTGGAGAAAGATCGTGTCCTTGTTGCAAGCCTCCGCCTACACCAACGGGCGGGATCAAGTGTCCGTTTGGGATGGTTGGTTGCTTCCTTACTGCACGTGGAACAAGCCCGAACAGCGCGAGATCATCGCCGCATGGTACGAAGAATGGGTCGGTGCCAGCGAAGCCAAAGAACCCGCCACCTTCACCCGTCTCGTCGAGGTATGGGAAGCAAGACTCTCGAAAGACCAAAACGCACGCTCTCAAGCACACGACAAAGATGGAAATCCCCTATTTCTGGACAGAAAGAAAAAACAGACAACATCGGCTACTGGGAAAAAACAGAAACACAACCCCCAAAACGAACCACTTTTTCTTGCCCCCCCGAACTGGGGGGGGGACCGCTCAAATAATGGGCAAGGGTACACAGAACCACAGATCCGAAACGATAACCGAAGCCGATACAACAACCTCGACCCCTCTTATTTTGCAGATGAGGGCAACTGGTTGATGGAAGAGGCCCAGTGGCCGCCAAAGATGGAACCGACACGCTATTCGCAAGCGCACATCGACGGACAGAGCAAACAAGCCGCCCAACTGTTGGACGAAGTAAATGGGTGGGAAGCGCGTTTGACTCAAGAGCGCGATGCGTTAGCCCAAAGCGTGGACAGCCACCTGTGGATTGTTCCGGGTTTCAGCAAGATCGCTCGCAAGCAACTCGAAGCACAACTGCGGATTGCCCGAGATCTTTCCAAGCGGCTTCGGCAAGTCGCCCAAGGGTTCGCCGAGCTACCGAAGCAGCACGACTCGTCGGAAGAAGAGGACTCCCCCAAACAGGACTCGGTCAAAGAAGCCAGACCAAAGAAATCACGATGAACACCATGCCCTCATCATGTCGGACGATCCGAGCGCGAGTCATTTGGGGAGAATCCATGACAGAACAATCCCAAGGTCTAGGAAGCCGAAATTTTGATACATCCTACGGTGCGCTGGCGCAGATCCCGCTCAGTTTGTTTGAAGCAGTGGTCACGCATCCACACGGCGAGCTTTTTCTTCGCGTGCAAGGTGTGATGCAATGGAGAAGCGCCTTTCTTTCAGGCCAGTTGCCTGACGCCGATGTCGTATGGCCGACGAAAAGCATCGCGGATGGACTGCGTTCTGTGTTGTTAGAACTTGGGATCGTGCGTTTCGCACAAGGCGAGGAATCTCTGACGGATGCTCTTTTGTTGGGCTTGCTTGAAGCCGTCCGTGAAGGCCAGACGCTCTATCTTCGTTCGTTGGAAGAGCAGATGCGCTCACTGCGCAAGCTTGAAGAAGCCGCACGCAAACAACGAGAGTTGTCCGTACCCTTGAAAAAGCCGCCTCATCCAGTTCCCCAACCAAAACCAGTCCCCCAGCCAAAAAGCAGACAAAACCAAAAGATCCCAAAGCTTGCTTCGACGGCGTCCTCTTTGCCCATCGTTTCTTCGGATACTGGAGACGAAGCAGGTGACGAAGCCAAACAAACAAGCGAAGCGATCCCTGATCTGGATGCCCTTCGCAAAGAAGCGGAACTTTTGGCCCAAAAAGAGGCCGCAACAGAAGTGCGAGCACAGCTTTTGGCGGAATGGTCAGAGCGGGTGCGACTATGGTTGCAACTCGAAGAAGTCTTTGGAAGCCTTCGCGATCTTTTGGGGATGGGATGGGATTTGAGTCGAGGGATCTTGCGGTCGCAGGGCTGGTTGGAGATCGCACGGCTGCAAAAGCTGCTCAAACAGCTTCCTGCTTTGCGCGAATTGATCCAAGTATTGGGGCGGATGCAAGCCTCGGAAGATCCAAAACAAGCACCGATCTGTGAGACGATCTGGGAATCGATATCGCGGCGAACGGAAGAGCAACGCGAAGAAAAAAGCCCGTTTGTCCCAGCAGAAGCCCGAGGGATCGAACGTTCCGCTTCGATTGCGAGGATGCTGCCCTCCGAAGCGGCGTTGTTGACACACCCAACGTTAAAACTGCTTTGGCACGCACGCCGCACAGAGCACACACTGCTATCCTATCGGCTAGAAGGGACAGAATGGGTCTCTTCCGTATTGGAACAAACAGAAGAAAAAGCCAAAGAAGTACCACGTTGGGAACGTGGGCCGATCATCGTTTGTTTAGACACATCGGGATCGATGGCAGGTGTTCCAGAGCATGTGGCAAAAGCGTTGACCTTAGAGGCCACACGTGTGGCGTACCAAGAAAAACGTGCGTGCTATCTTTACGCTTTCAGCGGGCCTTCCGATGTGGCCGAGCATGAGCTTTCTCTTTCGCCGAAGGGATTGACGCAACTCATGGCGTTTCTCTCGATGTCTTTTCATGGAGGAACGGATATCTCAGCCCCGATAACCCGCGCATTAAAGAGGTTGCAGAAAGAAGGTTGGCAACGTGCGGATGTTCTGATGGTGAGTGACGGAGAGTTTTCTGTACCCGCGAGCATTCGCGAAGACGTTCGAAAGTCCAAAGACGACCAAGGCTTGCGCGTGCATGGGGTACTGATCGGGAACGTGGAGAGCGCAGGGATGAAAGCATTGGCGGATCCAGTCCATCGTTTCATGGATTGGGAAGCGGCGCTTGTGTCCCTACGCAGCCGGGGGAGCGCCTAAACCACACAGAGGCTCTTGGTGGTTGTAGCCCAAGACCCCAAAGCGGAGACCCTTGCAGGGGCGAGCTATCTGTGCCAAAACGATTGCGCGCCAAAGCGCAGAAAAGCCCGCCATCATCGCATACCA
>CAUJFU010000331.1 GCA_963169055.1 Myxococcota bacterium
CAACGCGCCACCCCGCACTCCCCTCTCACGCTCTCGACGCCCTAACCTTCGGGATATCGGCCCCCCCCTTCAACGAAGACTTGTCGTCTCACAAACGATCAAACATCTCCACAAAGTTGCAAGGTTGATGTCGGCTATCGAGTTGCCAACGCAAGATCCCCTCCCATGCGTCGGTACAAGCGCCCGTCGATCCCGGCAATGCAAACAGCAAGGTGCGATTCGCAAGCCCCGCTGTTGCGCGGGATTGGATGGTCGATGTGCCGATCTTTTCGTAGCTTAGAAATCGAAACAGCTCACCAAAACCCGGGATCTCTTTTTCGTACACGGCATGAAAGGCTTCGGGAGTGACGTCGCGTTTTGTAATGCCCGTTCCTCCCGTCGCAAGGACGATTTGAATCGATGGGTCGGCGATCCATGCGCGCAACTGCGCTTCGATGCGCTCTTGTTCGTCAGGGACGATCACGTACGCTGCAAGCGTATGCCCATCACGTTGCAAAAGGCTGATCAGACGGGGGCCAGAGCGATCGGTGTCGTTGGTTCGCGTGTCTGAGATCGTCAACACGGCGATCTGAAGAGGGTGAAAGGGTTTGTTGTGATCGAGACGTTGGCTGTGATCGTGGTAACTCAAAGGCGTTCTTCCTTGTATTCTTTGACCGCCGAATAACGGGTTTGAAGACCCTGTAGGGCGGTGGACGCAGTGGGGTCGCAATGCAACGTTTCTTCTAACACAGCCGAAGATGCGAAGTGAATGATCGGCCATCCTTGTGCTGCGGGCAATTGCCCCTCTTTGCATCCGTCTGTTGCAAGTGTTTCGATCAGTTGATCGAAGCCGTCGGGGATCTTGACCTTGTACTCTCGCGCCAACTTGATCAACCCGCCCTGCTCTTTTCCAACTTCGCAGAGATCGGAAAAGGCCAGATGACCGGCTTTTTCTAACAACACAAGGCGCTTGATTTTGGGGCTGCTGCTGTAGCCGTCTTGTTGGCGCTTGGGTGGGACGATGGCGTCTTGATCTCCGCCAAGGATCAACGTCGACTTCAACGCCTCACCCGCTTTGGTCCCCCCCGCAGCCATCGGGATCAACACCTGAATCCCTGCCTCTTTTCCAAGATCCGCAAGTGCGCTTCCTCCCGCGCTATGGCCCGAAACAGCCACACGCTCCAGATCCACAGCACCTTGCAAAAAGGCCATATCTCCGCTCGGACTCCGTAATGCCGCAAGGATCGCTTTCGCATCATCTGCTTGCTTGGCTCCGAACTTGAGCTGCAACAGATCTCCCAACATCAACCCGGGATGATCCGCCGCAAACACCACAAAGCCTCGACTCGCCCAATGCGTGACGTGTTGTAGCGATTGCGTCCGAAAGCCCGCTGTTCCGTGTAAAAAGATCACCACAGGGTACGGTCCACGCTCCTTGTCGAGCGGAAGATCCCGATAACAGTTGCAGATCTGGATCGGCGCTTTGTCGTCGGGGATCTTGGTTTGCTCGCCTTCGGGAAGCTGAAGACGCACATCATAACGGGCCGAGGTCTGGTCTTTTTCGCTTTGCCACTTGGCAGGATACCACACCTCGACGCGCAGTTTGTCTACCGAAAAAGTCTTGGCTCCCACCGCCCAAGGCCCTGCTTTGGCATAATCAGGGTCTTTTTGATACAGCTTGGTGCTTGCACAGCCCTTCACTTCGGGCGGAGCAGGCGGACCGCACGCAAACCCCACCGACAACACCCCACAAAGCCAACCGCAAAACACAACGCGCCAGACCATCCTACGCAACCCTTTCCACAGGATTCACACCGTTCGATTTGTTTTGTGGGGCGTTGCCCCACTCTCCGAAAAGATGCAACGCTCGGCAAAAAGATGCGCCTGCGTTTAAGAGGCTCGGATATGTCCGTCCCCGATGCCGATCCACTTGTAGGTCGTGAGTTCCTCGAGTCCCATCGGTCCGCGTGCATGGAGCTTTTGCGTACTGATGGCGACTTCGGCTCCCAGTCCAAACTGGCCGCCATCGGTGAAGCGAGTGCTTGCGTTGACGTACACAGCGGCAGAATGGACTTCGTGGATGAATTGGTTGGCGTGGCCGAGATGTTGGGTCAGGATCGCGTCGGAGTGTTCGGAGCTATGTTGGTGGATGTGTGCGATGGCTTCTTCGATGTTGTCCACGAGACGAACGCCCAAGATCAAAGAGAGCCATTCTTGGTCGAAGTCTTCGGGTCCAGCGGGATCACGTCGGATGGTGGAAGCCGCGCTGAGCAGGATGGTTTCCACCTCGGGCGTGGCTTTGAGCAACACGTCGCTTTTTTGCAGGCGCTCCGCCACAGCGGGCAGGAAGATCTGCGCGACGTTGCGGTGTACAAGCAAAGTGTCAAGGGCGTTGCATACAGAAGGACGCTGCACTTTGGCATTTTCCACGATATCAACCGCCCGTTCGAGGTCTGCGTGTTCGTCCACAAAGATATGACAGATGCCGATTCCGCCCGTAATGACGGGGATGGTGCTTTGTTTTCGACAAAGTGTGTGTAGCGCCGCCCCACCACGCGGGATGATCATGTCGACGTACTGATCTAGCTGCAAGAGTTCAGAAACCAGCGAACGATCGGGATCTTCGATGGCTTGAACAGCATCCTTCGGCAAGCCCGCGCTGGCGATGGCATCGCGGATCACAGAGACCAGCGCAAGATTGCTATGCAACGTTTCGCTGCCACCGCGCAAGATCACAGCATTGCCCGTTTTGAGAGCCAACACCGCCACATCCACCGTCACATTCGGACGCGCTTCGTAGATCACGCCCAAAACCCCGATGGGGATGCGCCTTCGCGTCAAGCGCAAACCGTTGGGCAAGATCCGCCCTTCGATATCTGTCCCCACAGGATCAGGCAATGCCATGACGCTGCGCGTGTCCCTCGCAAGCCCTGCGATCCGCTCCTCCGTCAACAACAAACGATCCAACATCGCCGCTGACAAACCTTTTTCACGACCTGCGGCAACGTCTCTTTGATTGGCAGCAAGCAATGCGTTGGTGTGAGATTCGAGGGCCTCCGCGATCGCCGATAATGCGCGATCTTTGGCCAAACGAGGCAAGATCCCCAACGTGCGGCTGGCTTGACGGGCTGCGTATCCGATGGATTCCAAACGGGTCATGTCGCTACCTTCCTTGCTCTTTGATGAAAATAGGAGTGACGCAGTTCGATACGAAAAAGGCCCATGTTCGGGCGCGGGCGGTTCGCGAACCGCCCCTACAACGGGTTGATTCTTCACGCTTTCCTTTTTCAACTGCGTCACTCCTATGAAAATTCAAACCAAGATCAGATCGTTGCGATGTACCAGCGGCCCCCACGAATACCCCAAACGCTCGGCGATCTCTTCGGAGCGCAAGCCTGCGATCTGTCGGGCTGTTGTGCTATCGTAGCGCACGATCCCACGGGCAAAAGCGGCTTGTTCCAAGCAACGGATCTGGACCATATCGCCGCGCCGAAACTCGCCTTCGACGCCCATGACACCCGAAGCCAGAAGACTCCGACCTTGTGTGCGCAAAGCTTCAGCAGCCCCCGCATCAACCAACAGCGCCACTTGCGGACGCGGCCCCGCAAGCAACCAACGCTTACGCTGTTCAAGCGGAGAAGTCCGCGCCAAAAACCGCGTCCCGATCGATTCTCCCGCCACAACGCGGCTGATCACATCGGGATATCTGCCTGCTGCGATCACGACTTCGGTTCCCATGCGTTGGGCGATCTCGGCAGCTTGGATCTTAGTCGCCATCCCGCCCGTCCCAAGGCCGCCTACGCTTCCACCCGCCATCTGTTTGATCGCGTCGTTGATCTCGCTGACTTCGGGAATGAAGCGTGCCTCGGGATCTTGATGTGGGTTGCTTGTGTACAACCCTTCGATATCGGTCAACAAGATCAGCAGATCCGCCCCGCAAAGAGTCGCCACCAACGCCGAGAGGTTGTCGTTGTCGCCCACCTTGATCTCTTCGGTCGCAACGGCATCATTTTCATTGATGATCGGTAAGATGCCTTCGCGAAGCAGCATCAGTAAAGTGTCGCGTGCGTTGAGGAAACGGTCGCGGCTTTCCACGTCTGCCCGTGTTAACAGGACTTGGCCGACACGGACGCCGTAGATCTCAAACAGGTTGTCCCACACGCGCATCAGTCGACTTTGCCCAACGGCAGCCAGCATCTGTTTATACGCCATCGAAGAAGACGGCGCAGGAAAGCCCAATCGCTCGCGCCCTGCGGCGATAGCCCCCGACGAACACACCAACACTTCATACCCGTCACGCATCAACGCTGCGCACTGTCGGGCGATATCGACCATCCTCGGCAGATCCAATCGAGGGCTACCCGCTGTTAAAACGCTCGTGCCGAGCTTGATCACGATCCGACGGCGCGGAGGCTTTGCGGTCTCCACGTGATCTGTCGAATGAAGCGTCTGATCTTCTGAGTGCATCGTGCGGATTCTCCTGCATTGAAACGGTATCTGGGTGAATTATGAATAAGACTTACGCGGTCGGCCCCAAACCTCCCGAGTTCGCGAGATTTCGAGCAACAGAGCCGTTGGTGCGAAAAACCTGTGATCTCTTCGCCCATACGGGGTCAAGGGGGCGGGGATCTATGGCGGGGTGTGGCCGCGCCCCACAAAACCATCCAACAAGCACTCCTATTTGAAAAAGATCACGATGAGAAGGGGCGCAACAAAAACAGCCGATAGCAGGACCGAATGGAGGATGATGGATGCGCGCTCCTGCTTGACCTGAGGGTGGATTCTTGGTAGCGGTGAGGAGGCAACACGCGCTTGACGGGCGCGTTGTGTGGGACGTTTCGTTGGACAGAGGCCAGAAGCATCGCTTCGATTTTCCCCTTCGACAGAGCAGGAACGGTGGTTATTATGTCAATGTTCACGGGAAAAAAGAGTATTCTCCAGCAGATCCAAGAAAACAGTTGGCAAACCCCTCAAGAAAAAGAGCAGTTGTTGCTCAAGTTGCGTGACTCCAATCCTCGGTCTGCCGAGGTTGTTCCGCTGTTGTTGCATCGAGACCCTGATGTTCGTCGGATGAGTGCGGAGCTTTTTTTGGCACGACCCGATATCGGCGGATCCAAGGCTCTATTGGACTCTTTGGAAAACGCCCCTCCACAGGCACGCAGTTTCGGAGCGCAGTTGCTTAGCAAGATGCCGCCCGAGACTGTACAGCGGGTGTTGGATTCTTTGCTGAGCGACAAAGCCCCCGCAAAACAGCGGATGGGATGGGAGATCGCTGTTGCCCTCACGGGGCGACTGGGGTCGATCTATTTGGAGCGAGCGGTACTCGAAGGCCCCTCCGCGTTGCGCTCAATCGCATTACAAAAACTATTACAAGAACGCCAGCCCCGACACATGGTACAACTTCTTGTAGAGCTTGCGAGCGACAAAGATGCGCGGATCGCAACGGTAGCCCTTGAGGCGTTGGCCAAAAGCCCCGTGGGTGGCCCAAAAGTGATGCAGGTCATGTTGAGTTGTTTGTCAGGAGCCGATCCTGCGAGACGGCAGCTTGCAAGCCAGTACCTCCAACAAAACGCACAGACCGATCCTGCGGGGATGCGCAAACGGATGTATGATCTGCTCAACCAAGGCGAGGACGCCAGTCGCCGTCAGGCGCTCGAGATCATCATGCGCACAGGCGAAACCCAAGAGATCCTCACCGAGTTGTTGTTGTATCTCCAAGAACTTGCGGGGTGGTTGCGCGATCGCATCCTTGAGATGCTGCGCAACTTTGGCGACGAAGTGCTTCGACCCGCAGTGGCTTTGCTGCAACATCCCAAAGAAGATGTCCGCACAGCAGCATTGATTCTCGTCGAAAACTTCCAAGATCCTCGGATTCTTGGGCCGATCTGCAATATGCTTAACGATTCGGATTGGTGGTTGCGCGTCAACGCCTGCGACAGCCTTGGTCGCCTCAAAGACGAACGCGCAGTCCCCTATCTTGTGCAGGCCCTCCAAGACGAAGAAGCCCGATGGGCGGCCATCGACGCGCTCGCACAAATCGGCTCGCAAAACGCCCTCAAACCACTCGCACAACTTTTGCGCGACAACCGCCAAGAAGTCCGTCTTGAGGTCATCAGCGCGTTTGATCGGTTTACTCACGCCTCTCTTTTGCCGCTATTGCGTTCGGTGAGAGAGCGCGATCCTGCCGTAGAGGTTCGTACCCGAGCCACCGAAGTCTCGCGCAGCATGGCCGCCCGCCTCAAAGTCGAAGAAGAAGACGTCCAAGTCCAAACCACCCAAAAGTTCGATAAGCCGATCGACGAACTGCTTGCAGAGATCCGAAACAAGGGTGCTTCCGATCTGCACATCACGATCGACGAGCCGCCCTTTGTGCGCCATCGCGGCGAATTGGCGCGGTTGGAAGATGGAGACGTCTATTCCGCCGAAACCACACGCGACACCCTGATGTCCGTGATTGACGAGCGACAAAAAAAGATCTTCGAAGAGAAGGGAGAGATCGACTTTTGCTACGCCATCCCCGAGGTTGGGCGTTACCGCGCCAACGCCTATGTGCAACGCCGTGGTGTGTCGATCACCTTTCGCACGATCCCCAACATCCCACCGACCTTTGATGATCTGCGGATTCCTGCGCATATCACCGAGCTTTTGGATTATCACCAAGGGATCATTGTCGTGTCCGGCCCAAGCAGTTCAGGAAAGTCCACCACCCTCGCCGCCATCATCAACCTGATCAACGAATCCAAACCCACGCATGTGATCACCCTCGAAGATCCGATTGAATTCGTTCATCCGCCCAAGATCGCCCTCGTCAACCAACGCGAAGTCGGCAAACATACCGAGTCTTTTGGACGAGCTTTGCGTGGCGCGTTGCGCGAAGACCCCGATGTGATCATGGTCGGCGAGATGCGCGACCCCGAAACCATCCGTATGGCCCTTGAAGCCGCAGAAACCGGCCACGTTGTGATCGCAACCCTTCATACCACCAGTGCCATCCAAACGGTAGATCGGATCATTGGGTCATTTCCCCCCGCAGAACAAGGCCAGATCCGCATGTCTCTGTCCGAATCCTTGAAGTATGTACTTTGCCAATCCTTGCTTCCACGCAAAGACGGTTCGGGCCGCGTTGCGGTCTTCGAGATCCTGAAAAATACCTTGGGCGTCAGCAACTTGATCCGCGAAGACAAAACTTACCAGCTCCCGAGTATGATGCAGATCGGACGCAATGCCGGGATGCAAACCGTAGACCAAGCCTTGATGGCGCTCGTTCAATCCGATCTGATCGCCCCCGAAGAAGCATGGCTGCGCGCAGAAAAACCTGAAACGTTTGAACCGATGTGTAGCCCGCAATTCTTGCGCGAAAAATCCCTCACAGCCGAATGATCGATCCAACGTCAAACACACCCATCCAACACAAAGCACTGTCTTTGCCTGAGACCACGCACAGGAGCCCGTTATGGCCAGCAACAACCGCATTGACCGCTTTCTTCGTTTGATGAGAGAACGAGGCGCGTCGGATCTTCATATCTCGGTCGGACGCCCCCCCATCCTCCGAAACGGCGGAAGGATCGAACCCATCCGCTATCGTGTAATCGAAAATCACGACTACGTGGATCTGATGCGCCCGATCGCCCCGCCCCACCTTTGGGAGCGGTTCATGGAAACAGGCGACACAGACTTTGCGTACGAAGTCCCTGAAGTTGCGCGCTTTCGTGTGAACTTTTTCAAGCAAGAGCGCGGATATGGGGCTGTTTTTCGGATCATTCCCACCAAGATTATGACCGTCGAACAGCTTGGGCTTCCCAAAGCAGTCCACAAACTGACGCGCTTGCGTTCGGGTCTCGTGCTGGTCACAGGGCCGACAGGCTCAGGGAAATCCACCACCCTTGCCGCTCTCATCCATGAGATGAACATGACGCGCAAGATGCACTTTATTACCATCGAAGATCCGATCGAATTCGTCCACGAAAACCAACAAGCCTTGGTCAGCCAACGCGAAGTCGGGCAACACTCACACAGCTTCTTTAATGCCCTTCGTTCGGCGGTCCGCGAAGATCCCGACTGCATCCTTGTGGGCGAGATGCGCGACCTCGAAACCATCCGCATGGCCCTCAACGCCGCAGAGACCGGCCTTTTGGTCTTTGGAACCTTGCACACCAACTCCGCTGCCAAAACGATGGACCGCATCATCAACGTCTTTCCAAACGATCAACAAGACGGCGTGCGTAGCGTGTTGGCAAGCGTCGTCAAAGGTGTCTTGTCCCAACAGCTTTTGCGCCGCAAACAAGGCGGTCGTGTCGCAGCCATCGAGATCCTTTTTGGCTCGCCCGCCTTGACTTCGCAGATCCGAGAAGGCAAAACCCACCAGATCCTTGGAATGATCAAAGCCGGAAAAGCCCAAGGGATGATCGCGATGGACGATAGCCTCAAAGCCCTTGTAGAAAAAGACCTCGTGACCCCCGAAGCTGCGCTTGAAAAAGCCATCGACAAAGACGAGATGCGCAAATGGTTGGGCGCGGTCGGCATCCGATTTTCGGAACACAGCGCGGGTTAAGGTAGGGATTTCGAGATATGCAGATTGGAAAAGTACTCCATCAGATCTATCGCGTCGACCAGTTTCTTGGCGAAGGCGGACCTTCGGTCGTTTACAAAGGAACCGATCTGCTTCTT
>CAUJFU010000332.1 GCA_963169055.1 Myxococcota bacterium
GATCATCGCACCGGTACTGAGAGACGGAAGGGACATCGTGACCTCCATAGGGGATGAAAGGAATCAAGATGCGCGGGCTTGGGTTGGGATACCATCGGAACTGGAGGCGAGTGTACTTTTTTCTTGCGCGCTGTCAACTCAACAAGGGCAAGATGTGCAAGCAAGGCCACGTCATGTTCGAAAAGCATGGTCGAAACCAAACCAGTCGAAACGACCCATCCCGTCGAGAGGAGAAAAACGTTGGCACTCAAAACCTATGAAGTGTATGCGTTGGTGGACGAATTACAGCCGCTTGAAGGCGCACAGATCCAGAAGATCCAACAAACCTCGGCAGAGGAACTCCAATTTCACTTGCGTATCCCGGGAGAAAGCCTGTGGCTGTATCTTTCGATCGAGCAAGGGTTGGAACGCCTACATTTGTTGCCAGAAAAACTGCCGTCTCTGCCTGAACCACCGAGCTTTTGTATGCGCTTGCGCAAAGAACTCTTGAATGGGCGCATCCAAAGCATCCGCGCACTCCAAGGCGAACCGATCGTCTGCATCGAAGTGGGGCGAGCAGATGCCCGTCATGCGTTGATCGTCGAGATGATCGGACGAAAAGGACAACTCTTACTTGTGGATGAGGCTTACAACGTCTTAGCGAGTATGCAGCCGCTGTCCATACAACGCGGATTGCGCTTACGCGACCCGTACTCTCCGCCCGAAAAGCCCACACCGTCGCCTCCACGCACTGAGATATCAACACTCACCGACACTTCGCCAAACACCGACGCTCCACCAAGCACCGATGTTTCGCCAGATACCGATGCTTCACGATACACCGATGCTTCACGATACACCGACGCTTCGCCAAGTGCCGATGTGGTATTTTCGGGAGAGTCGGTGGTGATCGAGAGAGCAGGCCAAGCGGTGAATTCGGAGGTGGAGCGATCATCGTTGAGGTGGGCAGAGGCGGGAGCGTTGGAGGTTGGGGAAGAAGAGATGCAGCGGTTGTTGGAGGCGAAGGCGCAGGGAGAAGAAGCCTTGGCCGCGATGGGATTTGCGGCGGAACATGCGTTGTATCGGTGGCCTTTGCAGATCGGGATCGGTCAACGATTTCAGCAACGCAGCGAAAAGCAACGTTTTCAAAGCCTCCGCCAGATCGCGCTGAAGACGCGCCGAAAACAGCTCAAAAAAGCCGAGCGCCTCGTGGAAGCTTTACAAGAAGATCTTGGGCGCTGCCAAGAAAGTTTGCAAAAAGAGCAAGATGCGGAATTGTTGAAAGGGCATCTTCACGCGATCAAACGCGGAGCCACCGAGATCGAAGTGACCGATTATTACGATCCTGCGATGAGCAAGCGAATGATCGCACTCGATCCGATGCTTTCGCCGACCGAAAACCTCGACAAGCTGTTTCGCAAGATCAAGCGTGCGCGCAAAGGCATCGAAGCGACGGCTCCGCGCCTTGACGAGACTCGCCAACGCATCGACACCTTGCGCTTTGAGATCGAGTGGATCGAACAAGTCCAAGACATGGACGAATTGTTGCGCTACGTCCCAGCAGGTCTCGCTGAACAAGCCCCCGCTTCCGAAGGCAAAGAGCCTCCCCAACGTGCGCGCCCCTTTCACACGTTCACCTCACAACAAGGGTATCGCATCCTTGTGGGTCGCAGCAGCCAAGCCAACGACGAGCTGACCTTTCGCCTCAGTCGCGGAAACGATCTTTGGCTGCATGTGCGCGGCTGCTCGGGTTCGCACGTCGTGATTCCCCGCCAAAAGTCACAAGAAGCTCTTCCTAACGAAGTATTGTTGGATGCCGCAACGTTGGCGACTTACTTTAGTAAAGCCCGTCAACAAACCCATGTGGACGTGATCTTTACGCAAGTGAGATATGTCAAAAAACCCAAAGGCGCAAATCCCGGGCAAGTCGCGGTGCTGCGAGATGAAAACATCGCCTTGCGCGTCGAACCTGAGCGGCTGCAAAGGCTTTTGCACCAAAGCCCAACGAGCGAAGATTCTTCTGTCGCTTCGGATCGTTAGAAAACAAACCACACGTTCAAAACAAAATTCTGCTTGTCGATTCATCCGAGGTATGTTAAAGGATGCAACGCCTAGAGTGGAATGTGCGTAGAGGGAAGACTGGCGATTGGTTGGGATGGACTCCCAAACAAGAAGACGGTTGGCTCCTTTGCGCTCGCCCCAAGTTCCTTGTTGCATCTGGCCGTTTGGACGGATGATTATGGAAGAGAACATAAACGGAGATCAAACATGAAAAAGATCCTTGCTTTGCTTGTTGCTGTCGCCTTCGCCTTGTCCGTGTCCGCTTGCAAAAAAGACACAGCCCAATCGCCGGATTCCCGCCCCGCTCCTTTGAAAAACAAGGCCGCTGATGCAAAAAAGGCCGCTGATGCAAACAAGGCCGACAAGAAAGCCGACGACAAGAAGGCCGATGACAAGAAGGCCGATGACAAGAAGACCGACGAAGAATAATCCAAACCGTGTTGCTTAGAGCCGTCTTCCAAGAGAGTCCGACAGAAACGACGGTGGCGAGTGCGTCTCTCCAGATTTCGCCAACAGACCGAACTCTCCACGAACCGAAAGCTCTGCAAACCATCCCTCTTGTTTTCCTACCCAACCACCGTCCCACCCAACCACCTCGCTTTTGCTCCGCCTTATCCCGTTAAGATCAAGGCACACAAACCCTCTTTGCTTAACGACTCCATACCACTACCCCTCCGCCTTAGACGATCTCCGAGATGTGTGATCGAAACGTCGACGCGAGTTGCTGTAGCAGTCCTGTTCTTGGGCAGCCACAGGGGGCTGCCCCTACATTAGGTCGATCACACCACGGATGGATTTCGTATGGGGTATCCATCCCCAACGGATCGCTTTAGTGAGCAACACAAAAGGAACCGCCATGCCACACCCCCACTGTTCTATCGCCCGATTCATCGGTATCCTTGGCGCTTTGAGCGTTGTCTTTGTGTTGGGTTGCCAAGCCCCCACAACCCACCCCATTCCGCCCTCGCGCTTCGCCGCCTCTCGACCTGTTTCATCGGTCACACAGCCCGCTGCATCGGTCACACAGCCCGCTGCATCGGCCACACAGCCGACTTCCGCGCCAACGCAGACCGACGCCCCGCTGCTTTCGCCTCCGCCTGAAAAGCCGGCAAAATCCTCGAAACAACGGTGTCAACAAGTCGTGCAAAAATACACGCGGTGTATGCAAGCGGCTTATCGGCTTGCGCTTTCTCAGCAAAGCCGCCTCCCCCCGAACGAAGCCGCACGCAGCAAACCTCTGCTCGCTCAACTCCACGTTGCCTTGCACGATCCAAAACGCGAAACGCGCTTACTCGACGTGTGCTTTCGCACCCCCCCCCCCACAAAATGGCTGCGTTGCATCCTCCAATCCCCCTGCGATCAACTCAATCGTTGCCGAAAAACGCACATTCCCCAAAACTATTGATCGAGGCGGACCCGAGGCGGACCCCACAAGTCAATCCTGCGAGCGTAGGGCGGGACTATTCGAGTTCGACACGCATCAACTGTTGCCCAACAAAGAACGAGTCACCGTGTTTGAGGCGATAGGGGGAATTGAGGCGATAATAGGTGCCGTTTTTGCTGCCGACGTCTTGGAGAAAATAGCGGGTGCCTTCTTTGTAGACGCGAGCATGACGCCCTGAGATGTGGCGATCGAAGGGGAAGGAGAGATCGCATTGTTCGCGTCCAAGCGAAACGCTTGGGTTGGTGGCGTGAAAGATCGAGCCTTGGCGCTGCCCACGGAAGAAATGAGTCAGGCGAAACTGGATCGCTTCGCTTGGTGCGCAGCCGTAGAACTGTGTGCCGTCTTTCATCGCGTCAGGGGGTAAGGTGAGCGCATCGTATTCTGTGCGCTGATCGAAGCGCATTAATTGTTCGCCCGAGAGAAAATAGTCCCCATCACGGAGTTCGACAGGTTCGATAAGGCGCAGAAACACCCCGTTGGTACTGCCTTCATCGCGAAGGTATAGCTGTCCCCCGTCGTAGTAAAGATTCGCGTGTTTTGGGGAAAGATAACGATCATCAGGGAACACGATGGTTCCGTACATTCGACCGATCAGATGCTCTTGGGCATGAAGCTGATAAGATACCCAGTCAAAGCCTTCGCCTTTGATCAAGATAAGCCGCGCTTTCCGCATGAATTTTCCTTTTTATCCAATGTTCGCGCAGGACCTGTCCGAACGTTGAACGCTGCCAAGAGACGCAGATCAAGTCCGAATGGTCGAGCTTCATGTCTCTATGAAGGGCTGCACAAGCGACTGCACCCCTTTGGCGCTCCAGAGGGGGCGCGCTTTTGGGGGAGACAGAACACAACACGCACGACCAAAAAAGAACCGTTGCTTGGTATACACGATCTGCCCTCGACCGCGCAAGCAACAACAACCTTTCTACGTCGCTCCACGCTCTGCCTGTCTGCTTGGGTTCGAAGATTTCCGCCTGCCGTTCAAGACAGCTTCTACCAAGCTATCGTCGCCTTTTTGTTGCCGAGACTTGGGGCATCCTTTGGTTTGACAGGGTTGATCTTTGGTGCTACTATCCGCGCCTTGTTAGGCGGCATTCTCAAAACAAGAACAAAGCCCCAAACCGTTCGATCCATAACGAAGGTCCATAACCCTCCGCCCGCTGCACACGATGGGGAATCCCGATATGAGTGGTTACTCTCTGCGTTTTATCTCAGGAAAATACCAAGGCAACGAATATCCTCTCAAAAAAGGCGAAGAGGTGGTGATCGGGCGCGGTACAGATATCGCGATCACGCTCGTCGAAGATATGATCTCGCGGCGCCATGCGCGTATTGTGGTGGAGGACGACTACATCATCCTCGAAGACCTCGGCTCCACCAACGGCAGTTTTGTGAACGGAGAGCGTGTACGCAAAGTCCGAATCAAAGAAGGCGACCGCATCTTGCTCGGAACCTCGATCATTAAGCTGGTTTCGGCAGAAGGCGATAACTTCCCAGACACCCCAAGCTCCGCAAGCCAAGCCGCACTCCCCGCTGCCAAGGCCCCCGGTCTTCCTGCCCCCGGTCTTCCTGCCCCCGGTTTGCCCTCCCGCGCAGCCCCGCCGTTGTCGATCGGTGGAGGACCAGCCCGAGGCCCCGCAAGTGCCGCAACGATGGCGGCACCTGCCTTCAACGCAGGTGGGCCAAGCGCCTCCACGATGGCGGCTCCGGCCTTCAATTTAGGTGGACCAAGCGCTGCTCCACCCGCAGGCTTCGGCGGTCCCAAACCCACACTCGCAGGGCGGGCCTTTGGTTCGCCTTCTTCCGATGCGATGGCGGCTCCCCCTGCCGCAACATCCGCAAGCCTCGGCGCACTCAACCCTGTGGCAGCACGCCAGCCGCTCGGTGTCCCGAGTGCGCCGCCGTCGCTCTCCTTTGATGCCCCCTCTGCTTCGCTTGGCGCACCCAAGCCCGCCTTCACGCCCCCCGTCAAACCTGCGGCTTCCGCTGCCTTCGGATCTCCAGCCGCAGCCGCAACCGCCGCGCCTGCATTTTCGACCGAAGCATCAGGGTTTCCGCCACTCCCTCCACCGACAGGCCCCGCCATCATGGAAGGCGATCTGCGCGAGATGCCGCTTGCGGATCTGTTTGATATCTTTGTCAATAGCCGACGCAACGGTGTGCTGTTGGTACGCGGCGATCTGGATGGAAACCTTCATTTCCGCGATGGCCGTATCGTCTTCGCTGCGCTCTCAAGCCCTGTCCCTGTCCCCCCTCAAAAAGCCGCCCTGCGCATCGTCGGCTGGGGCCAAGGAACTTATGCTCTCCATCCCCCCAACGATCAATCCATCACCGAATGGATCAACGAAGATCCACTCGAACTGCTCCAACGCGCCAAACGCCAACAAGACGAACTCAAACGCTACAAAACCGATCTTCCCCCTAACTTCAAGCGCGTGCGCGTGAGCCTCCCGCTCAAAGCCTATCTTCGGGACTTGCGCCCCGAACAACTCGATACCTTCCAACTCGTCCTCAGCTACGGCAACACAGAGGCTGTCTTGCTCGCCTCCGAACACAGCGAATCCGAAACATACCAACACCTTGTCCACCTCTTCCGCCAACAATACATCCAAGCCGCCTAAACCAACCTATCCCAAACCGCTCCAACATCTTCGGATGGCCTGAAAATCTTAGATTGATCGGAGGGATCACCTTGATTCGCTTCCATTGGAACCTCACGCTGCTGCAATTCGCTTCTCCCAAATTGGCCGAAGAGATCGACGCACAATGCCCCCTTGTACCGCTCTCTCAGCGCACCTTCCATCCGACAAGCCACCTGATCGACGATCAACAAGCAGAATCTTTGGCACAGACCCTTGTCGAACGAGGGTATAGCCCACGCGTGGAAAGCGCCTCGCCTTCGGCTTCCACCCCCCGCACCTCCCCCAAACCCCAAACCTAACCGAGACCCGATGCTCACCCCTTCTCCCTTACAGATCGACCTGCTGCGCTGGATTCACCTGATCCGACAACGCCACCCCAAACTCCTCAAGAGCGGATTCCCCGGGCGGCGCGACTTTGCCCCGCTACAAAAACTGCTCTATTCCTCCCAACACATCGAAGAAGCACGCCTGCTCGACGACCATCCTTATTTAATATTTATTTATGAGATCGCTTACCAACTCGATCTCTTCCAAGAGATCGACGGCCACCTCTACGTCCACCCCACCCACGCCCACACCTTCTTTTCAAGCCCCCTCGAAGCCCAACAAGAACACATCCTCCAAGCCTACCTCCGCCTTGTTCTCTGGAACGAGATGCGCTTTGTGGAAACCGTCACCGTCCAACTCGAAGACGCAGCCCCCCATCCCTTCCCCGCCCAAGTCCAGATCCAAGCCCGTCGCCTCCTATTTGAAAAGCTGCTTGGGTGGCTCGAATTCCCCCTTGCACTCGACGATATCCTCCGACTCGTGCGCGAAGAAGAACCCGATCTGCTCCAACTCTCCGCCCGCTTTGCATCGCAGCCCTACGCCTCGATTTGGATCGCCGACTCCCCAAACAAACAACGCCCCGCACTGCACCCCCGCGATTGGCCCTCCATCGAAGGGGCTTTTGTTCAACAGATGCTTTCTGCCCTTGCGTGGCTCGGTTTGCTCAAGCCTCGCCGCTTTGAACATGAGCCTTTCCGACGACAGAGTCTCTCCACTTCTTCGCCTTCTTCCCCCAGCCTTTCCTCGCCCTCTTCCTCGTCGCTGCCCGCTCTCCTGCTTGCAAACTCCATCCATATGGCACACCCTATCATCTCGGAACACTCCGCAGACACGACAAACTCCACACACTCCACCATACCCGCACAGGCCGCACACTCCGCACAGGCCGCCCCTTCGGGTGCTTCGCTGTATGCGCCAACACTACTTGTACAGCCCAATCTTGAGATCATCGTGTTTCCTTCGCCGTCAGTGACACGGGTACTGTACCAACTGGAACACTTTTGCCAGCCAACAGGGGGCGAGCAAGTTCTGCAGTACCGTCTCGAAAAAAAAGCCTTCTTCCAAGCCCTTCGCAACGGCTATCCGTACAGCCATATCCTCCGCCTACTCGAAGAAGAAAGCCGCATCCCGCTCCATTCGACCTTACGCCAACAACTCGATAGCTGGTATCAACAAAGCAGCCAGATCGTGATCTCCCGCCAAGGCGTTGTGATCGAAACCTCCGATGCTGACGAGATGAACGCGCTTCTTGAAGAAGAATTCACCGAGATCCCGCATTACATCCTCGATGCCCGCCACCTCTTTGTTCCCGCCCACGCCCTACCTCTGCTCAAGCAACTCAGCGCTTACCACCAAGCCCAACACCACCACTACGATCAACCTCCCTCCCGCTCGCTGCACATCGACAAAGAACTCCACATCCGACTCGATCCCCAACAAGCCGACCTGTTCGTTGAAACCTTCCTCCAAAAATATGCGATCGTTCTCCCCGATCAACGGAAAAATCTGCTGTTTCACATCACCCAAGACTCGCTCCAACAAGCCCAACAACAAGGCTTTTCAACTCAAGAACTCCTGCAATTCCTCGAACAACGCGCACAGATCTTCCCCTCCACCGCACGCCTTCGACTCGAAGCCCTCACCCAACAGATCGGCCCCGTCTATGCCGGCCAAGTCCCCGTGTTGTTCGCCCAAGACGAGCGCACGATGGATCGGCTTCTTTACGAAGGGGGACTGGGTGCTTATGCCCTACGCATCGGGCCTCAAGCAGCCCTGCTCGACCCAAACCACCAAGACAAAATCAACCAGATCCTCGACAACCTCGGACTCACCTTTGATCCGCAAGTACCCATCGCTTGGCCCCCGCGCTTGTCTTCGCTGCTGCTCCCCGCCCAAAACACCGCAGCAACCGCAGCAACCGCCGCCACAAAGACTCCCCCCAAACCAAAACAGCCGCGATCACCGTGATGCACTCTTGTGAAGTTCCCTTCGGTCATTTTGCGCCGTTATTTGCTTTTGTCACCCCCAATGCAAATAGCGGAATTTTTCGCTCGACCCTCGGTATCAACAACGATGGATAAGTTGAGATAGGACTTACGCGGTTGGATGGGTGATGTGGGGTTTCACCCCACGCCCCACAAGGGAGCTAAGCTCCCTTGACCCCGTATTGACGAAGAGATCACAGGTTTTTCAACCAGACGACCCTGTCGCTTGAGGTTGTACGAACACGGCTTTTTTTGGGCGACTGCGTAAGTCCTATCGAGGAAAGAGGTTTTTTGATGAAATTATTCGGACTAACGGGCGGGATCGCCAGTGGAAAATCAACAGTAGCACGGATTCTGCGAGAACATGGAGTATGGGTGCTTGATTCGGATGCTGTGGCACGAGAAGCCGTTGTGCCTCAAAGCGAAGGGCTCAAGGCGATCTGCGATGCTTTTGGTGAGGGGTTTCTTCTTTCGGATGGCACGCTGGATCGCAAAAAGCTCGGTGATCTGATCTTTCGCGATCCACAAGCCCGCCAAACCCTCAACGCGATCGTTCACCCCAAGATCGCTCAGCTCTCCGCTCGATATCTCCAAGCCCATGCCGAAACAGGCGCTTGTTGCGCGGTCTACGAAGTCCCTTTGCTGTTTGAAAACCAGATGCAACACGCCTTTCACGCCACCATCCTTGTTGCAGTCCCCGAAGATATCCAGAGACAACGCCTGTGCCAACGAGAAGCTCTGTCCTCAGAAGCCGCACAAGCCCGCCTTGACGCGCAGATGCCGCTCTCTCAAAAACGCACGATGGCCGATTACGTCATCGAAAACAATCAAACGCTTGAATCCCTGCAACAACAAACCCTCGCCTTGTGGAAGACCCTTTGCCCTGAACCTCCCCACCAAACGACTTGATCACACTTGCGTGATCAGGTCGTTCACCCCCCTTGACAAAATTCATCTCTCTATATCTTCTTGATTTGTCAGGTTATTTTCCGAGTGTAAAAATTCTTGATTGACGTTCCTTGCTTGTCTTGCCTAATCTTGCATCTTGCGCTGTAAGACGAGGTTTCCCCATCCTCTCTCCACGCAACAAACACAAACCACGCTCCCATGCCTTCTCACTCTACAAACCAAGCCGCTAGGATATCGGGATGCCAAAGGATCAACGCATCGAGCCTCTCGCCACGATATCAGTCGATGCTGTCCGTTGGATGCTCCGCGAACAGCCGACTCATCGTGCCTCGTGCCGCCATGCGTTTCGACCTTGTCCCCATCTGCTTTGCCGCTTTCATACTTACTTCCAATCCGCTCCCACGCAAACATCGGCCTCCACACAAACATCGGCCTTCACGCAAACGTCGGCCTCCCCCCCAATCACAAACACCCTTGCTCTCGCCCAAAACAACCAAGAATGTTGGGAAGCACCTTCTTGTCAACTCGACGCCCTTGAACAAGAAGCCCAACAAAAAGGCCAACCCATCGAACCTGATCATCCCGTCGGCGTCCATCCACACCTCGCCGAAGCCGCCCTCCAGATCCTCGCAGCCCCCACCCAAGACAACTAACCCCTCTTCCTTGATCTGTCTGTTTGTCTTTTGTTTTGTGGGGTGCTACCCCACACCCCGC
>CAUJFU010000333.1 GCA_963169055.1 Myxococcota bacterium
CGCAAACGTTCCTGACGCAACGACCGCAAAGATCGCCACGCCAACCACATCTTTTGCCCCTTGGTGGTGTAGACGCGCTCGCTTAAGTTATCAAATCCACGCTCAGCAAGCCGATCTTGAATCCCCTTGTACACGGTCGCAGCCACCGCAACAGGGCGCTGGAAAAATTCGGGCAGACACGGGATCGCCACAAAAGCCTCTTCGTAGGCGTGCATCGCACTCTCGGCGATCTCTTGCAAACAGGCCCGATAACCCGACGTGATCGGCATCTTTCCTGCGACCATCGCCGCGATCTGCGCTTCATCCACCCCATGCTTCGCCATCACCGATGCAGGCAGATACAACCGACCCATCCGCCAATCTTCGCTCACATCGCGCAAGATATTCGTCAACTGCATCGCGTGACCCAACGAAGACGCTCGCCGCAACACTTCGCGATCATGCACCCCAAACAACTCTGTCAACCAACACCCCACCACCGAGGCCACGCGATACGTATACAACTGCAACTCTTCCATATCCCGATAACGACGCGGCGCGATGTCCATCCGCACCCCTTCGATCAACGCATCCACATACGCAAACGGCACTCCCGCCGCCTCCATCTCGCCCATCACAGGCCCCAACAACGGATGCTCCGACAACTTTCCCTCATAGGCCGCTTGGGCCAAGCCTTTCCAAGCATCCAGCAACCGATGCAACGCGGCTTCCGATAGCCCTTCTCGGCCATCCACCAGATCGTCCGTATAGCGACAAAAAGCATACACACCCGCCACTTGTTCCATCTCTCGCTTCGGAAAAAATTGCGATGCAAAACGAAACGACTTGCTGTGTTGCGCAAAGTAATCAAGCTGCGAACCTGCTCCAACCAGCTCACGCGCTTCCAACAATCGCTTGATCTCCGCGCTTTCGGCTTCCGTCACCGCATTTTCGTACGCCACTTCGTCCTCGATCACCTGATGCGCCCGCTCTTGCCAACGTGAGACCACGGCACACAACACAGGTTGCGCACCCGCAAGCTCCTGCAAGTCCGACAAAAACGCAGCGTAGCTCTCATCAAGATGCGACAGCGCACGTTCCATCGCAGCTTTTTGCTCTACCCGACGAAACAACGCACGACACAAGCCATCCCCTGTCTTCTCTCCTTGTGGCACCGCAAAGAACGCACGTGGCCAAGTCCACTTTCCTTGAAGGTAGTCTTGAAAAGCAGGTTTCCCCGTCCGAGCGCGTGGACAATAATCCAGCAGATCATCCAACATCTGATACAAACAACCCAAACGTCGGCCCAAGGCGTAATAGGCCATCGCCTGCGGATCTCCCGACAAGATCGGCTGGATCGCCATCGCAAAACCAAACAACTCGCCCGACTTGCCGTCGACGATCTCTTCGTACGCCTCCCGCGTCAGTTCTTTTCCAACGGCACGCGCTTGACACAACTCACCCGCCACCGTTCGCTCGACCACCCGCGCAAACAACGTCATCAACGGCAACGAACCCGTCTGCGCAACCACCCGATAAGCCGCCGTCAAAAAATGATCGCCCATCACCAACGCCGCTCCTACGCCGCGTTCTGCATACAACGTCGGTTGCCCCCGTCGTTCGGCTGCTTCGTCAATGATGTCGTCATGCAACAGCGAAGCCTCGTGAACCATCTGCACAGCCAGCGCTCCCTGCCAAAACCGCGCATCCTCCGCTCCCAACGAAGCCGCAATTCCATACGCCACCAACGGGCGGATCATCTGGCCCTCCAACGCGATCTTCGGCAGACCTTCGGCTTCTAACCTTGCCGATTGCTCTTGCAAACCCAACCCGACCGCAGACTGTGCAAGCTTCAACGATTCTTCGCGCTCTCGCTTCAACAAATCTTCGCTCTGTTGTGTGCCCACCGAAAACGACGTAGCATCCGATGTATTCGACACACCACTCGATAAGATCGCTCCACTATGAATGATTGGCGCGGATTCTTCGCCCCTTTGCCACGTTCCGCTCAATGCAGCCGCCGAGATACCCGACGAAACCGACCCACGATCGGGCGAGTTCGACGAAGCCCCCGCCGAACGCCACACCACCCCCTCCGCAAAAAAGGCTGGCTTCCCTCCGCCCGGTGGCTGCGCTTCTTGTGTGCGTCGACGCGCCCACAACATCCCCAAGACACACACCTGATACGCAAACAAGTTCAGCGCCACCGCGCCCCACAAACCACCGATCGCGACCATCCCCAGCGACAAGCCCACGTTCAGACCATAAAACCACGCCATCCAACGCACGGGCAACTCACGCACCCACGCATCGACACGCAACCACACCAACGCTGCCATCACCGCGAGGCTTGTCACATACCAACCAAAGAAGTTGATCAGCGGCATCCCGTAGTAATAGTGACCTTTTTCCGCCCAGATCCAATAACGGTTTAGGTAGCTCATCGCTGGATCAAGACTCAAATCCCACATACTCAACAACAGCGCACCCAGCACCACTCGCGCAAACCAACGCTGCTCCTGCGGAAAGGTCCACAGCGCCAGCACATACGCAGGAATCGCCATAAAAAACCAACTCACCGGGATCACCAGCGGCACATGGCCCAAAAGCTTCCATCCCAAAAGCTCCGAGTAATGGTACGAACCGAACGGAAAACCCAACGTCGTCCCCGCATACTCGCTCAAAAAACTCAGCGCGTACACCGCGACAAAGGCCGACCACCAACGCCAACCCACCAAACGCACCAAGGCCACCACCAACACCACACCCGCAAGCCACGATTGACCTTCACCAAACAACCGAAACGAGATCCCATAAAACCACGTCAACTGCGCCTGCCAACCGATCGGAAGCATCGACAGCCAGTGTGGATGGCGGCCAAACGTCGCATAACCCACCAACGCCACAACGCAAAACGCCACCAAAACCAACAAACCCCAATCCTCTACACCAAAACGCGAGGTATATCGCTTCCATCGTGCGCTCACTGGATCGCCTCCTGCCCGACTTGAAACCCTGAATAGGTCTTCTTTATCCATTCACGAAACGTCTTCGTCGCGGTAAACACACGCAAACTCTCAAACGGGGCCTCTTCATCCACCGACGCCCCCTCCAACGCGCTCCCACCCAACACCAAATGATAAGGCTGCGCAGGATCGTACAACTCCGACAAAACTCGCACACAACGCAGCGCATCCGCCCGTTTGCGCGGCGGCACAAATGACACACACACCATCTGCGCATCATACTTCTTCTGCGCCTTCGCATACGCCTCAACCGGCACATTCGCCCCCAAGTAGTACACCCGCCAACCCAGATGCTCCAACACGATCCGCGTACACAACGCCCCGATTTGATGTTGCTCTCCCTCCGAACATCCAACTACAGCCCGTCTCGCCGTTGCATCCGAAGTCTGCGGTAATGGCTCTCGCAGCTTCCGCAAACTGTGCAACGCATCCACGATCAATTGCGTGTACAAATGCTCTTGCCCCACATCGATCTGGCCCGACTCCCACAAATCCCCCACATGCACCATCAACGCACGTACGCTCTGATCCATGATATCTTCCACAGGCACTTCCGCCCGTTGCTGCATATACAACCACAACGGCTCCAATAGCTGCGGATGCGATCCTGAGATCCACTTCATCGCAAGCTGATTGATCATCTCAAAATCCCCGCGTTCTCGGCTCTCTTCGATCCCCCACCACACCATCGACTCGAACGGCTCGAACATCTGCAACGCCAACGGTATCGACCGCTCCCGCGCAAACCGCAACAAATCTTCCAACAAGATCCGCCGATGACCACCCCGCGTCTTTTTGGACACCATCTCTTCGTTGTTGCACCAACGCTTGATCGTCGACTCGTGAACCTCCAACAGATCCGCTGCTCGCGTTGTCGTCAACAGGATCTCGCTCGAACCGTTCTCTCGTGTATCCACATCCATCTCTGTTCGTTCTCCCAAAACGTTCATCGAACCTTCTCCACTCATCCGCTTCTTACGATACATGGCCTGTTTCTTTTGCCTCACCTACCCATCGCTTCGCAGGCTCCTCGCAAAAAACGACCAGCTTCGTCGAATAAACGATTTTCAGGTTCATAGGATGCTGCTCCACAAAAAAACGATGCTGTCTTTGTTTCCCCAATACAAAACAGCAGACAACACGCCCACAGGACTTATGTCGTTGGATAGCTTTTGTGGGGTGTCGCCCCGCACCCCACTTCCTTAGCGCGGCTCCCTAGATCTCCGCTTCATCGAAAAGATTTGACTTATTTTCATTCAATGAATGATTTTTTAATAAAAACAAGCGTATAATATATTATTTTTCGACTTTTCTCTTGTCAAAGTCTATTCTCTTGTTTATACCTAACAACATCTCCCTTGTAGGGAGTCCAGACCGGAGAGGTGCCCCCCCCTCGCCTCTTCGGTCTGTTCTTTCTTCTACCGTTGGCCAGCCCAGCGCCGCTGCCCGCTCAAATAGCGGAGGTGTGGACGGCCTCTCGTAAACAAACACCTCTTCTATCGGCTCAAACGTCTGTTGTTTCTTGCGGTGCATACGCAACAACAGCACGATCCGCTCCATTCGATCGATACGTCTCACCGCTTTGACTCCTTCCCGCTCCACAAAACTCATCGAAGATTCGACCAAAACTCACCGAAGATTCGGCCAAAACAAACCCCAACCACCAACGCTCAAAAAAGATGCTTTGTGTATGCCCGTTCGTTCTGCCAGATCGCGACACGTGGCCTACCCCACAACAACGATCCAACAAGCGACACCTAAACCCTTTGCGTTTGTGGGCAGCATGGGCTAGGATGGCGGCCTTCCACAGGGAGGAGTCTGCGATGTTGTTTGTGGGTCGCCGAGGACCGGTTGCAGAATTAAGCGCTTGGCTTCAAGAAGAAACGGTCTCCAAAGAACCCGTACGGCTGGGGAGTATCTCGGGAGCGGGAGGGATCGGAAAGAGCTTTTTACTCGAACATTGTTTGCGCAACACGCCGCACTTTTCGTTGGAAGATCAGCTTGTTGCTCGATTTGAAGGGCAACAACAACCGCGCAGCCTCGTGCAGCTTTTTGCGGTGGAATGGTTGGCCCAGTTGGATGCGCGCCATCCGGGCCTACCCAAGGGCAGTTTTGCTCGCCTGCGCGAAGTGTCCGACCAATACAAGCGGATCATGGAACAGATGGAATCTGCGGCGTTGCGTTCGGGAGAAGAGGGCTTGCGGGAGGTCTTGCAGGCGCTGCTGCGATTTGGGCTTTGTCCAGAACGCGCGTTGCCGTTGCGTCCGTTTGAACTGGCCTTTACTTCTGTCGATGACACAACGCTTGAAGAGGCCATTCGTTGGCTACGAGAGCAGCGAGGTTTGCGCTCCGAGTGGCAATGGTGGTCTCGTGTCGGCGCATGGAAAGGAAAGGGCCTACGCAACCGATTGCGCCGCGATCTTCATGCGACGTTGAGCGATGCACTTGCTTACGACCTTGACACCTTGTTTCGACACAAACACCGATCTATCCGACAGTTGCTGTTGATCTTTGACGATTACGAAAGTCTCTCGCCGATCGTTGGGGATTTTTTGGTGGACGATCTGCTCCCACGGCTCAAAACAGCGCATTATCCGAGCTTATTGTTGTTTTTAGGCCGCGACTCCTTGCTTTCCACACATCCCGAATGGGGACAACATTATCGACCGTTGCTTGGGACACGTCAGATCGAACTACGGCCATTTACGCGCCCTGAAGCCGAAGAATTCATCCGTCGCAAGGGGATTCTACAAACCGAAGCCATCGATCGGGTGTGGGAACGCACACAAGGGTTCCCCTTCTTGTTGGACACAGAGTGCGACGATGAAAAAACGGGCGGAACTTCTGCGTTGGGACTCAAGCTTTTTTATCAGCGCTTGACACGTTGGATGACGCCGATCCAACGTCGTTGGTTGCTGCCGCTGTGTTTTCTTGACGAGATCAACCTCGAAACCGTATCCTCGATCTTGCCCGATACATCGGCTGAAACCGTTCTCGCTTGGTTCAAAGAAGAAGCCTCGCTGCGCGACCCACACGCAGCGCGCTGGCAAGTGATCCCCTTTGTTCGACAGCGTTTGCTGCAATACGTACAAAACGACTCCCCACAACAATACACCCACTGGACAACGCTCGCCCGTAGGAGTTTTCCGTGACTGCTCCATTGACTTGGACGCTGCTTGCGCCCTTGCCTGCTTCGCCTCCAACGCTCGGCTTGATCGGTCTTGGCTTACAATGGCAAACCACACAAGCCGAACTCCAACGATGCGCATCTTCCGCTGCTCTTGTTGTGCCGACCGCTCAAACTCCTTGGTCGGTCGCGCTCTGGCAACATCCCATCCCCTCGCTACCCAAAACACCCAAGACTTGGCTCTCACTGCCTTCTCAAAGGAAATCCTTATGACCACACCACTCCAAGAAACCATGCAGATCGTCATGCAAGCGCAAGCGATCCAACATCAATTCCACAAAAACCTCACGGACCTTTTTCGCTTGCTCGTCGCAGAACTCGAAGAAAGCGATCTCGCTTACACGCCGCTGCTTGAGCGCGGTGCGCTGTGGACTTCCTCAGTCTCTCCGCTGCTTCGCGAAGCCAAGTCTTGGCAGATCAAGCACCTTGCGATGCCTCTCGCTCCCCGAGACACGGACGCCCCATTTCTTTTGCTGCATATCTCTACAGATGAACAATTCTCCCCCACTCCTGAACTTTGGCTTGGAGTTATCAGAAACCTCGATAATTTTGGTGTAGAAAAATATCCCTATCTCGATTCTCTAGAGTACATCTTTCGCGATTATTTTGGCCCAGAAGAAACATGGACCGAACCACGAACTTGGTACGAAGACTCGATCGAGGATGAGCGCGTTCAAGCCGACCTCGCATTCTACCGTATCCCTTTGTCGGCTCTTCAGGACGTGTTCGCTGTCCGAAAAGAGATCTGTGATCCCATACAGCAATACATCACAAAAGACGATTCAACCCATCATCGGAGCAAGTCCCGTTGACCGAAGAGAAAAAGACCCCAAACGAAAAGACCCTCCTCGAAGAAGGCCACGCTCTGCCTGACGAAAGAACAGCGAGTGAGCCGGCCCCCATTCGCCTTTCTTTTCATGCGCTGAACAACCACCTCGCAGCGTGCCGAGGCTACGCCGAACTGCTTGCGCGTCTCCCCAATCTTCCGCCCGAAGCAACCGAATACAGCAAGCAGTTGTCTCGTGCGCTTGGCGACGCGCTGGTGAGTGCGATGGCTCTCGAACAACAAGCCAAAGAACGCTCTCTTGAAGCACCCGTTGCAAACGCTGACACGAAGGCAACCACCAAAACAGAGATCGGTACACGCGCTTCTTCGGATGAAAACCCGCTCGCTTGTGAAACGCTGTTGGTTGTGGAAGACGACGAAGCTTTTCGTGAGATGTTGACCAACTATCTTCAACGCCGTGGCTACACGATCCTCGCCGCCCAAAATGGCGAAGAAGGACTTGCGATGGTTCAACAACATCTCGAAGATATCGATGCGGTGTTGCTTGATCGGCACATGCCGCGTTGTGACGGACTCGAATTTTTAGAAGAGATGCGCCGATATGCCCCTCGCTTGCGCGTTGTCATGCTCAGCGGCAACGACCTTGAGCACGAGCGCACGATCTTAGAACGGTTCGGCGTCTTTTCTCACCTCAAAAAACCCTTTTCTCTTCGAGTGTTGTCCCACACGCTCCGCCAACTCTTCGCCGCCGCTCCCCCTGCCCCGCTCCTTTCCCCCTCCGATCACTAAAGACCGTTCCCTCCACGAGAAACGACACAGTAGCCGTCTTTGTCGTTATCTTCGCCAAGGGCCAGCCGATCACTAAAGACCGTTCCCTCCACGAGAAACGACCCTCCTGCGCAGACCTTCTTTCCCCCCTCGGCCCATAAAAGGCAACACTATGGGTTGACAGCAAACAGATAACGTCCTGCCGAAACATACAGCGTTTGCTTTCCGCGCTTTTCATCCCCGTAATAAATCGGAGCGTTGTCCACCCATCCATGCAGATCCAACTGCCACAAGATCTTGCCTTCGCTATCAAGCGCCGTCAGGTACTCGTTGACCGAGCCAAAAAAGATCTTGCGGTTTTTCGGATCGCGAGACGAATTCGTCTCCGCTGTAGCTTGGATGTAACCTTCGGTGTGTTCTTGCCGCTTGAACTCACCGCTTTTGTTGTCTTTTTGATACAGACCACTTTGAAAACGCCAGATCTGTTCGCCATTTTGAGCGCGGATCGCATAAAACCAACCATCATCCGCCCCGATATAGATCGTTCCATCCGTACCGATACGCGGACTCGATAGCAGGGGGTGAAGCTTTTGCGTCTCTTCGCTTTTTTCTGTAGAAAACTCCCATGCCTTCTTCCATCGCCTCGCGCCATCGGGCTTAAACGACATCAGCTTACCATTTTGGCAAGCCACATACGTCGTCCCATCCGTGTCCGTCACGGTAGACGAAGAGATCCGATCACAGATCTGATCCGACCAAAGCGGCGAACCATCGGTCATGCGAATCACATGCAAGACACCGTTTTGATCGCCCACAAACATCATCCCTCGTTCTTCAAAAAACGACGGCTTGGCCCCACGAAAAGGATAACTCCCATCGTAAGGCTTGCTCCAACGCAGACGATTGGCTTCGCTCACATCGTTTCCGGGACGCAACGAATACACCCGCATATCTTTGGAAGCGACATAGACATAACCTTCGCTATCCACCGCAGGAGGCGATTCGATCGAGTTTTGTGTCCGATAAGACCACAGCTTGCGGCCTGTGGTGGATACAGCATACAAACTGCCGTCTGTCGAACTTACATAGATCACGCTCGAATCTGCCGATGTTTCGGGCGAAGCAACCACCAGTCCATCCGTTTCAAAACGCCAGCGCAACTTCCCATCGGAAGAGACGGCTGTCAGCGACTTGTCGAGTGTTGTGATGTAGATGGTTCCGTCAAATCCGACTTTGGGAGTGGAAACGATCCGCTCGCTGGCCTTGAAATACCAACGCGGCATACCGCTGCGCGTCGGATGAGTGGGGATCATCAAAGAGGGCAAAGGTTTCGGTGGTTTGGGGGCAGGATGTTGACAAGCAGGCAACGCCACAAGGCAACTAAGCCAAACGATCTCCCAAAAACGACGCATACACACCTCGCAATCCAAATCGGCGAATCCCAAAGATCCAAGCCCCTTGGGCCTTTGGTGGTGGCTTTCTTCGCTCAAGGGCGATGCGAGCCACCAAGCAACAAACGATCATCTTGCACACGTTCTCCGAGGACTTGGCCATTTAACAAAAGGATCTCCAACTCCGCAAGGAAAAACAGAAGGCGCTGGATATCCTCAAACCCGATACCTCCCGCACGTTCGCCCGCTCGGATCAATTCCCACAACGTCGAACGCCCCCGCTTGGCTTGGTTGTAAAGCCGCGCTTCTTGGGGCGTCATCTTGAGATCGTCCAAGCTTACCACTTCGCTTTCTGCGATCGATACTTGGCAATGATAATACGGCTCCATATACCACTGCAAACGTTTGCTCGAATAAGCATGAAACACACCCGCTTTGATCAAAGACAACGGTTGAATTTGCAACGGAATCGGCGTCTCATGTGGTTTTTCGTTCGCAAAAAACAAGTAACGCCCACGCCGAAAAAAGAACGAATCGATCACAAACCCTGACATCTGCTCCCGATAGACCTCAGAAAGCGTGTACGGATCGACGATCCCCGTCGCCACAAGATGGTGGCCCAAAAAAGAAGTGCCGGGACGGGTGGCGCGCTGTGCAAACTCCCGTAGCTGCTGCGCTGGAGCAATACGACGATCCGCCAACCTTTGCACCAAATCTTCGGGATCGCTCAACGACGGCAGCATCTGCGCAACACCGCGCACAAAAAAGATCTGCCGTTCGCTTTGATCTTCGGCGGTCAACAACAGCCGACCGTTGGCGTGTTGGCTATAAAGTCCATACAACAAACGAGGCAACGGAACGTCTTCGATTTGCCCCGCATATATCGGCGCTTGGAGCGCGGGCGCGGCATGGCTTTCTGGAAAGATTACCCGCATCGGTTGAAGATCTTCGAGCAAAACCTCGGCAGGCAACCCTTCGGCGAGATCCAACGAAGACGACGAACGAACCTCGCGCAAAACGTCCTTGAGTTCGGGATAATCAACAAGCGGGCGAAAAGGCCTCCCCACCACCGCAAGGCTCGCATTGTCCGAAACACGGCGTGAACGCACAAGCTCCTGCACTTTTTGCAAGGTCAGGGGCCCCACCAAATCGCCGTTGAGGTCGCGTAACGCGTAAAGCTGTCTTGCATCACTCATCGATTCTTCCTA
This sequence comes from Myxococcota bacterium, assembly GCA_963169055.1. GTDB lineage: Bacteria > Myxococcota_C > UBA6777 > UBA6777 > UBA6777 > JAKLKB01. Next base: position 10,347 of record CAUJFU010000333.1, read on the forward strand.
TACCATCGTTCGCCGCACAAGCCTCCGCTTACTCGGGCTTTGTTCCATTCGGTTCTTCGCCTGCTTCGTAGCGCGCCAAGATCGCCGCACCGACCAGATCACCCCACACGTTGACGGTCGTTCGACACATATCCAACAGCCGATCTACCGCCAAGATCAAACCGATCCCTGCGATCGGCAAACCCACCGCCGCCAACACCATCACCATCGTCACGGTCCCTGCGCTTGGAATGCCTGCAGCACCCACCGCCGCCAAACCCGCCGTCAAAAAGATCAGCGCCTGCGGACCCAAGCCCAAATCAATCCCATACAACTGCGCAATAAACATCGCTGCCACCGCCTCATACAACGCTGTTCCGTCCATATTAATCGTCGCTCCAAGCGGTAGCACAAAACCCGACACCCGCTTCGGAATCCCTGCGTTGTTCTCCGCCACTTCCAAACTCACAGGCAACGTCGCCGACGACGATGACGTGCTAAACGCCACACTCAACGCATCCCGCACCTGCAAAAAATAACGCCACGGCGACACTCGACCGAACACCCACAAGATCAAAGGCAACACGATCACCGCGTGGATCAACAAACCGATCACCACACAAAACATGTACTTCGCAAGCAAAAACAAGATATCAAGGCCGCTTCGTGCGATCTGTGTCGCCATCAACGAAAACACACCGATCGGTGTCAACTTCATCACCAACGCCACAAAGCGCATCATCGCTTCATTCAATGTTTCCGCAAGATCCAGCACCTTCCGACCTTGCTCGCCCATCCGCACCAAAATCAACCCCAACATCAGCGCAAAAAGGATCACAGCCAACACGTTGTTTGTGGTCAAAGCCACAAACGGATTTTGCAAGACCTTGCTGATCTGCGCCCGCAAAAAGCTCTCGACCGTGAGCGGTGCTCCCTTGCTGCGGGCTTCGGCTCGCATTTCTTGTGCGGCTTTCATGCCCCGACGAACACCCACTTGTGCATAAATCACCTCTGTACGCAGACGGCCTTCTATCCGACGCCAACGCTGCTTCTTCGAGAGATCAGACAAAAAGATATTTTCGATCTCACTACGCGAACGCTGCGCCAACTTCTTTGCGCGTTCTTCTTGCTTGGCGCTTGGTGGACGATCACTCTGCAATATCTCGCGCACAAACAAAGACTCCAACGCATCCATTCGCGTACGCAGATTTTTCAAGGCCACAGGCTCCGCTCGCTCACCCACTTTTTTTGTTGCGCTTTGTGTGGTCGGCGGTGCCACCA
>CAUJFU010000334.1 GCA_963169055.1 Myxococcota bacterium
TCGATCCATAACACATCGATCCCTTCAAACATCTGAAAGACCCGACGCATCGTGATTTGTTGCGTTGGGTTTCCTTTCTGATCCGGTACCACGTCGTTATTCTTACGCAAAGCGGTTCGTAACTCATGTTCTGCAAACGAATACACCAACAAACTCAAACACATCACCATCACCAACGCCAAAATTCGCGAAGGCTACACTCGGACCGCTGGCTTCGCGGATTCAATTACATCATGGGTTTGTTCAGGCCGCACCGGTTGGGCCGTTCGATTCAGCTTCATGCCTACTGACTTTGCACTTCACCACCGAGACTGAGCGCTTCCAAACACTACAAGAGATTCATGCACGATTGAAGCCCGGCGGTGTTTTTGTCGCACTGCACTACAGTATTGCCAAGGACCGTACCGAGCGGGAACGATGGTTGTCGCGGTGTGCTGCGTTTGCTGTCTCGTCTGGAGTGGATCCTGAGCAAGCGAAGGCGTCTGTGGCGGCCATAGGCGCGCAACTGCCCATTCTTGCGCCAGAACAGGACGAAGAACTCATGCGGAGGGCGGGCTTCGCGAATATCCAGACTTTCTACATGGGTTTGGCATTTCGCGGCTGGGTAGCCCATGCTTGAGTCTGGAAGTGCGAAAATGTTCTCTCTTCGAATGACCCCTGCGGAAGGTGGGTTCGATGCTCAATCCATCGTATTTTAACGAAAATAGAATATGTTGAAGGTCGCTTTCCCAATCTTCCCATCCGTAAGAAGGCGGGTACACATTGATCTGGATTTGGTTTTGGAACGATTCTTTTTTTCCACCAGCATCTGCAAGGAAAGACCAACAGGTGTGAGAAACGACATCAAACGCGTGTGTTTGGACAAGATGCGCATAACCCATCGGGCGAGCGTGGTAGGGAGCGGAAAAACCAAAAGTGAAAGGCATCATCAATCAGTTCCTTTGGGAAAGATACATAGTGCGGCTGTCTTTTGGATTTGCATAGAAATCTTTGAAAGCAGTTAGAATTGCCACATCTGCTCAAAAAACACTTACGTTATACGATATGCGGCGGATGGCTCAGGGTTGGTAGCGGACTTCGTGGGGGAGGGCTTCGTTGAGGCGCGAGAATTGTTCGGAGGTAAAGAGGCCGCGTTGTTGGGCGTCTTGGGCGGAGGCATGGAGGGAGAGCGGGCCGAAGGCAAGGGCAACATCGCAAAGCGCGGAGGAGGCGAGCCAGCCTTCGAGGAAGGCATCGGCGGCGATTTGAAAACTATCGAGCGCAGCGATCATTTGGTGGCGTTGGTGTGGCGGGAGGGATTCGAGAGGGCGTTGTGTGGTGCGGTGGATGTAGATGCGTGCGACGCGGCTGTGGTCTTTGCGTTCGAGGAGTGCGCGCAAAAAAGCGGCTTCGGAGGGTGTGGCTTCGAGGCGTTGGAGGAGTTGTTGAAGTTCTTCGTCAGGGACTTGATCGAGGAGTAGGCGTTGGTAGAGGAGATAGGTTTCGGCGTCGGTTTCGGAGTCGTCGCCGATGAGGATCTCTTGGATGTGGGCCTCGGTGGGTCGGGCGTGTCGATTGAGAAGCAGGGCGGTGAGTTTGTAGAGGATGTGGTGGCGAAGGTGTTGCCAGCGACCGCGTCGGACAAGGCGAAGAGGATCTTTGAGGACGATTCCATCAGGTTGGATGCCATCGATCTGCATTTTTTCGAGAAGGACATCGTGCATCAAGGGGGGGCTTGCGGAGATAAAATAGAGAGGCGTGGGGGGAGCGTGGGGATGGGGGCCTTGTTGAAAACCGCGCAAAAGAGGACCCATGCCGGGGAGGCTGCGTTTGGATTCGGCGGGTTCAAGGGCGGTTCGGACGAGGTCGCGCAAGGAATGAAAGCGGGTGTCGAGATACGTCTTGTCGATATCGGAGGTGACGATGATCCCGCGAAAGTCGTTGGGAAGGATGCGGTGATCGTAGCGTACCAGCGGAAAGCCGGGCTTTCTGCGCGAAGTCAGGATCTGTTGGAGAAGTTCACGAAACATCGTCGATGGCTCCGATGGGGGGGATGAAAGAGGCCGATGCAAGCGGATTTTGGGCTTCTCAAAGCTTTGGTTGCGTTCGGCAACAGGCGATACGGTATCCGAGAGAAGTGTGCGAAACGTCGGCACGAGTTGTTGTAGACGTCCTGTGGTTGGGCAGCGTACCCAGCGCCCCGTCGATCGGCTTGGGGCGTACTAGGCGGATGGAAGGGACTTTGGGGTTTCGCGTTTGGGGACAACGCGCTCGGGTTCGTGTTCGTAGTGCATCGGGCGACCGAGGAGTAGGAGTTTGGCTTCTTGAACACTCATACCTTGGTAGAGCAGCTTGTACATAATCTCGATGATGGGGAAGGGTTCGCGGAAGGCTTTGGCGAGTTCGTAGGCGCTTTGGGTGGTGCGGATGCCTTCGGCGACTTGCTGCATGGATCCAAGGATATCGTTGAGGGATTCGCCTTGGCCGAGGCGTTTACCGACTTGAAAGTTCCGACTTTGCTCGCTATTGCAAGTGACGATCAAGTCGCCGACACCCGCAAGACCGCTGAGGGTCATGGGATCGACGTTGTAATGGTTGCCCATGCGGATCAGCTCGGAAAGGCCGCGACTGATCAAGAAAGAGCGGGTGTTGGCCCCATAACCGATGCCTGTGACGATGCCCGCAGCAAGGGCCATGACGTTTTTGAGAGCGCCCGCGAGTTCGACTCCGACGATATCTTGGCTTCCGTAGGCGCGGAAGGTGGTGGAGTTGAGGATCTGCATTCCAGCGGCCACGACTTCGTTGTAGCGGGAGGCGACGATGGTGGCGGTGGGATGTCCTGCCATGACTTCGAGGGCGAGGTTGGGCCCAGAGATAGCACCGACTTTGAGGCAGGCGGTTTCTGCTTTGAGGATCTCGCTCATGCGGAGGTGGGTTCCGGGTTCAATGCCTTTGGTGGCGCTGAGCAAGATCTGATCGGGTTTGAGGAAGTCGCCCATCTCACGGGCGGTTTCGCGGAAACCTTTGGAAGGAACCACCATCACGATGATCCCGCAAGGAGCGGCATCTTGGAGGCGGATGGTGGGGGTGATGTTGTGAGAGAGCGGATAATCCTTGAGATAGCGTTGATTGGTGTGATGGATACGGATCTCATCGGCTTGTTCGGCGCGCCGAACATAGAGAGTGACGGGGAAGCCGTTGCTGCCGATCACATGGGCGAGGGCGCAACCCCAGCTTCCTCCTCCGATCACTGCAACCTGTTCGCTCATTTTGGTTTTTTCTCCGCTAGATGAATGGGGCGTGCAAGACGCCTTGTTGGCTGTGGTTCTACGATATCTGAGAGATGTGTGATCGTAAGGGGCGACACGATTTGCTGTAGCAGCCCGATTCTTGGGCAGCCACAGGGGGCTGCCCCTATGTCAGGTGGTTAAGCGGCGCGTGCGTGTGCGGCTTTGCTTTGGATCGGATAACCGTGGAGGCGGTTTTGGTAAAAATACAGCAAGCGCATATCTTCGCTGATGTAGCGGTCTCCGCGTCGAGTGAGCGCGGGGGCGGAGTGGTAGCTGTGAAAGAGCTTGAGTGCGCGTTCGGCGAGATGCTCGGCATTTTGCTCTTTGATCGAGGGTTCGATCTTGAGTTCATCGCGCTGTTCGAGGGTTTGGAGTTGGGTTTGGAGGTCTTCGATCTCGGCCATGAGTTCTTTGTGGGTGAGCAGTTCGATATCGCCGCCCGTGTGAAGGAGGCGATAAAGATCCATGTCGGGATTTTTCTGCTTTAGGAGGGAAAAGGCGGCACGAGCGACGAGATGCGTGACCATGATCATGTTGTCACGGGCGAATTCTTTGCCGATGCTTTCGGCGAGTTCGTTGGTGTATTCGTGGTCGCGTTGGGCGTCTTCGACGGGTTCGCCGTCGCGCATGACGTAGCGTTCGATCTCGATGCGTCGTCCGCGTCGATCGTAGCTTTCGCCTTCATCGTCCACGTGATTGCCGAAGGGATCGAGAGCTTGGCCGACCACAAGGCGGATCTGGCTGTCCATGGTCGCAAGGCTGCTGACAAAGTTATAGATCTTGCGGATGTCGGAAGATTCGTCGTCTTCGATGATGTAGCGGGACTTGCCGGACTCTTTGAGAAAGTCGTCGATCAGGGTTTCGGCTTCGAGGACAAGTTGGTAGTTGATGGTGCAGGGGACAAAAAAGACGCGGGGCTGGGATTTTTTGTTGCGAAGGTTGTTGATGTATGCGCGAAGGCCCGTTCCCATCAGCCCTTTTTTGAGTTTGCGTTCAAGCATATTGGATCGGCTGCGTGTTCCGCCCGGAAAAAACAGGTTGTTGTAGCCGTATTCCATCGAGACTGTGGCGTATTCTTTGAGGATATCTTTGTACAGAGGGGCGGTTTTACGGCGGTCGACGCGGTAGGCTCCGAGGTTGTGCATAAAGAAACTGAGGAGGGGGTTAGTAAAGAGATTCAATCCAGCGCCGTAAGTGGCGGGAGGAAGGCCCATTGCGTAAATACTCCAACCGATCACGGGGGAGTCCATATTGGAAGAGTGAGTAGGAACAAAGACAATGGTTCCCTTGCTATCGAGCTTTCGGAGAGATTCGATGCGCCCTGTGAGCATCATGTGATCGTTGATCGACGGCAGGTGGGGGAGTTGGCGAAGAAGGCGAAACGGAGAGACCGCGTTGAGCAAGAAGCCAAGACCAACAGGGACGAGTTGAACGGAGGCTTGATAGACATAAGGATTGAAGTTTCCTGCGATCTCACGGATGAAATGGTCGACGCATCGGTGAAGCATCTGCTTGATCTCGCGCTCGCTTGCGCGGGGAAGGGCGCGTTGGATCTTTCGCCAAAACGATTTGTCGTCGTCGTAGGTTGGCGAGCTACGGTCGGTTCGCAAGCGTTGTTGTTCGTGGTAGATCGTATCGTTGATCACCTCGATAATGGGGACGCCTCCTTGTTTGGCCGCTTCCATCTTGGCATCCACGAGCCGTCCTGTGATCTCGACGATGGCTCGTTCTCTATCCTCATTGCGCATGCTTGGCTCCCTCTGTGGTCAGCGTGAACGGGGGTCAGACGACGCTATTTTGCACGCACAACCCCTTGCTGTAAAGGCGAAACAAAGTAGGATTGAGTTGTTTGTTTTAGGACTCACGCATTTGAGCAGAAAGGGTTGTTGTGGATGTGTGGAATCGTGTGTGTGTTTGGCAAGAACGTGTCAGAGATGCGGAAACAGATCTTGCAGCAAGCGCGGATGTTGCGGCATCGAGGGCCGGATTGGAGCGGGGTGTATGCGTGTGACCAAGCGATCTTGGCGCATGAGCGGTTGTCGATCGTGGATATCGATCACGGCGCACAGCCGTTGCTGGACGATAGTGGGCAAGTGATCTTGGCCGTCAATGGGGAGATCTACAATCACAAGTTGCTGCGAGGAGCGTTGGAGCCGAGTTATCCTTTTCGCACCGAGTCGGACTGCGAGATCATCTTGCCCTTGTTTAAGCGCGAAGGTACGGGCTTTTTGAATAAGCTGAATGGGATCTATGCTTTTGCGTTGTATGATGCTTCGCAAGATGCGTATCTTGTGGCGCGTGATCCTGTGGGGATCATCCCGTTGTATTGGGGTTTGGATGCCGAAGGCAACCGTTATGTGGCCTCCGAGATGAAGGCGTTGATCGGGATCTGCAATCAGATCGAAGACTTTCCACCCGGCCATGTGTACTGGAGCCCAACCAACCGCTTGGAGCGGTTTTATCAACCACCGTGGTGGGATGCTGTGGAAGCCCCGAAGCAGCCGCTGGATCTGGTGCGTTTGCGAGAAGGCTTGGAAGATGCGGTTCGGCGGCAATTGATGTGCGATGTGCCTTATGGTGTGTTGTTGTCGGGTGGATTGGACTCTTCGTTGATCGCGGCCATCGCTTCGCGCTTTGCGAAGAATCGCGTGGAAGATGACGGCCAAGGCCCTGCATGGTGGCCGCAGATCCACTCTTTTTCGATCGGACTCGAAGGCTCACCCGATCTGGCAGCCGCTCGCAAAGTCGCCGCACATCTCGGAACCATCCATCACTCCTTTTATTTCACCGTTCAAGAAGGCATCGACGCCATCGCCGACGTTATCTATCACCTCGAAACCTTCGATGTCACCACGATCCGCGCTTCCACTCCCATGTATCTGATGGCCCGAAAGATCCGATCCATGGGGATCAAGATGCTGCTTTCAGGCGAAGGCGCGGATGAGATCTTTGGCGGGTATCTGTACTTTCACAAAGCCCCCCACGCCCAAGCCTTCTTTGAAGAAACCGTCCGTAAGATCAAGCTGCTTTACAAATACGATTGTCTGCGTGCCAACAAATCCACCGCTGCGTGGGGCATCGAAACCCGCGTTCCCTTCTTGGATCTCGCCTTTCTTGAGATCGCCATGAACCTCGATCCCAGCGCCAAGATGGTGACGGGTGGAAAGATGGAAAAACAGATCTTGCGCGAAGCCTTTGCAGGTTATCTCCCTGAGGAAGTTCTTTGGCGACAAAAAGAACAGTTCTCTGATGGCGTTGGATACAGCTGGATCGATGGACTCAAAGCTCACGCAGAGCGCGAGATCACCGACAAGATGATGGAAAATGCCCGCTTCCGTTTTCCGCTCAATACCCCCCTAACCAAAGAAGCCTATCTCTATCGCAGCTTGTTTGAAGCCTATTATCCGACTGCTGACGCGATCCGCTGCGTCCCTGAAGGGCCAAGTATCGCTTGCAGCACCCCCGTGGCCATCGCTTGGGACGAAGCCTTCGCTAAAATGGCCGATCCTTCGGGGCGTTCCATTCGCGGTGTGCATCAGAAAAGCTTGTGATTTTTTTAAGGTCGGGTCGGTTGGGGGGGGGAGTGATCTGTGTTTTGTGGGATTCCACCCCACGTCCCGTCGAAGGGTCGGTGCGATTCGCTGTAGACGCCCTGTGGTCGGGCAGTCACAGGGATCTGTCCCTACATGTTGCGATCACACATCTTTCGGGTTTCGTATTATCGCTGTGTTTTTTTCGGGGCAGCGGGAGGCGGTGTTTGAGTCGGGGTGGTGGTCTTCGGCGTGATGGGGGGAGGAGAGGTCGGCCAAGGGTACACAGGCAGAGAAGGGAGGATATCTTCGGCGGGTAGGGCGTTCTTTTTCGGGGTGGCTTTGATGCCGCAGATCTGGGTGCTTTGTAGATCGAATGGTTTTTGTGTGAGGGGGTTGGTGGGTAGAGGGCCCTTGTGTCCGCCATGATGGAGCGCACGAGCCAAGTGGAAGTTGGCAACACACCGATGTTGGTGCCATTTGTGGACGTACCGAACGATGGACGGCGAAGCGATGGAGAAAAGGATGCGTCCGACGGAGTTGTAGCTTAGGGCGGTTCGGGTGCTGGAGGTGGAGCGCAGCTTATCGGAAAAATCGTCCCACTTTGTGCGCGGGGGGTCGAATGGAACGGGCAAAAGCGAGAGCCATATCTTGTGGCGGGAAGATTCGTCTTGCCAAGAAAAGAATTGTTTTTTGTCTAAAAAAGGCCAAGCAGCCCAAGAGAGGCCGTCTTTTTGGAGAGAAGAGAGAGTCTTGAGTTCTTGTTGGAGATTGTGGTTTTCGACTTTCCAGACGCGGGCGAGTCCTTGTGCGGAGAGCGCAGCGTATTGCTTTGTGG
>CAUJFU010000335.1 GCA_963169055.1 Myxococcota bacterium
GTCGCGCACGCTCCTTGACCGCTTGTGCAGCTTTGGCCTTTGGTCGAAAAATCTTCGTCCACTTGTCCGTCGCAGTCGTTGTCCTTGCCATCACAAGTCTCTTTTTGGGGTAGGCTCTCGCCTTGGCAAGTTCCCCACCGATTGCCTTGGCAGGTTTGTGTGCCTTTTTGGCAAGGCGACGTGCATTGCCACGAACCGTTTTGGTTGACGCATCCGACACTACCGCTGTAGCAGTCTTGTGATTCTCCGTTGCGGCACTGGCATCCTTCGTCAACTCGACCGTCGCAGTTATTGTCTTTGCCGTCACAAGCTTCTTGCGTGGGTAGGATCTCTCCTTGACACGGCCCCCATGCGTTGTTGGCGCACGTTTGCGAACCCGCCTTACACTCGCCCTTTCCCTCCGTCCCCGCAGGGCCCGAATACTTGCAAGGGCGCGTTTGATTTGGCGCGCACACAGGCGGTTGCTCCACGGGTTGTTCTTGTGGAGGTTGTTCTTGTGGGGGTTGTTCTTGTAAAGGTTCGTCGGGCTTGGTGGTTTCTGTGGGCTGTTCTTGAGGAGAACCGTCTGGCAACACTTCGGTGGAAGGTTCTGGCGCGCCGTCTGTCACGATCTCTTCGGTGGTTGCGACACCTTCGGTCGTTGTTTCGGTCGTTGTTTCGCCCCCGCTTGGAACGCACTTGCCCCCAACACAAGCTTGTTGACAGCAACAGTCCTCGTTAGCGCTACACGTCCGATTCATCGTCACTTTGCAAACGTCCTCGCTGCACCGCGAAGACTCAGGAGACGTACAACCACCGAACATCGGCGCGTAAACAAAGAACCCAACACAAAACAACAACGAACCAGCAAAGAAACGAAACCTCCGACGCAGCAAAGCCCCGTCGGACGGATTTTTGGAGAAGGCGAAAAACTGAAATGCGTGCATGACACACCTTACGACAGGTTTTGAAAGAAGCCTTTCGGTTTCCAAACAACGTATGTACCGACCCGCCCAAACAAAGTCAAAAACTTGGGCGCATATCAAGCAGATAGTCGAATGCCTGTTGTGGATGCCTCAAAAATTCTTTTGCGTTCCCCCCGAGTGTTTCTTTGCCCGTATCTTCTAGAGCCCCCGATGACGGGCCACTTGTGCAAGTCCACTGACCACCGAAGTCAGCTCTCCCCCGCCCCCAAGCTTTTGCTCGCCAAAACGCTCCGCAAAGATCCGTCGCACAGAAGGCACAAACGCCGTTCCACCCGTCATAAACACGCGGTCGATGTCTTGGGGCTGTAGCCCTGTCTTTTCCAAGATGCGGTCACAACACGCGGCGATTTCGACCAATTCTGCATCGATCCACGACTCAAATTGCGAACGCGCCAACCTCTCCTCAATCGGCTCCTCCAGTTCCCGAAAAGAAAACAGCGCTTGGGGCGCTCTCGATAGCTCGATCTTGCCCTGTTCAACGGCCTGATAGATATAGAAGCCCATCTCTTGTTCGATGCAATCGATCAACAAACGCACCTTTTTCGGCTCCAATGAACGCGCTGCGATATCGTACAATTGTTTGAGCGTTTTCTTTTCATGCAACAACGCCACATGATGCCACCGCATCATCGAATGGTACGGCCAAACAGGCATCGGAAACACGCTACCAAACTCCGACCGATACGACGTTCCCAACCCAAGATACGGACACAACCACGCATACACCACGCGACCATCAAACGCATCTCCCGCCAAACCCACCCCATCCACCGCCAAGATCCGCGTTTCATCCGAAAGCTCCCGTGCTTTCGGTCCCACACGCATCACGCAAAGGTCCGTTGTTCCGCCACCAAAGTCCGCCACCAAGATACATTCGTCGTGATCCAAACTAGCCTCGTACTGACTCGCCGCAGCCACGGGTTCATACACCAACTCGATCTCTGTAAACCCCACCATCCCGAAAGATCGACGCAAACGCTCTAACGCCAGCGCTTCCTCTTCTTCGCCCTTCGCCCCCACAAAGCGCACAGGGCGGCCCACCACGGCACGCGTCCCGATATCTCCCCATGCTTGCTCCACTTGCCTTCGCATCGCACGCAAAAAGATCGCAACCATCTCATCTACCCGATAAAACCGATTGAAGATCCGCGTCCCCTCAAACGAAGCACTCGCCAAAAAGCTCTTGGTACTCTGAATCCAACGCCCCGTCCCACCTTCCTCCAAATACATCTCGATCGCACGCGGCCCTGCAAACATCACGGGCTCTCCCAACGCCTCGCTTTGATCGAGCGAACAATACAGCACCGACCGAAACACTTGTGTCTGCTCGCCGTGTAAAGAAAACGACGCCAAACTCAACGCATCTCCCGAAAAAGTCGCCATCGCCGAATTGGTAGTCCCATAATCAATGCCCAAGATCCGATCGCCCATCGTTGCCTCCGCCTAGGTTAAGGACGCTCCATCGCAAAAGGGGGCCATCTTACGCCTTTTGCAAAGAACGGGTTCGATCTTTTTTCTCTCCACGCCCGATCTCCCTCTTGACGCTTGCCCTACCGCAGACCTAACCTTCCACCCCCATAGAAGGCTGCGCCTCACGACACGCCCCATCGCAAAAGATCTTGCCCAATCTACCGCCCGTTCCGCAAGATATCTCTGCTACGATGGGCCACCACAAGGGAGATTTGTGCGTTGATCACCGTTGAAGATCTGGTCTTCGAATACCCCACACGTCGCGTCCTTTTTGGCGTCAGCTTTACTATCCAAGAAGGCAGCATTGTTGCTCTTGTCGGCCCCAACGGTGCAGGAAAAACCACGCTGATGCGTTGCATCGCCGCCCTTGTTCAGCCTTTTTCGGGCTGCGTCAAGATCGAAGGCATCCGAACCACCGACGATCCTCATGCCTGTCAACGGCGGCTGGGCTACCTCTCCGACTTTTTCGGCCTCTATGATCAACTCACCATCCGACAAAGCCTTCACTACGCCGCACGCATCCGAGGAATCCAAGAAAGCGATATCCCCAAACGCCTGCTCCAAACTGCCGAACGTCTCGCCCTTACCGACCGCCTCGAACAAAAAGCTGGCGAACTCTCGCGTGGCCTCCGTCAGCGCCTTGCCATCGGACAAGCCATCATCCATCACCCCAAAGTCCTCCTCCTTGATGAACCTGCCTCGGGTCTTGATCCCGAAGCCCGAAAGACTCTCTCTCGTCTGCTCCTTCAACTCCAAAGCGAAGGCATAACTCTGATCGTTTCCTCCCATATCCTCAGCGAACTCGAAGAATACTCCTCTCATCTCATGGTGATCCGCGACGGTCGCCTCCGCGACTTTCGCCCGATCCGCCTCGAAGGGCACGAACATCCGCGCCGTCTGCGCTTGCGCCTCGCACGACCTTTCCAAGGACTCCCCGATATCCTCGCTCAATTCGATGCTATCCAAGACACACAGATCGAAGACCAAAGCGCGATCTTGTTCTTTCAAGGCGATCTTGACGCACAGCACAGGCTTTTACGCCATCTGATCCTCGCAGACGTCCCTGTCTGCGCACTCCAAGAAGAAAAAGAAAATCTCTCCGAACTTTACCTCGGCCCCGCTCCCACCCCTACGCGGTCTTGAGTATGCGCCCACCACGTCTTGCACACCCTCGCTCAGACAAACACTTCTTCTCGCCCTTCGATGCGTCCTGCCTTCCCTTGAAAACGACCTCGTGTACCCCCTCCTTTGGCTTGCATCTTCTCCGTCACTTGCGGACTCACCGCTCGAACTCGCTCCTCCGAACCTACCAACAAAAACACACCCTCACCCCGACTTTTTTCCGCCGCCGTCAACAACACCAAACGCTCTCCATCCAAGGCTTGACACGCTGCGGCCAATCGCTGCAAAAAGCCCATCTCACCGCCCTCATGATGGTATCTCACCAGTCCTCCAACCTGCTCCGCCAACAATCGCCTCGACAAAGCCTCGATCCACGCTTGCTCCGCACGAATCACCTGCTTTTTCGCTTCCCGCAGATCCGCCTGCAACCCCTCCACTTGCTCGACCAAAGAAGACGCATTCGTCGTCAACAGCCCACGCAGCCGCTCTTCTCGACGATTCATCTCATCAAAACGCTGCAAGACTCGTCCTCCTGCCAAAAAACACAACCGCACACGCCCGCGTATCCGCTCTGTCCCCACAAACACCACCGCTTGCAACTCCGCTGTAGACGCCACATGCGTCCCTCCGCAAGTATTCAGATCGATCCCCTCGATCTCGATCAAACGCACCTCTTCGCCATCATGCTCCTCTGGCAAACCACGCGAACGAACCCCCAACGCTTCCATCTCCTCCAAACGTGCCGCTCTTATCCCGATAGGTCGGGCTTCTCGGATCGCTTCGTTCGCCCACCCCAACAACAACACCTGCTGTTCTTCCGAAACCACCGCCGTATCCAACTCTATCGCGGTGTATTCCTCCCCCAAGTGAAAGCCCACCGTCCGCATCCCCAAACGACCCAACGCCAACGCAGTGAGCAAATGCTGCGCGCTGTGCTGTTGCATCCGATCATAACGCAACGCCCAATCCACCCGCACTTCCGACATCCCCACAGGAACGGGGCCTTCGACCACGCACCGAACCTCATTCACTCCGGCCTTTTGAACATCCAACACCCTTACCCCGCCGATCTCGCCTCGATCCGCTGGTTGCCCCCCACCTGCCGGATACAACAAGCTGTCTCTCAGATGCACCACAAACCCCGCCCCCTCCGCAAAACAAGACACCACCTCACATATCCCTTCTCGCTGGTACGCATCCCGCTGACACGCCAACCATCTCTTCTCTTTCATCTCAATGCGCTCCTTTTTGTGCTGCGCCTTCTTTGCAAAACAGAATCGACACGATTCGCTCTGTTTTGTAAGATGTTACCCCACACCCCACAAGGGACCACAGGCCCCTTAACCCCGTATTGGCGGGACGATCAGCCGTTTGTCAAAACAACCACAGCACCGCTTGATCCGACTGCGAACATGCCTTGTCTTGTCCACCGTGTTCGTCCCATCCGTACGGACTTCTCTCTCCTAGCTCTCAACCCCATTGGAGGTTGTCGATGAATCCAGAGATCCAGCGATACGCGTGGCTCGAACTTTCCGTCCAACGGCTGATCCTTTTACCTCTCGTGTTGATCGGATTGGCCATCGCCTTGCCCAAACAAGCCACCTCGTTTATTGGGCTGTTTGGCTTTCTTACGCTCGGCATCATGTGGGGCATACGCGCTGCTTTTGGTGCGATCCCCAAAGAAGTGACTGACCGCACATGGGACTGGCAGAGGATGTCTGCCCTCTCTCCTTGGACGATGGCTTGGGGAAAGCTGATCGGCTCGACTCTTGCGCCTTGGTATGGTGCGCTGATCAGCCTTGGTATCTTTGCAGTCGCGGGCCTCAAAAATAGCCCGATCTCCATCGGACAAATTATCCTCTTCCTTGTTGGCGTGGCCATCTCACTCCAAGCCTTCGCGATGATGGTCAGTTTGCAACTCATCCGACAGCCCGGGTTCGGACAAAAACCCGGAAATCGCTGGCTTGGTGTTGCCGTCTCCTTGTTCTTTTTCTTTGCGCTCGTTGTCCCCGCCAGCGTTCTCTTGACCGAAGCCATCCGTCATTTCTTCCGCAAAGGCAACACCCTTGAGATCAACGTCTACTGGTATCAGATCAACATCGGAAAACATCTCATCGACTTTACGCTACTTTCTCTCTACCTCTTTGTCGGGTGGAGCCTACTCGGCTTGTATCGCTCCATGCGCATCCAGCAACAATACACCAACAGCCCGCTGATCTGGTTGCTCTTTGTCCTTTATCTGCTGGCCTACGCTGCCGGCTTTGCCTACAACTGGGAACGCTTTCTCTTCCAAAATCCGCTGATGGCCCCTGAATTCGGCGGCCCACTCCAACAACAACTCTTCCCCAAGTTTGTCACCTGTATGCCCCTTGCCATCGGCTTGGTCTATCTCACCATGCTGATCGAACCCAAAGATCCCGTCGGCTTTCGCAAGCTCCTCCAAGCCGCAAAAGAACGCCGCATCCTCGACTTCTTTGTCCACATCCCCGCGTGGTTCATCAACGTCGCCGTCTTTCTTTTGCTATTGGTCTTAACCCTCTGGTCTTCCCCCCAATTCCTCAAGCTCACCCCTCAGGGCTACAACATCAATATCACTATCTTTCTTTGGACCATCTTTTTCTTTATCTTGCGCGATGTCTCGCTTATCCTCTGGAACGCGCTGTCTCCTTCCAGCAAAAATAGCGACTTTATCTCGATCATCTACTTGTTTTTGCTCTATCTGATCTTCCCGAATATCCTTAACCAACTCCAATTCCACGATCTCTCCTTCTACATCATGCCCCTCAACTACCACGTCCTTTCGCGCTCCACCCCCCCCAACTTTCTCACCCTTCTTTTTTCCGCCATCCTCCAAAGCGCTCTCTTCTTGGCCCTTTGCGGCATGCGTTGGAAACAGCACTTCGCCAAGGCTGAAGCCGCACCTCCTCCCGCAGAGGATTGATCTCGCAAGAGGCTCCTCGCCGAGCATCCAGCAGCGCCGCACC
The DNA here is from genome assembly GCA_963169055.1 of Myxococcota bacterium. Classification (GTDB taxonomy): domain Bacteria; phylum Myxococcota_C; class UBA6777; order UBA6777; family UBA6777; genus JAKLKB01. The sequence goes on from CAUJFU010000335.1 coordinate 6,542, forward strand.
AAACAAAACCTTGATCTTGTAGAATAAGGGCGCAAATTTCTGCGTCACAAGCCCAAACTGAACGCCCTTGGGCCGATCGACTTGGTGGATGCCTGTTCGGGTGTCCTCACCACAACGCCAAACGCCGCGCTTCTTTGCACTCTCACTCACCCGGAGAACAGAATGCCCCCTAACCCCCTCTCGGACGCTCGCTGTCACCCCCCTCCTCATCGGCTCCTCCAATGGCTGTTTGCCTTGTTTGCTCTGTTCCTTTCCGAACGCACCTCCCGCGCCCATCTTCCGACCTCTCGACCAACATCACAAAAGCCCGTTCCATCCGCTTCTTTGCATACATCTCCCACCTCCGCCCCCTCCAAACCACGCACCCCACTCCCTCCAACCCCCCACACACCCGCGCTCACCAACCCATCTTCCACCCAACCCTCTATTCAGCCCATCCCATCGAAGCTATCGACGTCCATAGACGGACAACTCCCCAAAGGCTTTGTTTTGCGGTGGGGGGCGGACTCCAGCGGCGGGATGCCGTTTGTCTTCTACTCCCCCCAAGATCCCAACCAACTCATCGGATTTGAGAAGGAGATCGTCGACGCCATCGGCAAAGTCTTGGGGATCCCCAACCGCTTTCACCGCGCCAACTGGGCCACCCTCGTTCCTGATCTCCAACGCAACACCTTTGATATCATCGTCAACGGCCTCGAACCCACCAGCGACCGCGCCAAAGTGATCGCCTTTAGCAAGCCCTACTATATCTTTCGTCAGCAACTCACTGTCCGAAAAGACGAAACCAAGATCAAGACACTTGACGATTGCAAAGGGCGATTGATTGGAACGCTCGATAACACCGCAGCATCGAGGCTTTTAGAATCGAAAAAACTTCGCTATCGCGGTTATGACGATCAAAGCGTCGCTTACAAAGACCTCGAAATCGGGCGTATTGATGCTGTCTTGTTGGATTATCCGATCGCCCTTTACTTTGCCAACAGCCCCAAGTTCAAGCCCGCAGGTCCGCCCTTTCATCGCGGGGCCTACATCATCGGGATGCGCAAACAAGATACCCTGCTCAAACACAAGATCGACCACGCCATCGATCGCATCGCCCAAGACGGAACGTTGGAGCGCATCCTCCGCAAATGGCGACTGTGGGACGATATCCAAAAAGAACTCGCCGCAGGAACCGCCAAATACGAGATCACCAGTCTTGACTTTAGCTGGCCAAATGCCTTCAAACGCCTCGGAATGGCGGCCATAATCACCATCGGGCTTGCCTTTGGCGCGATGTTGATCGCCATGCTCCTCGGCCTCTTGGTCGCCCTCGGACAACTCCACGCCTCCGCCTCTGTGCGGGTTCTTTGCAACATCTACGTCGAGTTTTTTAGAGGAACTCCTATTCTTGTTCAGCTACTTTTTCTCTACTTTAGTTTGCCGATGGTGGGCATCACGATCCCCAACTGGCTCACCGCGATTATCGGCCTTGGCCTCAACTATGCCGCCTATGAATCCCAAGTCTACCGCACGGCTCTTCAATCGATCCCTGCGGGACAATGGGAAGCTGCGGCTGTCCTTGGCATGGGGCCTTGGTTGACCTTTCGCCGTGTAATCTTTCCACAAGCCTTTCGGGTGGCCCTCCCACCCATGACCAACGACTTTGTCGCCCTCTTTAAGGACACTTCTGTTGCCTTTGCGATCTCTGTGTGGGAACTCGCCACCGCCTACCGCGAACTCGCAAGCGCATCGCAGAAATTTATGGTCCTTGGTGCGCTAACCTCTTTGTTTTACCTCGCGATGAGCGTCCCTTTGTCTTATTTGGCCCGCCGCCTCGAAGCGCGGCTACAAGACCCCCATCCTCAAGACAACCCAAAAGCCTGATCTGTGCCACCCAAGGAGGCCATGATGATCCACGTTTCTGGACTCGAAAAATTCTTCCAAGGCAAGCGCGTTTTACACGGCCTGAATGTCGATATCCCCCGAGGCTCCGCCTTGGGCATCATCGGGGGTTCTGGCTCTGGCAAAACCACCCTGATGCGCTGCATCAACGGACTCTTGCGCTTTGAACAAGGGCAAGTCCGATGCGGTGACGTCGACCTCTTGCCCACCCTCTCCGAAAAAGATTACAAAAAACGCCTCCAATCCCTTCGCCGTCAAGTCGGCATGGTCTTTCAACATCTCTACCTCTTCCCTCATAAAACGGCTCTTCAAAACGTCATCGAAGCCCCCCTTTACGTCGCCAACATCTCTCGCGATCAAGCCATCGCAGAAGGCGAACGTTGGCTCGAACGCTTTGGCATCGCCCACACCGCTCATCGCCGCCCCGAAGCTCTCTCTGGCGGCGAGCAGCAGCGCGTCGCGATCATCCGCGCACTCATGATGAAGCCCAAGATCCTTTTCCTCGACGAACCTACCAGCGCCCTCGATCCCAAACGAAGCTCCGATGTCCGCGAGATCTTCAACGAATTCGTCCGACAAGGCAGCACCCTTGTCCTTGTCACCCACTCCATCCGTTTCTTGCGTGGTCTTGCCGATCAGATCCTTTACATGGAGTCCGGCGAAGTCGTCGAATCCGGCTCCGCTGAACAAGTCCTTGACGCCCCCAAAGACCCGCGCACCCGCGCTTTCCTCGAATACGCCTAATCTCCCGCCACCTTTTCCCCTCTACCCCCCACACCGCGAACACGCCTTCGCACCTTCTTGGAACCTTCCCACTCCATTCGCACCCCTTCCGCCTTTTTGCTTATTCAAAAACTCAATCATTTCAAGCTATCGGTTCCATGCCTTTTGCTGGTACGTATTTTGAAAAACTTCGCGCCATCTGTTTGTCACCTTTTTGTCACTCTCCACAACATAAAGGGAAAGCGCCATGCTTCGACCTTTGACCCATACCCCCTACCTTCCCGCAAAGCTCCGCTTTGGCGTTTTGCTCAATGGCAACGCACGTCGGATCTCCCCCCGCCTTGTCGAAAAACTCCGTCCCTACGTCCCGATGAGCGATCTCTTTTACACCCGCTCTCTCGAAGAAGCCCAAGATGCCTTCCGCGAGATCTATCTCCAACAATACGATATCTTGCTTGTCGGCGGTGGAGACGGCTCTTTACTTCAAGCCATGACCGCACTCCAACACATCCAAAGCAACGACCGCTTGCCGCGCCGCCTCCCGGCCTTTGGCGTCTTGCCCTTTGGAACGGGAAACGCCGTAGCAGCCTCGCTCGGTGGAGATCGCCACATCCTTCCTTTGCTTGAGCGCCTGCAAAATCACCAACACGATATCGCACTCCGTCATCACCATTGGGTCGATGTAGAGGGCCAGATCGCTCCCTTTGCGGGAATCGGCTTCGATAGCCTCGCGCTCAACAAATACAAATCCCTCCACGCCTCGCTCAAACAATCTCCCTTTTCTTTCCTTGGTCGCGGCCTACTCGGCTACCTCAACGCTGTTTTCTTGATGGCGATCCCAAGTTTCGTCTGGAACGGTCGCACCGAGATCCAAGTGATCAACGAAGGCAAATCCGCCCAACTCCTCGGACCCGACGGAAAAGTCGTTCGCGAATTTGCTCAAGGCGAAACCCTCTTCCAAGGCCGCCCCATCATGACCGCCGTCTCCACCGTCTCTTGCTTTGGTTTTCACTTCCGAAATTTCCCCTTCGCCACCGACGGACAGCGGATGCAGCTTCGTGTGGCCGAACTGCCCGTCCTTGACGCTGTCGTTGGACTCCCCTCCGTCTGGCGCGGAACCTTCCGACATCCCCAACTTCACGACTTTCTCGTCCAATCTGTCCGCGTTCGCTGTGAAACCCCCCTCCCCCTTCAAATCGGCGGCGATGCCTGCGGATACCGCGATGAAGTCCTACTCAAACGCACCGAACGCCCCACCCTCATGGCCGACCTCTCCAAAGAACGCCGCCCCTTGCTTGCCCCCATCGCCCTTGGCCGATAATCCTGTTTTCACTCCTCGCCTCTCCTGCCCTACCCCCCGTCACACGTTCCCGTCCACCCGCGATCTCAGAGCGTCTTCCCATTCCACACCTCGCCACTCTTTCTCCCCCAAAAGCCGTGTTCGCGGACCTTCAAGCGGCTGAGTCGTCTGTGTGGAAAACCTCTGATCGTTCCGCCAATCGGGGGTCAAGGGGACGCAGTTCCCTTGCGGGGCGTGGGGCAGCGCCCCACAAAACACACCCTTCCCCCCAAAACCTCGAATCCGCCCGACTCACGGGAGTTTCTGGGTCACGCGCATCGAGCCGATCTCCAGCGTAAAAGCGTTGGCGTGCGGCCCCAAGAAAAACTCCAGCGATGCAGGAACGCCGTTTTTGTAAGCCTTCACCAACTTCTGATGTTGATCATAGATCGCTCCTTCGGGAGCGATCACAGCGTTGGCATCGACGACTTCTGCAAAGATATCCATCATCGAGCGCATCTCATGGGCGATCTTGTGATCCCAGATATCGACCTCTGTTCCCGTATCCAGATCGTCCAACGCTTCCATTTGTTCGCGCTGTACGTCTTGACCAACGCCGATCAACACACATTTGACGCGATTGCGCCGACCTGCCGCGATATCACGCGCCAACTGCGTCGTGTACCGCTTCACCTCTTCGAGATCATCCAACGCACCATCCGTCATAAATACATAAAAACCGTAATTCGCCTCCGCAAAACGCTCCAAAAAATAGCGCATCGCAGGAACCAGATACGTCCCTCGCCCAAACTCGCTCGGCCCTGTAAACGTCTGCTTCGTGCAATCTGCTGCTGTTAAATCCCCCAACACCTCGACTTGACGGCCATCTCCACACGCCCAATAAATCACCGTCGTACCGCCATCTTCGTCCACATTGTTCGCCAGATACCCCGTCATCTCGCGTGCTTGCGCTTCCACCACGTTGTCCGTCGATCCCCAATGACCCTTTAATTTTAGCTGCTCGATCGCCGCAGCCGTCGGTTGGTAGGTCGCGTGGCCGTCTTTGATCTGCTCAGTCATCAAGCCTCGACGCAACAGATCATCAAACACTTCACGCGGCGGCGTCTTCTTCAATCGCCCAAATGCCCCGCGCATCGACGCTGATCCATCCAGCGCGATCCCTGTCTGCACCCCCTCGATCTCTGGCTCCATCAAGATCGTCAACTCCACCCGTGTTTCAGTCTTTGTTCGCTCGACGTTGACCTCCCCGAAAGCTTCGTGTGTTTGGTCGCTTGGCAATTGATAACTTGTCATTTCGGCCCCTTTCTGTCTTTGGTGTACACGGATCTCCCAAAGCCCGCTCCGTCCCGAACAGACTCTTGCTACCGATCAAAAAAGTGGCTGCGGTTCAGCCCGCTGCCCCGCTGCTTCGAGGATGATGTGCGTCGTCGTCAGCGGAACCTCAAACTCCAACAGGGTCGGAAGACCGTTCGGATACTCTTTCAACAAACGTAAGTCCTGATCCAAGATCCGACCCCATGGCGCAAGGATCTCGTTTCTCGACACCACTTCCGCAAAGATATCCCACATCTGCCGCAAATCCCCCGCCAACTTGTGATCCCAGATATCCACCTCTGTCCCTGTCTCCAGATCGTCCAACTCGATCATCTGTTCTTCTTTGACTTCAGGGCCTAGACCGATCAACACCCCCTTAAATGGCGGACGCTTCCCCGCTTCGATCGTTTGCGCAAGTTCGGTCGTAAACGCTTTGACTTCTTCCAAGTCGTCGATCGCTCCGTCTGTGACAAACACATACATCCCAAATGCCGCATCCATCGAGGCTTCCGCAAAATACCGCAGCGGCGGCATCAATCGCGTCCCTCGACCAAAACTCGCAGGTCCCGCAAACACCGATTGATTCGCTGCCGCAACTGAGACCTCTCCCAATAATTCGATCTCTGCGCCCATCGGCCCACACGACCAATACAACGCCGTCGTTTGTCCCCGACAGTCCACCTCTTCCGCTAGAAACCGACACATCAACTGCGCGATCGGCTGCACTTCGTTTGTTTGCGCCCCCCCAAAAAAACTCCCTTTGCCTCCCGCTTGCCCGTACACCTTCTTCATCGACAGCGAACCATCTAGCGCAAGCCCTGTCTTCGTCCCTTCTTGCACCTGATACGTCAACAACGTCGCGATGATCTGCTTCGTGTGTGAACCCACATGCACATTCACCTCTCCAAACGGCTCCACCACACGTCGCATTTGCGAAGTGGCCGGTCGATTCACCTGTTGCGCCGACGAAGACGGCGGTGGATAGGGTTGAAATCCCCCGCTTGGTTGCCCTGACGGTGGTGCGTACGGATTGTACGGCTGCCCTGCCGGTGGATAGGACGGATGCGGAGTATACGGGGGTGGTTGATGTGTCCCTGTTTGTTGTGGAAACCCTTGGTGCGTCCCTGTGGGGGACGGGAAGCCTTGGTGCGCTCCTGTTTGTTGCGGAATACCCGAATACTGCCCTGTTTGTTGTGGTACACCCGGATACGGCCCTGTTTGTTGTGGTACCCCCGGATACTGCGAAGTGGGCTGTGGTCCCCCGGGATAGGGTGTGGGCGGAGCCGCAGGGCGCGGAACAGACGGAGGAGGGGCAGTTGGAGGAGCGGCAGATTGGGGATGTTTGTTGTGGGCGTTGTACTTTCCACAAACCTTGCAGAAGACAACCCCTTGCTCAAGATGACTTCCACAGCTTACACAATTCATCCGAAAGCCTCCGATAGTAGGGAGTCTCTTGCGGGTAAAGACTGCAAGAAGACGGGACCAAACCACTTTCCAATGCACGATAAGAAGCAACGGTCTTCAAGAGTAGGGCGCACACAACAGCTTGACAAGTGGCCTACTGCATCCCAAGCCAACCGCGCAGACTCGTGCGTATTCAACAAGCGCAGCCACACATTGACAACCGACGCCTTCCATCCTACCCTGCATCCACTCTTTTTTGACGGCCTTTTCCACCATAACAAAACACACAAAGCCCGATGCTTCGGTTCGATTCATTCCTGCTCGCATCGCTGTTTGATGTGTCGAAAGGTATGCCTTCCATGCAACAAACACCTCCCCCCTCTGCCGGCTCTTGGGAAGAAGAAGGACTGTTCTGGCGGGGTCCCAAACCTCCCCGTTCTTCGGACTCTCCGAGTGGTGATGTCTGGGAAGATCACGACTGGATCGAGATCCCCCACGAACACTACATCGCCATCAGCAAGTTTCGCCTAAACGAGATCCTGTGGCAGTTCCCCAAAGTCCAACAAGCTCGGCACGACTTCAAGCACTTTCTCAGCCGCATCGAGTCCCTTTACCACTTTCACTACCACGCCCTCCTCGACGAGCTCAAAAGCGATTACGAATTCTTTGACCCTGATAGCGGCCCACTGCGCCGACGTTCTAGCAGTCCTGAAGAACTCCTTTACCGCGAACACCGCTTCCTCGGTAACTTCTTGCGCACCATGCTTCGCGGAAACTTCCTTCCCTTCACCAAAAAACAAGTCGAAGACGCCGAACTCTACAGCTACCTCTTCGATCTCAAAGTCCGTGTCCAATGGGATCGCCACGATCCCCAATTGCTCCAAGACTTCGAACAATACGTCCAAACCTCCGAAGAAGCCGCACCACTCCGCCGGCTACTCGAAGCCGAAACGCTCTCCGATTATCTCCAACCCCATCCCGACTTCAAAAACCGCGTCCTGCTTTTCTGGCGCGGCGTCGACTACGACCGCCGACAAGCCGCACAGCCCATGCAAAAACTCGATATCTGGATCTCTGCGATCTTTGGAAAAGTGTTTTTCCCCATCCAACGCTTGATCGAGATCTTACGCGGTGAGCGCAACGTCGACAAAACCCTCGTTCAAGACGTCATCGGCGACGTCGGACGCCTCGCCAACCTCCTAACCTTCGGATTGATCGGCCAAGACAAACAACAAACCTCCCACCAAGCCGAAGATGAACGCACCGTCGTCTTTGAACGCCGTTGGATCCGACGCCTCAATATGGAAAACCAACCCGTCCAACTGCGCGACCTCTTCAAACCCAAGATCCTCCAAGAACCCGAACTCGAACGCATGATCTGTCTCTTCCGACAGACTCCCACCAAAGCCCTCATCGATCAACTCCGCGATCGCATCCAACGCAAAAAAGCCGACCCCACCCAAATCGATCACAACATCTATATCAAAATGTTCAAACGCATCCCGCTCGCCGATGCCGAAGTCATCCTCCCCTTCAAAAACCCCAGCATGAAGTCTTTCGACATCACCTTAATCAGTCTTACAGGTGTCGGCAGTCTCTATGCTCTCTGGAAGGGCCTTCAATCGGGCGGAAGCGCCGCTTTTGTGGTCATGGCTGTCCTGCTTGGTCTGTTCTTTCGGATGATTATGGGCTACATCCGCACCGTTCAACGCTACAATGCCCGCATGATCTCCGAACTCTACGACAAAAACCTCGACAACCACACAGGCGTCCTCCAATACCTCGTCGACTCCATCGAAGAACAAGAATACAAAGAAACCGTCCTCGCTTATTACATGCTCTGGCTCCAAGACGAAGCCATGACCGAAGAACAACTCGACGGAGCCATCGAAGAATTCCTCAAACAGTACTTCGAAGGCATCGAGATCGACTTTGAAGTCGACGACGCCCTCAAAAAACTCGTCATCCGCCCCGACCAAGAACGCGACGACCATCACCTCCCTCTGATCGAACAATTCCAAGCCCCCGACGGACAAACCTACTATCGCGCTCTCCCCCTCCACGAAGCCATCGAGATCATGGACGCCAAATGGGATCTCCTCAACCGACAGCGCCTCGAATCCATTAGTGGAATTCTCTAACAGCATAGGACTTACGCAGTTCGATGCTTTTTGTGGGGTGTCACCCCACACCCCACAAGGGAGCGCGGCTCCCTTGACCCCGTATTGGCGAAGAGATCACAGGTTTTTCAGACAGACAGCTCTTTCGCTTGGGTAGCTCGAACACGGCTTTTTTTTGGCGACCGCGTAAGTCCTATAGGATCTGGCCCCTCACCCCATTCAACAAACCAACTGCGTAGCTCCTATCAATCTTCCAAAAACTTCGGACCGGGCGGCGGAGGCGGTGGAGTCCCCGCAGGAGCCGCAGGGATCGCAGGGCCTGGCGGGGGTTCCTTTGCCGCAGGAAACTCCGCAAACAACGCTTGCATCTGCTGTTGCACCGCTGCGGGTTTATTGGGTTCGATCTTCCAACGCTGATCCACAAACCACAACAGCAGCCCTGTCCCCTTCTCGATCAACGACATCTTGATATCCAGATAAGAACCCGAAAAGAATGGCTGATTGTTTTCAGCCGTCGCAGGTAGGCCCTTTTGGGCCTCGGCCATCGCCTCCAACGAAGACGAAAAATACAACACCATCGAGGCCGCTTCAAATGGCCGAATATACGAGTCCCGATAACTCCGCCAACGCCCACCATACATATACCGTGTCTTGTACTGGCGCGACGCACCCGCCGAGGGGATCGCTCGCGAGGCTCGGTGCGTCCGATAATATTGTCGATAATTCCGATATCCACTGCGCTCAACGCTGACTTTTCCCCCCGCCACAGAACGGCCTGCTGTTCGCCAACCTCTCGAACTGCCGCTCTTCGCACCTTTTCCTCCCGAGTTCTTCGCCCCCAACGCCACCGCCAACACGATGATCGCCACAATCAACGCCACCAACAACACGATCACCGTCGTCTGTACCGCCTTCTTTCCGTCTGTTGTGAGGTTCGCCGCCCCTTCAAGCACCATCACCGCGTCCGTCCCCGGGATCCCGCCCTCCACCAAGATCGGCGTCACTCCCTTGGTCGCTCCCTCTTCTGCATCTTCGCCCGTTGCACTGTCAATTTGCGATAAAATATGCAACAACCGCTCGCGTGAGATCTGCCCCCGCGCCAACTGATACCCTTTCACGCTCATCACTCGCCGCAGTTCTTCGTCCACCAATCGCGCCACCGTCTCGTGCGCCGCCTTCACTTCCGCAAGCGCTGCCCGCCCATTCCCGTCGATATTCACCGACAACCGCAACGGCAACAACTCGATCCCTTTCAACGCAATCTGCCCGTTCGCAAAGTCCGCATCCACCCAGATCCGACCCGCCCGATCCGCTACACACGACCACGCAAACAACAACAACGTACACACCGCCGCCACACGCAACCACCTCTTCCTCAACATCGCTCACTCCGTCCTCTGCTTCGGTTTTTGTGCTTTCCTACGCACGCTTTCTTTGGGTTTTGTGACTTTCTTACGCACACTTCCTTACGTTGGGCCTTCTTTGTCTTCTTGGCTTCGTTCCCTCCTATTCTTCGTCCGCTCCTTCTTATCCTTCGATCTCATGGATGGCTTCTTCGGGCGTCACATCCGCAAACACCACCCGCATCAAACCCGCATAATACTTGTCCATCATCGCAAGGTTGTAATACACCGTCCGACGCACCATCTCGACGGTCGCTTCTGCCCCCGATGCTACAAGGCTCGTCTTAAACCGCACTTCCCCATCCTCCAGATCCATCTCAAAATTCCCCACCCGCATCCCGTAATTGGCTCGCGTCAAAAACAACGCTACCTTTTCTCTCTTCGACTCCGACACATACACGCCCAACATCGAATAAAACAAAAACACCTCTTGCGTAGACTCCACTTGCGCAATGCACCGCAACAACGCGTGTTCCGCTCGAAACTGCATCAACAACACTTCGCCGCTCGACCGCTGGTATTCCCATTCGTCTTCCTCAAAAAACGACAACACCACCGAAAACAACGCACTCTCCGACACAATATCACACATCGCGGTCTTTTCCTCCCATGCCATCCATCACAAAACACCCGTTTTCGCGGCACTCCCCGTGGCAGATTCGTTGGTTTGAAAAACGTCTGTGTACCCCGCCTCATACAGGGTCAAGGGGGCCGCGCTCCCTCACGGGGCATGGGGGACCACCCCACATCAAACAAAACAAATCCAACAAGTCCTCTCAGAATCATTCTCTGATCACGCACAACAAAACAGGTTCCCATCGAAAAATCAACTCTCCTTCATCACGATCCGCCACAACAGCACCAACAATGTTGCGTTTTCGCCGATTGTACCTTAGCATCGCAAACCGATCTCGCGGCGGCTTAACACCGCAAAACACCCAAACAAACAGCGATCAAAGAAACAACGATGCGACCCTTCGGAATCTGGACAAGCTACGATCTTTCTTCCTTTGATGCGATCCTTGATGTGCGCTCACCTTCGGAGTACCGCGAAGATCACATCCCCCACGCGCTTTCTCTCCCTGTCATGGACGACGAAGAACGCGCACGCATCGGTCTTCTCTACAAGTCCCATCCTTTCGAGGCCACCAAACAAGGTGCTGCCATCTGTAGCCGCCGCATCAGCGAACACCTCGACAGCTACTTTGCCGACAAAGACAAGCGCTTTGCGCCATTGGTGTATTGTTGGCGTGGCGGGATGCGTTCGGCCAGCTTGGCGATGGTGTTGCAGGCCGTGGGATGGCACGTGCATACGCTTCAAGGCGGATACAAGGGCTTTCGCACCGAAGTTCGTCGGGCGCTCGCCTCGGACTTTTCAACCATATCCGTCCTCTTGCTTGCGGGCCCAACAGGCAGCGGAAAAACTCGCTTGCTTGGGGCTTTACAACAACAAGGTGCGCAGATCATCGATCTCGAAGCCTTGGCCCAACATCGCGGATCGCTCTTAGGCTCGTATTGGTGGGAAGATCCACAACGCCGTCAACCTTCGCAAAAACACTTTGAAACTTTGCTCTGGGATGCCTTGCGCCATCTCGATCCCACACGACCCGTCTGGATCGAGTCCGAAAGCAACAAGATCGGTCGCATCCAGATCCCCAAACCCCTTTGGGATACGCTTCGCCACGCACCGCGTGTACATCTCCAAACCCCCCATCCCATCCGTATCGCCCTTCTGCTCGATGAATACCAACACCTCATCCACAATCCCCAGACCTTCGAGATGTTGCTCGACAAGCTCAAGCCCCATCACCCCGCCATCACCCTCCAACAATGGCACTCCCTACTCCAACAACAGCGCTGGCCCGAACTCGCCGACGCCCTACTCACCGCCCATTACGACCCTTGCTACGCCCGTTCCCACCACACCCTCTTCCTATCCCCCCAAGAACACACCCACCCCTTACCTGATCTCCATCCCGACACCCTCCGCGATACCGCCCGCTCCCTCCACTCATGGTCTCTTCAACGCCCTTCCCTTCTCTGATCTGCTTCACTTCGCTTCGATTCGGTTTGTTTTGTGGGGCTTTGCCCCAAACCCCACAAGGGACCGAAGGCCCCTTGACCCCGTATTGGCGAAACGATCACTGTTTTTCAAACCAACGACGCTCTCGCTTGAACACCCGCGAACACGGGTTTTTTTATCAAACCGCTTCTCTCAAAAACAAACGGTCGCCTCTCCTCCCTTCACCTCTTCAAGATCCAACCCCCGTGCCGATGTGTACAAATGTCTCTTATCCTCGCGCAAAAAGTACGCAACGCCCCGTTCCTCCGCAAATTCATTCGGATCCAATTTTTTTGTTGCATAGATTTGCACGGAAACACGCGCCATCTCCGCTGCCAATCCTCGCAATGCCCTCCGCCTCTCCCAACGATCCCTTTGTCTCATCGCTTCCTCGAATCGCTCCCGTAAGCCCGGAATCTGCTCTGCGATCACGATCGTGTACTGCTCAGCTTGCTTCCCGCGCAACAACTCACGCACGCACACCTCTCCCTCAAATCGCGCAAACTTCTGTGCTGCTTCAAGCCCCGTGTTCTTTCGTTCCGACAGCAAACCAAAGTACGCGTCGCAGATCCCTCCCGCCTCCTCTTCCAAGATCACCTCACTGTGCCTCAGCACCTCGTGCGTCGCATCCAGATGAATGCGATCGTAGATCATCTCCGCAAAGGACTTGCCTCCTTCATCGCAAAGCGACACCACCCGCACATCACAACGCGGCTTCTCCCCATTGCGATTGCAGCGTCCCGATATCTGGATCAGGCTATCGAGCGGCGCAAAGTCTCGGATCACAAGATCCATATCGATATCCACCCCCGCCTCGATACATTGCGTAGACACCACCAAACAACCTTTGCGCCCTCCCTCCGCGCCTTGGCTTTCGCGGATCAAACCCAACGCCAAAGATCGATCCAACGGCGTCACATCCGCACTCAAAAAATACAACCCTCCCTCCCCCCACACCTCCGCAAGCCTATCTCTCAACCATCGCGCTGATCGCCTTGTGTTCAACGTGA
>CAUJFU010000336.1 GCA_963169055.1 Myxococcota bacterium
CCGCAATCCCAGTTTCCCCTCGATCACACGGGCCTTGATCCGATCGCGCAACGCTCCCTCTAGCACAAAGTATTGAGGCTTCCCTTCCCCATCCACCGCGCTTAGCAACAACAACGATGCGGACTTCCCCAACGTCACAAACCGCGCTTCTCCTTGCAGTCGCCACGCCTCACCCACACGCTCAGCGCGCAACAAGCCACCGCCTCGGCCCGCAGGATCAGCTTCTTTTGCAAATACTTCTCCCCCACACGCCATCCACGCGCCACCCGCCAAAGCGCCCAACCATCGATCTTTTTGCGCATCGTCTGCCGCCGCGCACAACAGGGGAACGCACCAAGCATTCTGTAATGCCGCAACCACCGCCAAAGAAGCATCGACAGCGGCCACCTCCATCAAGACTCGGCAGCACGTCGCAGCGTCCATCTCCGAACCACCGTAGGCTTCGGGGATACGCATCGCAAGCAGACCATACGAACCCAACGCCTCGATTCCTTTGGAAGCAAGGCATTCTGCGTGTTCTGCAACAGCAGCCAACGGAGCCATCTCTTTTTTTGCAAAGTCTCGTACTTGTTCAATAATTAAGTTTGCATCTGCGCTCAAATCGAATTGCAAAAAACACCTCCTCAAGCCCACAAAGGGCCTACCATCGGCTTTTTCAGCACAACAGCAACGCAAAGACCGCGAAAGAAGCGGCGAGAAACACGACAAGCGCCGATTCGATGCGAGACCAGACAAACGCTGCTGTCAGAAGTCACATCGGCTCGATTAGCGGCGAACACTGATGCGTGCGACGGGTTGGATATTCATGTCAGGGTTGAGTTCTTGGAAAGAAAGAACGGCAAGATAGGGGAATTCGAGTTTCACCAACTGGCGGAAGTAGCGGCGGATCTCAACGTTGGTCAAGATGACGGGCTGTTGGGCGGTTGCGGGGAGGTCACCGATCTCAACACGCACAGCGTCGAGGATATCTTGTGCGATCTCGGGTTCGAGGGCGAGATAGTTCCCCGACGAGGTGATCTGGATCGAGTCCTTGATGGCTTGTTCGATTTGTGGATCAAGCAGATACACAACGAGGGTGTTGCCGCCTTTGGAGTATTTGTAGGTGATGTAGCGCTTCATCGACATCCGAACATACTCGGTCAACATGACGGGGTCTTTTTCGACCTGCGCCCATTCGGCAAGGGCTTCCATAATCGCTTTGAGGTTGACGATCGAGATCTCTTCTTCGACAAGTCGTCGGCAAACGTCTGTAAACTGTTGCAAGGACAAGACTTTGGGAACCACTTCTTTGATCAGCGCGGGGAAGGCTTGTTCGAGCTTATCGAGCGAAGATTGGACTTCTTGGATACCGACGAACTCGTAAGCAAAACGGCGCAAGACGCTAGAAAGATGCAGGATCATATATCCCGGGGTGTCCCATGTGGTATAGCCCGATTGTTCGACCAATTCCTTTTTCTCGGCAGGAATCCAACAAGCATCCATCCCGTTGGCGGGGTTGACGGTGGGTTCTCCTGCAACGTTCATAATCGCCAAACGGTCGGCGCTTTCGTTGACAAGCACTTTGCCAAGCGGGACTTGTCCGACAGCAACGGGGACTTCGTTGAGTTTGAGGATGTAGGTGTCATCGGGCAGGTGAGAGCAAAAGCCGCGAACACGGACCCCGGGGAAAGTCACCCCAAGCTCGTAAAAAAGGCCCTCTTTCATCAAGGGGAGCATATCGTTGAGGAAGCGATCGCCCGATTCGGTGGCAGAGTCGACGTAGGGCGTGAGCGCGTTGGAGACCTCCATCGCGATCGGCGTGACGATCGGCACGAGTTCTTGGGGTTCGCGATCTTTTTTCTTTTTCTTTTTGTCGGCACTTGAGACGGGACGGGCTTCAGGGGGGAGTTCTGCGGCAGGGGTTTCTTCGGCCTCGGCCCCACCGCCACCGTCGACGGACTTGACTTCGCGGACTTTCTTTAAGCTGTGAGCCAAAAAGCCGAAACTTACAGCCATGATGAGAAAGGGAAGTTTCGGCAAACCGGGAACAAGGGCAAGCAAGACCAACAAGACGCTGATGATGTAGTAAGGTTTATAGTTGGCAAGAAGTTGTTGGCCGATATCCGAGCCAAGGTTCGATCCTTCCTTTTCAGGAGCGACCCGCGTGACGATAATCCCCGCAGAGACGGAGATCAAGATCGATGGGATCGAAGACACCAGACCGTCTCCGATCGTCAACATCGCGAACTTTCCAGCAGCTTCTCCAGCGGTCAGGCCCATCATCATCACACCGATGACGATCCCCGCAAGGACGTTGATCGCGGTGATGATGATCCCTGCGATGGCATCGCCTTTGACGAACTTCATCGCACCGTCCATCGCCCCGAACAGTTGCGACTCACGCTCCAGATCGCGACGGCGGCGGCGGCCTTCGTCCATATCGATCGCTCCTGCCCGCATATCCGCGTCGATCGACATCTGCTTTCCCGGCATTGCGTCCAACGTAAAACGTGCAGCAACTTCGGATACCCGCTCGGATCCTTTGGCGATAACGATAAAGTTGATCAGCATCAAGATCAAAAAGACGATCGCCCCAACGACCATATTCCCGGCCACAACGAAGTTTCCAAAGGAAGTGATCACCTCGCCTGCATCTGCATAGAGCAAGATCAACCGCGTCGAAGATACGTTGAGTCCGAGGCGAAACAACGTTGTGACTAACAAGATCGATGGATACGCCGATAGATGCAGCGCCGACGGCATATAGATCGCGATCAACACCAAGGTCAGCGAGATCGCAAAGTTGACGGTCAACAAGATATCCATAATGAACGTCGGGAGGGGGATAATCATCAACGCCACAACCAACACGATGATGCTCGCAAGACCGATATCTGCGTAACGCGTCAAAGTATGGGTCCAAGTCCCCTCCATAAGTTGGGTCTTAAAGTCTTTCGCCACGTCGATCCTCGTTTGCTTGGGTGTCTTGCGCGTCTGTCAGCACGACAAACACGCCCATATCGACACGGTTATCCTTATCAAGTGAGGTGATTTTGTGTTGGGTGTCGGCTCTCTCAACGCGCACGCCTTGCCAGATATCCGCGCACGACGCAAAGCGTTTTGCGCCAAACGACGGGCGTTTTCATCACGCCAAACACAAAGAAACCGATTCGCGCATCACTATACACCAACTTCTCCCAAACGAAAATAGCTTCTTTTTGGGGAAAGAATGGGTGTGTTGAAGAAAGCGGGAAAGGAAGAAAAAGGAGGGCGAAGAAAGCGAGAAGAGGAAGAGAGGGAAGCAAGGGGGATTATTCGATGATCTCGCCGCGAGCTTGGGCTTCGCGAACTTTGGCTTCGATTTCTTTGAGGACTTCGAAGGTGACCATCGAAAGAGCGCGAGCGCGTTGTGCAGCGGGATCGGGTGTGGGTTTTTCGCCCTTGGCTTTTTGGGCGGTCATTTTTTCTTCATCGTGGGTGATAGCGGTGCGGAAGTCTTCGGCAGCTTCGAGGACTTGGCCTTTGCGAAGGCGGATCTCGCCACGGTTCACCATCGCGCAGATATCTTTCGCGTCCGTTTTCAGGGCGGTGTTGAACTCTTCGAGCGCTTCGTCATACTTTTCTTGGGCTTCAAGGATCGAACCCAAGGCTGTGTGATAGTAAGCGACGTTGGGGTTCAAGGCGACAAGACCTTCGAAGATGGTGGCGGCTTCGGTGTACTTCCCTTGGTTGTAGAAGAAGTAGCCTTGATTGGCCCATGCCAAGAGGACATCATCGGAAAGGTTAAAGAAATCTTGGAAAGTCACATCACCGTTGATGAGTGCCTCCAGCTGTTCCTCGGAAATGGAAGATTCTCCGCCGGATTTGCTGGTTGCGGTGGGTGGAGCGGGAATTTCCTCGGGTAAACCTTTTTTCTTTTGGGTCAAGAGACACCTCCGTAGGGAATGAATGGCCTTTTCTCTAACACGGGCGACATGTTGTACGTGAAAGCAACCGACGAAACAATCGGAACCGACGAAACACACAAGAAGACATCCCGCAAGATGCGGGTCTTCTCACCGTGAGTTTGTCACGGGTTTCGTATTGGCTTCGTATCGAGAACCTCTTCTTTCATACCTTTCTGAAAAAAGAAGTCAAGCACGTTGTGTGTGCGCATGTGTGCGTTTGTTGTGGGTTCGCACCTGTTTGGATCTTGTGGACTATCCGCAAGGTTCAACGCTGCGGTGAGCTTGGCAAAAAACAACAGCGACCCGTCCAAAACCATTGGTGTCTCGCCGTGGATGCAGCGAAACACCAACACCTATCCGCCTTCTCCTCGAACAGAAGAACCACAGCGGAAACATCCTACTCGCTTTTCTTTGTGTGCGTCAAGCGAAGATTTTTGTCAATGTTGTCCGTCCTATGAGAGCAAAATCACGGTGTATCGAGCTTCAAGAAGAGATCTTTGGAAAGCACCCCCGACGCTGTGCGGGTGGCGGTTTGGATTTTTCATCGTCGGGAAGGATGCACTTGTATCCTTCGCGGCAATCGTCTTCGGACCAACACCGCGCCAAGCAACGCTGCAACAAAATCGGCGCAACAGGCCCATCTGGGATGCTTTCGATCCGCACGCAAAAGCTGCGTGTTGGGCAAGGCAAGGCCGCCGAGCAAGCCATCGTGCAGTATCCTTCGGGTGCTCCGAGATCACAGAACATCCCCGATTGGCAAACTGTGTTTTCCATACAAGGCGCGCCGATCTCTCTCATCTCGCCCAAACATCCGCTCAAGATCACATACAGCGCACCTATCCAACACCTAACGCGCAACCACATCTTCCCATCCCACTCTTTCGCTTTCGTTCCTCGGTATGTTGGAACACACGCAACCGATCCGCCCCCCAGATCATCCGCAGTGTGTACAACAGACGCTTGACTTTTTCCAATACTTCCAAGAGCGCCCTGACCCAGATCATCCGCAGTGTGTACAACAGACCTGCCCACAAAGGAATAGACTCTTGAGTGGCGGCGTCACTCCTTCAAAAAACAAAAGGGCGTTGACTTGGCTGCACAACACCCAACGTCCGCTGTGTCGCTGAAAAAACCCTTGTTCTCTTGCTCAAGGTTCGTTAGATTGAGGCCGCACACAGCCGTCCGTTGTCGTCCAAACGTCCTATGCGGACAGGAGGCCCCTATCACTATGTTGCAAAAAAGAATTCTTGTGCTGTTCGCCTTTTGCTCGCTGCTTGTGACTGGTCTTGCTTGCGAAACCACCGATAAAAACACGAAAGACAACAAAGAAGCCCAAAACAACGAAACCGCGATCGTGGAGGGCCGCAAACAGATCCAACAGCAGATCAACGCTGGCAAACGCTACGACGCGATCAAACTGTTTCAAGATCAATCCGCACGCTCCCCCGACTCCGATGTCGCACATTACCTTCATGGTTACGCGCTCAAAGATCCGCAAAAAAAATGGCAAGCTTTCGATCGGTGCTTGCGCGTCAATCCCAACCAATTTTGGTGCATGATCGGACGCGGCGAGATCTACGCCTTTTGGCGTGTTGCGGACCGCGCCACCGAAGACTTTGAAAATGCCCGAAAACTCCGCCCTCAACACCCAGATCCCTTGGTTGGGCTTGCCAACCTCGCAGAATACCAACGCAAAGATGCCGAAGCCATCGCGCTTTATCAACAAGTTCTGACAAAATCTCCCAACCACCCCGAAGCGCTGCTCGGCTTAGCACGCGTCCATTACCGCAGCGGACAATGGGGCGAAGCGATATCATGGTTTAACAAACGCCTTGATATCGAACCCAAACACTTCGAATCCCTCGAACTACTCGCCGATATCTATTACAACAAAACCAAACAGTACGCCGCCGCCGTCCCAATCCTCGAAAAAGCTCTCGATATCCAACCCAAGCATCAAAAAATGCACATGTTTCTCGCCGACGCCTACGAACGCACCAACGAAGAAGACAAAGCCCTCGAAGTCTACGAGCGCGCAAGCAAACTCCCACAAGTCTTTTTTCTCACCTTTTATCGGTTGGGTGTCTTGCGAGCCAAAAAGAACAAACGCGAGGGCGGCATCGAAGCCCTCGAAGTAGCCGTCAAACAACGCTCCGATCACGAACCCAGTTTGATCCTTCTCGCGCAGCTTTATATGCAAACCCAAAAACCCGAAAAAGCGATCCCGCTGTTTCGGCGTCTCACTCGAATCAACGGGCAAAATTCAATCTACCGAGCCGAACTCGCCCAAGCCTACGCACAAAAACAAGACTACGCCAACGCACTCAAAGAATACCAAGAACTGATGCAACTCAGCCCCGAAAACACCCAGTACCGCTCTTCTTTGCGCAACCTCCTTGAAAAGCTCGGACTGAACGATGCCACCTACACCGCCAAAACCACCTCGGCTGTGATGGACAAAGGCAAACGCACCATTCTTCGATGCTATCGAAGCCGCCTGAAAACCAACAAAAACCTTCGTGGCAACCTCGAAGCCCTCTTGATCGTCTCCGCCAACGGGAAAGTCGAAAAAGTCACCCTCGGCGAAGTCAGCAAGCCCCTCGAAGACAAGATCGTCCAAGCTTGCGTACAATGGACCTTTCTGCTCGCTCGTTTCCCTCAAATCACCCGCCGCGTTCGCCTCCGCTACCCCATCTCCTTTCGCCCCTGACCCAAGACAAGCCCACCACACACCACACGAAAAACCGCGTAGTTGAATGGTTGTGTGGGGTTCCACCCCACGCCCCGCAAGGGACTGTCGCCCCTTGACCCCATGTTTGGCGAAGAGATCAGATATCTCTCACACCAACGACTCTGTCGCTTGAACGGGCGCGAACACGCCCTTTCTTTGCAACGGCGTCATACGAAATCCGCCCGTTGTGTGATCGAGAGGTAGGGGCAGCCCCCTGTGGCTGCCCAATAATAGGCCGTCTACGTACTGTCCTTTGTGTACACGTCACTCGGATATCGTATCACTCGGAGGATGGGAGGATGGGAGGATGGGAGGATCGCTTATTTTTTCCAAGTACGGATATCGATGTTGTTGTCGTTGGCGCGGAGGTTCACTTTGTAGTTGGAGATGTAGGAGATATCGTTATCGATGACTTGATCGGCAAAGAAGCCAAAAGCCCCACGGTAGGGGGTATCTTCACCTGCGAGCTTTTCCTTTTTCCACTGATTGTCGCCTTCACGGATAGCGATCTTGAGGGCTTGGGTGGTGGCGTCTTGGTAGACGATGCGGGGTTCGCCTTGGCTATCGACGGCCAGCGAACAATCCGCCAGCATCCGCTTGTCTCCACCGTTGGGATCGAGCAAACCGTCGTCGACCAGTTCCTCTTTTTCGACTTTGAGATCTTTGCCGAGGCGTATGTAATGGACTTCGGTGTCGGTGGCGTTGATGTAAGCGATGTGGATGCGCCCCGTTGTATCGACCATCACGGAGGGGAATTGCCCTTCGTTGCGCTTGCCTTTGGAGAGAACGGTGGGTGTAAAGGGAACGCTGGCGGATTCTTGTTTGGCGAGTTTGAGTAGGCCCTTGAGGTTGTCGTAGTAAGCGACGATCACACCACCACCTTCAATGGACGCGATGGAGGGGAAGAGGCCAACGCCCGGAGGCAAGGGAGGATTGGGATCGGCCTCGATGGTTTTGAGGCAGATATCATTCCAGCAGATTTCGCCTTTGGCCGCACAAGGCGTTTTGCATTTGTCGGCATCTGCGGTGGGAGCGCGACAAACAGCTTGGCCGCCATCGTTCACACAGACTTCTTTTTTTGCAGCGTCACATTTTCCAGAACACGAGGGCAGTTTGGCGCTGTCAGCATCGGCGATCAACCAGTCGGCATCGGCTTTGGGAGCGGGGACTTTTCCACGCGCCACACGAAGAACGCTATCGCCCGCAGTATCGGTCATTACGAAGTAAGCAATGGCTGGGACACCGTTGGAATCCAGCGTGATCGACGTAAAGCGACCCACACCTTTTCCGTTGCTATCCACAACGTGGATCGACCATGTGCCATTTTCTTTGCGTGCGTATTTGAGTGTTCCATTGGTCTCGTCGTAGTACGAGATATGAAGCGTTCCGCCTGCTCCGACAGCCAAAGAAGTATGTTTGCCGACATCGTCACCCGGATCGCCGATCCCACCACGAGGACCATCGACGGCCCCTTTGACGGTACCGTTAGCAGGCACGCCGTCCACAAACTCCCAAGTAAACGAACCATCGGCTTTTCGGGTTCCGACAACCAGATCCCCGTAAGTTTTGTTGTAGCCGCTGATCACCACCTGACCGCTGACAAGACCGATCTCCGAGAAAAGGCCATTTTCGCCCAATTCAAGAGCAGGTTTTTTCACGCACCGACAATCGGGTCCTGTGATCTTGCAGCTTGCGGGATCGACTTTAAACTGCGTTGGATCGGGCTTATCGAAGCCTTTTTCACAGGTCAGCGTTTCGCAAGGCGCGGGGTTGTTGACGCACTGATCTTGCTCGGCGTTGCAGCACTTTCCTTCGCCACAATCGGCACCACCGCAAGGTAGCTGGCACTTACATTGACCACTCACACAGCTTGGTTGGATGCCTTCGTTGCAGGTGATGGGCTGGATACAAGTGTTTTTGCCACCTGCGCGGCAGTCTTCGTCGACGACACAACGGCGGAAGTTGCACTTTTTGCCGGTACCATTGCCAAAGTCACAGCAGATCTTTTCGCCTGTGCAATCCTTGTCTGCGGTGCATCCATCCGAGGGTTTGGGGACGCAAGTTCCCAAGATTACGTCGCAGATCTCGTTGGGTCCGCACTCTGAATCTTTTGTGCAACGAGAAGGCTTGCATTGACCGCCTTTACAAACAAGACCGGTCGGGCAATCTTTGTCTTCTTTGCAGATATCGGTGGTTGGTTTACAGACACCTTGGCCGCTGGACTTATCGCAATAACAACGGTTTGCGTTGCATTTTTCGCCGACACACTCGGCATCATCGACGCAAGAGAAGACGCCCACATCCCCGCAATTGCATCCTTCGGTATAAAAAGCAAAAGGCAAAAAAAGGAACAACAAAAACACTCTCGACGAGCGTCTCAACATGGACATCCTCCTTGGGTCGATCCCATCCAAACAAGCGAAGTGTTCGTGGTGTCGAGGTGAGGCCCCAACAAATAAAGAGGAGCAGCCCGATCCATCGAAACCACCACACGCCACCGCGCAGGCAACATACATCTGTTTGGTGGTAGCAGATGACCACCCTCCTGTCAACTAGAGCTATCGGCAAGACAAGCGGTGTAATGTCAACGATATCGCGCTTTTCTTCACACCCAACAGACACGCCGCCCACCTTGTACCCCTCACGCAACAGAAGTTCACACCGCCTCGCCCACGTCCCTCGCATCCCATCGCTGCAAAGGCATCCGCCAAAAGATCCACAACCCCAAAGCCCCCGTGACGATCGCAAGAAATTGTCCGGGTGTATAACCCGCATAACGGGCCTCATCGACGCGCAAGATGTCCATCGCAAAACGGACAGGCGCATACGCCACCATCCAAAACCCCAGAGATGCTCCGATTCTTCGATGCGGTTCACGACTCATCCGAAAGTTGAACCACACCAAAATACCCAACAATAGGGCTTCTAAGACGCCCAAATCATAACGTGGGTGTGTTCGAAATTGCGGATGTTCCGCCCAAAAGACATGGATTTGCTGAAGCTGGGCGTGGGTGGCGTCTTCCCAAAATCGCACCGGCCAATGCAGCGTCAGGCCCTTGAGCAACCACCCCAAGAATGGATGCGCAACAAACGCCATCATCCCCGTACCCACGGCAACAAAGAGGCTTGAAACGCTCCAAAAAGGTTGTTCTTCCCAACGGCTCCACAAAAAAGCCAGCCACGCCCCCACAAACAACACGACCAACCAAAATCTCCACGAATCCAACGGCAAGATCTCCACCAACACAGCCGTTTGATCGGTAGGATAGAAGATCCCAACATCGCCCAAATGTTGTGGCCTTCCCGGAAACCAAACGCCCGGGTGATCGTGCGCAATCGCACACCCCAACCGACCCAAAAAAAAGGCCGGTAAAAATCCGTACGACATCACATCCAAATACGGAAACAACGGTGCTCCCCGCCAACGCAGGTACAAAACGATCACCAACAACCCGCCCAAAAATCCACCAAACGAAGAGATCCCCATCCAAGGCGCAAACAAACGCAGCGGATTTTCCAAGACTTTCTCAGGAAAGTACAAGAGATCCGAAAAAACATGCGACAAAAAAAAGCCTCCCACCACCGCCCAAAAGATCGTATCGATCGTCAAATTGGCGTCCAAGCCCACCGCTTCCGCACGTTGGCGCGCCAAACGCGCCCCCCACACCACCCCCAACGCGATCAAGATCCCAAACACCTGCACCGAAAAAAAGTTCCCAAACTTGTAGACGGGAACATGAAGATAAGGCAACATAACCACTCCAGATGTAAATCGCCGAACCATCGGCAAAAAGAACGCAAAGAAAGTTTTCCTGCGATGCAACGGTACTATTACATGATCCAGCGCAACGGGCGCTATGCCCTCGGCCAAACTCACCGACTCCACGCCTTGATCACCGACCCCCACTCCCAAGAAGACCACCTCGAACGCCTGTGGCTGATGGCCGACAAGGCCCTCTCTTCATCCGAACAAAGCTACCTCGAACGCCTGTTGGAGATGGCCGAAGATACGCCATCTGGTCCCACACTCTCTGTTTCTGAAACAGAAGCCAAGCGTATCTTGGATGCTTTGCAAAAAAAATCCCTTCAAGACAAAACCGACGCGCCTGATGCACCCGATCATACGGTTCCTCCCGCCACAACATCCGCCAAAACCGCGACGCATCACCCCCATACTACCGCGACCTCCACAACACCCTCTCCTTCGCCCCATGCCACCGCGACCTCCACAACACCGATCGCACAAGGTCAGATATCTTTTCTTGATGCCAAAGCACAGATCACCCTTCCAGTGATCCCTTCAGGAGGATCACGCCACCATCCACGCATCGATGCTTGGCCTGATCCTGCTCAATCGGCCCTTCGCCCAACGCATCCCGCAGCGTCTCTGCCCCCAACAGGAGGGCAAGAGATCGCCTCAAACCGTACACTTCCTCAACGTCAAGGGCTTCTTCAACAAAGTCTGTTTGGTCGATGGCAACGAGGCGATATCCTTTCTTTGCATGCAGAAAAAAACGGGGATCTGCTTCTTCGCTTGATGGATAGCGACGCCCTTCAACGTTTGTTGCGGCTCCGAGATGCGCTCCGTCAACAAGAATCGCCCGCCTCCGCGCTTTGTTCGCCTGTCGACTTGCTACTTGCGGCGGTGCAAAACACACCCCCCTACCCGATACAGCCAAATCAAGCCTACTTTGTGTATCAGCCGATCCACTTGTACCGTCGGCTCTTTGGCTCGTGGCTCCCCGATGACAGCGCGCACGAAGTCCACGCCTTTTTCAACGAACAAATCGACGCAGAAGAATGCTTTCTTTGTCTCGGTCGCCCCTTTCAAATCCGAAAAACCAACGCTCAGCGCGGCGTGATGGGAACATATCGAGGCGAAGTAACACGCTCTTGGGTGATCCCACTCCTCCAAGATCCGTCCACAGACCTTTTTGGAAAACTCTTACGCGATGCCCAAGTCCGCTGCCCACTTTATGACCAAAACCTCGGTCCTTTGGGAGAGATGGAATTCTACTTTCGATTACTCCAACAACTTGGCCTCCATCCACACCACATCCTCGAAGAGATCGAAGATATCATCCCGTTTGATAGCCTTTGCCGATTGCTGGAGGTGGATCGCCCCCCTCTTGCCTCTGACCGTGAGTCGGATGACCAGCCCCCCTTCGCACAAGATCAAGACGAAGACTTCTGACGCGATTGTTTTTCCTTCTCTCCAACGCAATACGCTTCTATCTATTGATTATTGAATAGATTTTTTTGTTGCGATTTGCGCGCATGATTTCTTGACAAGGGGTTGGTGGTGGTTATGTTCTGTCTCGCATTAGGACATGAAACCTGCCAAATAAGGCGATCTACCCGCATTATCTGGATTAATTACACCGCGAAAACCTCTCGACAGGCACACTTGCGGCTAGAGGAGATTTTTTTATGGGTAAAGTGATTGGTATCGATCTTGGAACCACCAACTCCGTTGTAGCGGTCATGGAAGGCAACGAGCCCAAAGTGATCGTCAACCAAGAAGGCTCACGCACCACGCCCTCTGTGGTGGCCTTTACAGATACAGGGGAACGCCTCGTTGGCCAAGTTGCCAAACGCCAGGCGATCACCAACCCCGAACGCACCATCTATTCGATCAAACGCTTCATGGGTAACCGCTTCAACGAAGTGACCGATGAGATCAAACGCGTTCCCTACAAAGTGGTCCGAGGCAGCAGCGAAGACGCCCGCGTCAACATCGACGGCAAACAACATTCGCCGCCCGAGATCAGCGCAGTGATCCTCCAAAAACTCAAACTAGCCGCCGAAGATTACCTCGGTGAAGCCGTCGCCAAAGCCGTGATCACCGTCCCTGCTTACTTCAACGACTCACAACGACAAGCCACCAAAGATGCCGGGCAGATCGCCGGTCTCGAAGTCCTGCGGATCGTCAACGAACCCACCGCCGCAGCGATGGCTTATAGTCTTCAAGAGAAAAAAGAACACAAGATCGCCGTGTATGACTTTGGCGGTGGTACCTTCGATATCTCCATCCTCGAAGTCGGCGACAGCGTGATCCAAGTCCTCTCCACCAACGGTGACACGCATCTCGGTGGCGATAGCATCGACGAAGAGATCATCGATTATCTGATCAAAGAATTCAAACGCGACAGCGGTATCGACGTCACAGGCGACAAGATGGTGTTGCAGCGCCTCAAAGAAGCCGCTGAAAAGGCCAAGATCGAACTCTCAAGCGCCATGGAAACCGAGATCAACCTGCCCTTCTTGACCGCCGATCAAAAAGGCCCCAAACACCTCCAGATGAAGCTCACTCGCCCCAAACTTGAGCAACTGATGGATGATCTGATCACCAAAACCAAAGCACCTTGCATCCAAGCACTCAAAGACGCCAAGCTTTCGGCCTCCGAAGTCGACGAAGTGATCCTCGTCGGTGGATCGACCCGTATCCCCGCCGTTCAAGCACTCGTCAAACAAATCTTTGGAAAAGATCCCCACAAAGGCGTTAACCCCGACGAAGTCGTTGCGCTCGGTGCTGCCGTTCAAGCCGGTATCCTCGCAGGCGACGTCAAAGACCTACTCCTGCTCGACGTTACCCCCCTCTCGCTTGGGATCGAAACCCTTGGCGGCGTCTTTACCAAGCTGATCGAACGCAACACCACGATCCCCACGCGCAAATCCGACACCTTCTCTACCGCCGCAGACGGCCAAACCTCCGTCGAGATCCACGTTCTCCAAGGCGAACGCGAACTCGCCAAACACAACCGTACCCTCGCTCGCTTCCACCTCGAAGGCATCCCGCCAGCCCCTCGCGGAATTCCCCAGATCGAAGTGACCTTTGATATCGACGCCAACGGCATCCTCCATGTCTCCGCCGTTGACAAAGCCACCAGCAAAAAACAAAACGTCCGCGTCGAATCGTCTTCGACACTTTCCGATGACGACATCAAACGCATGGTCAATGAGTCCGAACGCTTCGCCGAAGAAGACAAAAAACGCCGCGAAGTCATCGAAGTCAAAAACGCAGCAGACACCATGCTCTATCGCACCGAAAAGATGCTCAAAGAAAGCAGCGACAAGATCGCCGCTCCCAAAAAAGTGTCTCTCGAATCCAAGCTCGAAAAACTCCGTCAACTCAAAGATTCGAGCGAAGATCTTCACGAAATCAAATCCTTGATGGAAGAGATCGAAAAAGAAACCTACGCCATCGCCGAAGATCTGTACAAAAACGCCAGCGATAGCGGCGCAGCAACGGGCGGTTCGGCGGGTGGCGATGACGATGTCATCGACGCCGAGTACGAAGACAAGAAATAAACGGCCCTCTCTCCCATCACGGTCTCGTTGGCTTGTTGCGTACAGCACAACAGGCCCCTCGTTTTCTCTTGCACCATCCCTTCCCTTCCCCCCCTACGCAACACCCTCCAAAGCAACACGACGACGCAACGAAAAAGGGTTGCTTCTGAGATCGTCCTTTGCTATAAGTGTTCTGCCCTTTCGAGATAGAGTGCCTTTTGAATCCAAATCACCCGATTCTTGGTCTTCAAAGGCCCCCGCTGAGGGCATCCAACGCAGCGCAGGTGTTTGGGAAAAGTGGGTCTTGTTGCCCGCTTTTTTGTTTATGGGGCTTTGGATCGTGCTTCTTCAAACCTGCGGTACACCTCCGCGTACAAGAGAACTCCCGACACAAAGCGCAGACCCCCCCTTCAAACCGATGTCTCCGCTTGTCATCACAAAAGGCAGGATTAGGTATGTGTGCAGCAACCCGTAACAGCGTCATCGAAGCCCTTTGGGCGCTTCTTGACCCCCTCATCGAGGGGGCGGGTTTTGAATTGTTAGAGATCGAATACGTCCGCGAAGGACAATGGATCCTCCGACTCTACGTCGACAAACCCAACCTCCCGATCATCGAAGGTCTTGGCGTGGCCCCCGGGCAGGGCATCTCGCTCGATGACTGCGCCAGCCTAAGCCGCCAAGTATCCGCATTTTTGGATGTCGAAGAAGTCATCCCCCACGCCTACAGCCTCGAAGTCTCTTCGCCCGGCATCCAACGCCCTCTTCGCAAAAAATCGGAATTTCAACGTTTCGCCAGTTGTCGAATCCGCCTCAAAAGCCTCGATCCGATACGCTCCGAAGATCCGAACTTTCCAACACCCAGCCGCAACATGTACGGAGCCATCGCCGAGATCCATGACGATTATCTCGGCCTCGATATGGACGGACACCTCTTTCACATCCCTTGGCACCTGATCGCCAAAGCTCACCTCGATCCCGATATGGACGCGTGGCTTGCGCTGTCTTCCAAGACGCAACTTGAAATTGAAACAGGAGAATAGAACGTATGGCCGCAGATGACTTGCAGCTAAAAAAAGTATTGGAGGCGATCGAACGCGAGAAAGGCATCGATCGCTCTGTCCTTATCGATACCATCGAGTCCGCCGTCTTGAAGGCTGCCCGCAAAAAGCTTGGGATGAATCTCGATCTGGAAGCCCGTTACAACGAAGAAAAAGGCGAAGTCGAAGTCTTTCGTTGGTTGCGCGTCGTCTCCACCATCGAAGACCCTGATCGCGAGATCGAACTCGAAGAAGCTCGACAAAAGCTCGACCAAAACTGCGATGTGGATGATGAACTCGGCGAAAAGATCGACACATCAGACTTTGGGCGCATCGCAGCACAAACCGCCAAACAAGAGATCATCCGCCGTGTTCGCGATGCCGAACGCGAACTGGTCTACAACGAATACAAAGACCGCCGTGGAGAGATCGTCACAGGCGTGCTCCGACGCCACGAACGACAAAACTGGATCATCGACCTTGGCCGCGCAGAAGCTCTGCTCACCAAAGAAGATCAGATCCCCAAAGAGACCAACGTCCGCATCGGCGACCGTATCCAAGCCTACATCAAAGACGTCAGAAACGAAGACAACAAACCCATCGTCACCCTCAGTCGTACAGACGAAGGTTTCTTGATCAAACTCTTTGAAATGGAAGTTCCCGAAATCTACGAAGGGATCGTCAAGATCGTCAGCGCTGCCCGCGATCCGGGTGTACGCGCCAAGATCGCTGTCACCTCACGCGACAACGATGTCGATCCTGTCGGTGCGTGCGTCGGCGTCAAAGGCGCTCGCGTTCAATCCGTCGTCCAAGAACTACGCGGCGAAAAAATCGATATCGTCCTCTACAGCGAAGATCCCGCCCGCTTTGTCTGCAACGCCATCGCTCCTGCGCAAGTTAGCCGTGTGATCATCGACGAAGATGTCCGATCCATGGAGCTTATCGTCCCCGACGATCAACTATCCCTCGCCATCGGTCGAAAAGGCCAAAACGTTCGGCTCGCTTCCAAACTCACCAACTGGCGAATCGATATCCTTTCGGATCAAGACGTACTCGCCGAACAAGAACGCACTGTCGGCCTCATGCAAGAAAACGGTGGCGTCACCCGCGAGATGCTCTTGCCCTTGTTCAAGCTCGGGTATCGCTCTGCTCACGATATCGTGAACGCCGATCAACAAGACCTCGCAATCATCCCCGGCATCGGGACAGAAAACGCAACCTTGCTCCAAGAAACTGCAACCAAAGTGGTGCGAGAGATCGAAGCGCAACGCCGTGCGATCCGAAAGCCTTTGCGACCTACCCCCAACGCCGCTGCCGTCGAAGGAACTCCAGAAGCTCGCACCACGCCCTCATCCACCGATGAAAACCAAACCGAACAGCCGTCGTCTCCATCCGTCGACGAAAACCAAATCGAACAGCCATCGCCTCCTTCCACCGATGACTCCTCGAACCCATCCCCCACCCCAGAACAAAGCGAAAACGCCCTTTCTGTGGACAAAGACAACTCCTAAGAAGAAAACGAACCAAAAGAAACCAACGAACGTTCCGAAGCCCAAGAGTCCCGAGGCACCCCATGCCTCCCCCAAACAGAGTCTTCTCGCGTATACCCCTGTGGTGCTTGCTCTCGCGCAACCCACCAACGAAAGAGGATTCCACACACAAAGGAGAAGAGATTGACGGAAACGGCAAACCAAGAACCCGAAGAAACAGGCCCTCTACGCACTTGCGTAGCAACGCGGAAACGCCTTGCCCCCGAACAGATGTTGCGCCTTGTCCTTGATCCAAGCGGACAACGCGTCTACATCGATTACCTGCACAAGCTCCCCGGACGCGGCGCTTATGTCTGCGCCGACCGTGACAGCTTGCGCAAAGCTGTAGAAAAAGGTGGCATCAAAAAAGCCTTCCGTGCGCCCGTTATTGCTGACGCAGAGACCCTCCTCCAAGAAGCTGCCGAAGCTGCCAACCGTCATCTCTCTTCTTTGCTTGCTTTGGGGCTACGCGCAGGAGTCATCGCTGCCGGCAACAGCCGCGTCGAACACACCCTGCGCCAAGGCTCCGCACTTCTCATGTTGATCGCAATGGACGCTGCGCCAAGCATCTCCACCAAGTTTTCTCGCTGGGCCGCACGCCTCTCCATCCCTTGCCTTCAAACCTTTCCCAAAGACGTCCTTGGTTCCCCGCTGCGACTCCCCGCCTGCTCCCTTCTAACCGTCACAGAGTCGGGCTTTGCAACAACATTGCAACGCGAAGCCATACGCGCCCAAGGGTTCCTTCCCCCCATGCCACCTCCCGCAAAGGACCACACACAAAAGGAATACACCCAAGATCAAAATGCGGATGCGGATACGTCACCCCTACCTGACTCTCCGCCCCCAAACGATCACAAACCTTAGCCGACCGTTGAAAACAAATGCGTTTGTTACATACCGCTACACTTTTGCTGTTGTGGATTAGATAAACTTTTCCGAGGAGCTTCATAGATGGCCAAGATTCGCGTTCACCAAATCGCCAAAGAACTGGGGATACCAAGCAAAGAGTTCATCGAGAAAGCCCAACAGTTGGGCTTTTCACACATTAACTCTCACGCCAATACACTAGAAAACAATGAGATCAAAGAACTCAAACTGAAACTCGGGCAAGGCAAAACTTCTGAACCTGCTGTTCGCCCCACCGTCCTGCGCAGACGCGCTCAAACGGCAGACCTCGAACAAACCACACCCAATATCCAAACCATCGTCACTCGGCGAGAAGGCGAACAAGAGATCGTGATACAACGCACGCGCTGGGAAATGCCCCAAACCATCGCATCCCTTCCCACACAACTCTTGTCCCTCGATCTCGGTATCCGACCCGATGCTCCGCCCCCCTTCGTCCCTTCTAATCCAACACCACCCGAGATCACAACCCCTACCCCGATCTCGGCACACGCCCTCCCCGCCGAACCTCCCCCCAAAGAAGCTCCTACCGCAGAAAAATCCGCCGACGCTTCTCCCCGTGTATCCGACATTTCCAAAAAGGCAGAAACAATTTCTTCTCCCGCTCCTGTACAACACAAAACCGATCCTGTACTACTCAAACATCCTTCGCCAGAGCAGCCCAAACCGCGTGACCTCGCCAAGGCCCACACGACCGAAACGACCGCAGATTCGCCGGCCCACCCCGAAGGAAAGATCCAAACCACAACCCTCGCGCAGGAACCTGTTGGTCCATCTGGAGAAGATGTGACTCGTCCCTCACAAACGACTACACCGTCAACCTCTATCGAGGAGCCTACGCCTTCCCGTCAGATCGACGCCCCGAAGACTTCGTCTCCGCCTCACCAACCTGAGGAGCTCAAGATACCCCCCATGGCCGAACCATCGTCCCAAACAACCTCCACACCCACCCCTCCCCCCCGCGTCGAAAAGGCTGGACCTCCCAAATCCCAATCCTCTGCGCACACCCCCCCCACACAAGCCC
>CAUJFU010000337.1 GCA_963169055.1 Myxococcota bacterium
TCCGAACAAAAGGGGCCGATCGCCAACGCAGGCGAAGATCGCAAAGGCATCTTTCCCCAAGAGATCGAACTCGATGGCTCCGAAAGTATCGCCCCTGAAGGAGCGACCGAAGCGTTGCGTTATCAATGGCAAGTGCGCCAGAGTCCTGCCGATGAAAAGATCCAGATCCTTGATGCCGATGCTCGGCGAGCGCGTGTGATCTTGCGGCGGGCGGGTGATTATTTGTTCCAATTGACGGTGCGTTCGGGAGCGCAAGACAGCTTGCCTGATCTTGTCGAAGTCAGCGTGCGCAATGTCCCTCCAAGCGCAGCGGTGGATGCGCCCTTGCGTGTGGAAACCTTGCCCGAAGGAACACCGCGCAAGATCTACACGCTGATCGGCCAAGTCGGTCAGGAGATCGCGCTCGATGCAAGCCCAAGCGACGACGCCAACGGCGATCTCCTGCGTTTTTCGTGGTCTCAACTGCGCAAAGAGTCCCCGCTCGAAGCCCCCCAAGTCGAGATCAAAGATCCCCAAGAAGCCAAAGCCCGCTTTACTCCCACCCAAGCGGGCGTCTACCGCTTCCAATTGCGCGTCGAAGATATCCCCTCACAAAGCGATATCACTCCGCTCCAAAACACCGCCACCCTCGAAGTGATCGTCCATGATCCTTCGGCTTCTCCTGTGTATGTTCCGATGGCTCTGCTGCTTGCTCCCGAACAAGGCGCGATCAACGAGGCCATCCGTCTGGATGCTTCTCGTTCGGTCGCTCCCTTTGGAAAGATCGTCTCCTACCAATGGCGACTGCTGACACAAGGCGAGCAAGTTCGGCTTGACCAAGATCCACAATCCCCCGCAAATGCCCGATTGACGGCTTCTTTTCCGGGATATTATCTTGTTGCGCTCAGCGTGGAGGCCGATGTCCAAGGAAAACGCATCGTCTCGCAAGAGCAGGTGGTCGGTGTGCGTGTCGAAGGCCAAACCAACCGTTTGCCCATCGCCATCGCTGCATCCGCGCACGCAACCTACGAAACGTGGTTTCAATTGGATGCCTCTCAAAGCATCGATCCTGCGGGGTCACAACTCACCTTTCGTTGGGTGCAGATCGATGGGCCTTCGGTTGCGCTGCGCGATGAAAAAACGGCCCGCCCGACCTTCTTTGTGTTGCGACAAGCAGACTACCGCTTCCGTTTGTGGGTGCGCGGCGGGCCTCTTGCACAACAAGCCGCCCTCGAAAGCGCACCGATCGATATCTTGATCCGCGCAAATCCCAAAGCAAATCAGCCCCCCATCGCCCAACACAATGGCGATCTCTCAGGCGAACGCAGTCTAAAAGCTGGAATCGCCCTAAACAAGGGGCTGTTGGATGCCTCTCAAAGCAACGATCCCGAAGGCGAAGCCTTGCGCTTTCGTTGGCGTCTTGTGGGTGGCTTTCCGACCCCCCTCAAAGACGACCAAAGCAATACCCCGTTCTTGGTTCCCGTTGTTTCTGGGATCTTGCAACTCTCTCTTGAAGTGTCAGACGGCAAAACATGGAGCTTGCCTGTCGATGCCTTTCTCGCCGTCAACGACGACAAAAACCAAGTTCCTGTCGCCCATGCAGGAGCCGATCAGACCGTTCGCCTCGGTCACACCGCCCGCTTGGATGGCTCGCGCAGCTACGACAAAGACCCCACAGATACGCTCTCCTACCACTGGCGCTTGATCGAACCCCAAGGGGCCGCTGTCTTGCTCAACACCGCCGAACCCATGAACCCCTACTTTGCCGCACAAGACCCCAAGATCCCTCGCTATCTCTTCGGCTTGCGTGTCGATGACGGAAAGGTCCGTTCCATCGAGTCCCGCGTTCAAATCTCCGTCGAAGGAGCCAACCAACCCCCTGTCGCACAAATCGAAACCATCGGCGAAGTCTTTGTCGGCCAACAGATCACTCTCGATGGCTCCCGTAGCTTCGACCCCAACAACGAATCCCTCTCTTATCGCTGGAAGCAG
Organism: Myxococcota bacterium; assembly: GCA_963169055.1. Taxonomy (GTDB): domain Bacteria; phylum Myxococcota_C; class UBA6777; order UBA6777; family UBA6777; genus JAKLKB01. The sequence continues at coordinate 1,972 of CAUJFU010000337.1, forward strand.
CTCGAAGGAAAACCCGTCTCCGCTCAATCCTGGACTTCGCCAACCCTCGCCTTCCTCGTCGAATCCGAAGGCTCCTACACCTTCCAACTCCAAGTCTCCGACGCCAGCGGCGCTTCTTCCGCCCCCGATACACTAACCTTTCGCGCCAAAAACAAAGGCGTCTTTGTCGGCTGCTCTTGCCAATCCAACCCCCTCTCCCCACTCTTGCCCTTCTCTTGGTGGATCGCTGTCCTCTTCTTCTTCCGCCGCATCCGCCGTCGCTCCACCATCCACCCTTGCACTCCCCAATAACATCCTCGCAACGCGGCTGGATGTTGTATGTGGGGCGAGGTACCACACCCCGCCATAGGCTGTCGCCCCTTGACCCCGCGTTGGCGAAGAGATCAGCGCGTTTCATACAGACGACTCTCTCGCTTGAACTACCGCGAACACGGGGGTTTTGAACGATGGCGCGGGCCTTCTCACCATTCGTTCGTTTTTCCGATGTTGCTTTTTTCATCTTTGTTGAGGTGTCCAATGAATGGACAGATAAAAAGATAGATTGTGATATGAGTCACAGTTTTTAGAAAAACAGATCAAGGGGGGAATGGAGGGGGTGGTGGGTGATGGAACGCATAAAAAGCCTTTTCTTTTTGGTTGGATAGGGGCATAGGTGAAAGCAAGGAATATTCTTTGACTTTATGCGGGGCGCAGACAACAGAAACCGAGACCTTCTTGGGTGGAGAGATCGCCGTGGAAGAGAGAAGGATCGAGGTTTCCAAACGAAGAGACCACGGGTCTTTTCGAGAGCGCAAAGCGCAGAAGGAGAACGGCCATGAAAAGCGCAGGGATGTTGATTGAGAAGTCTGAATTGGGTACGAAGATCGCGCCTGCCGCGCCCGTTGCTCATGATCGAAGCCAGCGCAAGATTGTTGTTCGTTCTCATACACCTGTGATCTACTACTATCCGTCGATCTTGATGGCGTTGTTTTGCGGTTTGATGGTTCCGACGGATGGCAGTGGCGTGTGGGCAGGGTTGTTTTTGACAACCTTCTTCGCGAATACGGTGGTGGTGCTGTTCGATTTTAACTCGCTGCGGACGTTGTTTTTGGGCTTGGTGGCAGCGGTGTTGGGCTTGTTGATCTGGCACTTTGGTTTGGGTTGGTTGATCTCGCAGTCGCTGTCTTTGCTGCACGTTCGGATGAACAGCCATGCTTTTTTCACGTTCGCGGGCTTCTTTGGTTTCTTGATCCTGTGTGACTTTGTGTGGGCGCACCTCAATCGTTGGGAGTTTTCCGCCAACGAAGTCAAGCATATCCAGACGTTTGCGGGTCACTCCACCAACTATCCGGGACGCGCACTTAACTTTCGCGTCCTGACTACCGACGTGTTCGAGCGGTTGATCTTGGGTGCTGGAACGATGGTGTTGTTGATCGGCAAAAAGCAGGTTCGTTTGCAGAACGTGATCTTGGCGCACCAGAAAGTGAAAGAACTTGAGAAGTTTGTCCGTTCCACCGGGGTTTTCGCTGACGATGCGGACGTCTTTGGTGATGACGGCGATGATGGCGATGATGGCGGCGAATAACCCCGATAGTTCGGGCGTAATGAGCGGTCTCTGGGTTTGCGCAGTTGGATAGACGTGTGGGGCTTTGCCAAACGTCCCACCGCCTTGGTTTGATACAAAAGCTCATCTCTGGCTGTTCCACGGCAGCCGTAGATGGGCTTTTTTTGTGCGTTGGAGCGGATTTCGTGTTCGGCGTGCTGAAACGCTCGAATGGTCGGGGATTGGGGGACATGGGGATCGGAGAGCATGGGGGTTGGGGAGTCGGGGATTACGGTATATTAGGCGAGGCGTCGTCGGAGGTAGAGCCAGAAAGCGAGGACAAAGAGTAGAGAGAAGGGGAGTTGGAAGGGATCTTGGGGGTTGGATTGGCAAGCGCAGCCTGTTTTGGGTTTGACGCAAACCGTTGCGCAGTTTTTGCCTTCCACGTCGCATTCTTCGGCTTGTTCTTCGACAGGGCAGGGGAGCGTGGGCTTGGTGGCGGCGCAAGCGTTGTTTTGGCAAGATTGACCGCTCGGGCATTTGCAATCCGAAGGGCAAGAGCCGCAATGCTCGCCTTTGTCTGCTTGACAAGTGCCGTTTCCGCAATCTTGTGCAGCGACACAAACGTTGTTTTGGCAAGCTTGGCCGCTCGGACATCCACAATCAGCGGCGCACGTTGCACAGTTTTCGCCTTTGTCTGCTTGGCAAGTGCCATTTCCGCAGTCTTGTGAAGCGGCGCAAACGTTGTTTTGGCAGGACTGACCGCTCGGGCATTTGCAATCAGCAGGGCAAGACCCGCAGTGTTCGCCATTATCGCACGTGCCGTTTCCGCAGCTTTGAGAAGCGACACAAGCATTGTTTTGACAGGCTTGGCCGTTCGGACATCCACAATCAGCGGCGCACGTTGCGCAGTTTTCGCCTTTGTCTGTTTGGCAAGTGCCATTTCCGCAGTCTTGGACAGGGGCTTTGCAGACGCCCGCATCGCAGTTTTGTCCTGCGGGGCATTTGCAATCACCCGGGCAGTTTTGGCAGTTTTCGCCGCTGTCGCACGCGTTGTTGCCGCAATTCTTGGGGGGATCTTGGCAAAGGTTGTTGATGCACTGACGACCGCCCGAACAAGCGCAGTCTTTGGGGCAGGTCGCGCAGTTTTCACCGAGCGAGCCGTCACAAGTCCCGTTCCCACAGGCGTTGGGATCTTGGGCGACGCAATAGCCCGCTGTTCCGAAGGCAAAGTTGCAACGCTGTCCTGCGGGGCAGGGAGCGGCGTTCGAGCACCCACAGAAGTAGGAGCCACCTTGGGCGGGAATCACGCAGCTTCCGCCAAATTTGCACTGCCCGGGTTGTCCATTTTGGCAAGGCTCCATACAGAGATAGCTGTTGGTTCCGACTCCGACGCATTGGAGGCCATCTTTGCATAACTCATTTTGCGAGCAAGCTTCACCCGGCCCTTTCGTTCCTGTGGGATAACAGATGCAGTCTTGGCTTTGCGCAGAGCACGCTGTTTGCGGCGCTTGCGCATCTTTGCACGCCGAACCCGCGAAACAAGATACAGGGCCGCTTGTTGGGGCGCACGCTCCGACGCTTTGTTGAAAAAGCTTCGAGAGCGTGGCTTTGTTGCAAGTGAAACCGCTCTTGCATTGGCTGTCTTGGCTGCACAAACAAGCGTTGACATTGTTTCCGACTTGGAAGCACTGTCCGCCATTTCCGCTTGTGCAATTTGTGTTGGAGGTACACTGCACCATACAGATGTTGCCGCTGCTTCCCGTTTGGAAGCACGTGGCTCCGTTGGAACATCCGCCTGAACCCGTACAGACCGAACCCGGGGAACCAGCGGGCGCGGAAGAAGCGGATTGACCGCAGAATTGGATACAGAGGCTTCCTCCTTGGGTGGGGGTACACTCAAAGCCCGTTGCACAGGGTTGTTGGTCTCCACACGGATCGCCAAACGTCCCACCCCCCGGCTTTTGACAGAACTTGTTTCGGCAGACTTGGCCGGTGGGACAATCGGCGTCGATACCACAGGGGCAGATCAAGTTTTCGGGGACACAAATGCGGCCCGAAGACGTGGACTGACAATCAAACCCTGTCGGGCAGAATAGGTCTGCTGCACAAGGTTGGAGGCAGCGATCTTCGCCGCGCAGATCGAAGCACTTGTTGGAACCTGCGCATTGTCCGTTGCTACAGATCTTACAAGCATTGGCGTCTTGGGTGACAGGTTGCGGTTTGCAGGTTCCGTTTTGGCAAGACTCGCCCGGACCGCAGTTTGTGTTGGTGGTGCAGGAGATCGGTGGGCAAGTTCCCGAGGTGTGAACGCATTGCTTTTGCCCGCCGCCCACATCCGAACAGCGGTAGCCCGAGGGGCAGCACTCGTCTTTGTCGCAGGCTTGTCCACAGCGGTTGCCTTCGGGGGTGCGGATGCAGATATCCGCCGCACCACCGCAATCTTCGGGTTTGGTGCAAGGCTTACAAAGTCCCGTCACAAGGGCCACTTGGCGAGGTTCGCAGGTCTTGGAGGCTGTGTTGCAGGTAAAACAACCGCTGCAATCGGATTGTTGGGTGCAGTTGAGGCGCGGATACGTCGAGCAGATCGCCGTCACATCGTCGGCGGGGAGGTTGCGTTTGTAGGTGTTGGCCCAAAGCGGGCCGATGCCCGATGTGGCGTAATACATCAGCGCGCTCGAAAACTGGCTGTGCCCAAGGCCGATGGCATGGCCGAATTCGTGTGAGGCCACGCTGGTGATATCGTACTCGTTGTTTTGAACGTTGTCGGCTCCCCAAGAGAGGTTGGGGTTAAAGATCACGTCTCCATCGCCGAGATCGCCTTGGGAGTTGGTGGGGATCGGGCGCGCAAAGGCCAGCGTTGAACTGCCTGCACCGAACTGCGCCCACTCTGCTTGGGTGGGGAAATACAGCACAACACTTCCGTCGCGTGTCGAAGGGGCGAGGTTGGTGCGGATACCACCGTAGGTCGCTTTGAACGAAGTACAGGTGGGTTTGCTCCACGCATCGACGGCTTCTTGGAGCGCGGTGGCGAATTGTGCCTCGGTACGGCGCTGAAATCCGCCCGGTCGGTTGTTGGGGTTCCAATACCATGTCAGCGGAATGGCCTTCCATTTGTAGGCTGCGCCGCCCGAACAAGCGTTGCGATTGGCACAATCGGGGACGCTGTTGTATCCGTTGGCCCGTGGATTGGCGGGGTCACAACAAGCGCCCGCTCCACCGGCGTTTCCAACGGTTGAATCGCAACGGTTGCCTTTTTCTGCGCAACGTCCGTTGTAAACAAGGGGGTTCCATGCGAAAACTTCGGTAGGAAGGACAAAAATCGACACCAACAAGATCGCGGCCATCTGCAACGAGCGGTGTGCGGTGGTTCGTTTGGTCATGATTCAGAGTCTCCTGTGCGATCCGCGTTGCTTAGGGATGGGTGTGTTTGTGGGGGGTGGGGAGGGGGGCTTGTTTTGGGGCGATCTTGGGGATCTGTTGAACGCCTTTGGGCAGAGGGCGTTGGGTGTTGAGTTTGATTGCAGGAGGGAGGATCTTGAGTGTGGGCAGCGGCAAGACTTTGACTTGCTGGAAGTCTTGCCAATGCTGGCGCATTCGGCTCTTGAGGACGCGCAGACTGGTGAGCGCGGTGGGATCTTTGATCTGCGCTTGGGGGGTCGGATAGGCCGAGAGCTTGTGATAGCTTCGCGCAACAATGGCCTCGGCGGAAAAGCTTGCGCCTGTGGGAGGGCGCAAGATGTGCCATTGGCCTTGGGTCCAACCGACAAGCAGATACTCGTTGGCAGGGAGGTACTGGCTCGCTTCCAAGACTGCGATCACTTCTTGGCCGACTTCAAAGTGCGGGCTGTTGGGCATCACCACACGGACATCGCCGATCTGACCGCCATAATGGCGGATCACCACTTCCTTCGGGGCTTTGCGACCGATGACTTCTTCTTGTACAGCAAGCGTCACCAACGTCACCACACCCATCTTGCGCGGAGCCCACACATAACGCTTTGCCGTCACACGGCCTTGCACGATCAACGTCGACTTGGCGACGACTTCTTTTTCACTGAGCTTGATCAGCGAGAGAGCATGAGCGTCTTGCATCGAACCCGCCAAAAGCACAAAGGCGAGACAGGTCCATAAATAGCCAAACCACGGATGTTGGGGGGATGTTTCTTTTTGGAAAGATCGAAGGGAAAGGATACATCGCTGATCTGCATATCCTTTGCTCGTTCGTTTGCTGCCTTGCATTCTCTATCTCCTGTTGATTCCTAGGCTTTTTGGGATCTTGAAAACGGTGAGGTTTCCAGAAAAGACGGGAGCTTACTTGTAGCAGAAAGGTCTTGGCTTTTTGCGTTCGTTTTTGGAACCGACGAGAGGCTCGTGGAAGGGGCGGAAAACGCGGGACACGGGCGCGAAAGACATCCGATGCTCTCAAGCCAGACGCACGACTTTGTGCCAAAGCGCAAGGCGATCTTGGACGGTGACGGCGTCCATCTTTGGAGAAAAAGTGCGGTCTTCTTTCCATGTCTCCCGAATCTCCTCTGTCGAAGACCACAGCCCCGCCCCCAAGCCCGCAAGAAAAGCCGCCCCAAGAGCCGTCGTTTCGAGCATTTGTGGACGCACGATCGGCGCTTGCAAAAGATCCGATTGGAACTGCATCATCAAGTTGTTTTGTGAAGCTCCCCCATCCACTTTCAGCCCCGTGATCGGTTTGCCCAAGTCCGAGGCCATCGCCGTCAAGACATCGTGCGTCATAAAGGCGATCCCTTCGAGCGTTGCGCGTGCAAGATGCGCTGTGTTGGTTCCGCGTGTGATCCCCCAGATCAAACCCCGCGCATCGGGATTCCAATACGGCGCACCAAGCCCCGTCAACGCTGGCACAAAGATCACGCCTCCGCTGTCTTCCACCGAGGCCGCAAGATCCTCACTTTCGGGACTTTTGGGAATGAACTTCATCTGATCGCGTAGCCATTGCACCGCAGCACCCGCAATAAACACACTCCCTTCAAGGGCATACTGCGCGGCCTGTCCTTGGAGTTTCCATGCCACCGTCGTCAGTAGCCCATGCTCCGAAGGGATCGGCTTGATCCCTGTGTTGACCAGCAAAAACGCCCCTGTCCCATACGTGCATTTTGCATCTCCCACCGAAAAACAAGCCTGACCAAACAACGCCGATTGTTGGTCGCCTGCCATCCCTGCGATCGGAATGCCCGATGGCAACGCACCTTCCGCAACTGTATGACCATAGATCTCCGCACTGCTCCGAATACTCGGCAACATCTTCATCGGCACGCGCAACGGGCCGCATAGATCTTCCGACCATTCAAGCGTATGCAGATCCATCAACAACGTCCGTGATGCGTTGCTTACATCCGTCACAAAGCTTCCTCCACCCGTCAGCCGCCACACCAGATAGGTGTCGATCGTGCCAAAGCAAAGCTCGCCCTGTTCGGCCTTTGCGCGTGCGCCTTCCACGTTGTCCAAGATCCAGCGCACCTTGGTTCCCGAAAAATAAGGATCCAACACAAGTCCCGTTTTTTCCCGATAGCGCGGCTCCAAACCCGCCTCTTTCAGCTCCCGACACAGGTCCGTTGTGCGGCGACATTGCCAAACGATCGCGTTGTAGATCGGCTTGTGCGTCTTGCGATCCCAGACCACCGTGGTCTCCCGTTGGTTGGTGATCCCGATCGCCCCGATCTGATCGCCTCCCACCCCTGCCTGTTCCAAACACGCTTTGATCGCAGCTTGCACCGATTGCCAGATCGCTTCGGGATCATGCTCCACCCAACCCGGCCTCGGATAGATCTGCCCGTACTCACAATTCGCTCGGCCTTTGACCTCCAACGCCCGATCCAAAAGCATCACTGTACTGCCCGTCGTCCCTTGATCGATCGACATCACATAACCCGCCATCCGCTTCCTCCTCACATGATGCTTGCGTCGCTTCTTTTGCCCTTGCTTCGGCGTTCTTCGCGACGGGTGGCTCGTTCTCTTCTCCCTCAACAAAAACGCACTATACAAACCCCCCTCCACCAAGGGAAGACCCATCCCTCCTGCCTCCTTTTCATCACCCTGATTTCTTTCCTTGACAAACCTCTTTCTTTCTTTTATTTGATGACCATGTTCATCGAATATGTTCAATGAGTTTGTTCACTAAAAATGAAGTGGAGATGCTCTAGCGGAAGAGAAGGCGGGCAAAGAGATGGCGGTGTATTGGTTTGGAGACGCAGAGACGAAGGAACTGGGTTTGGTGGGAGGGAAGGGCTGGAATTTGGGAGAGATGTATCGTGCGGGATTTCCTGTGCCGAAGGGTTTTTGTGTGAGTGCAAAGGCGTACGAACGTGTGTTAAAGATGCCGGGGATGTGGGAACAGATCAGCGAGTATTTGGAGAAGATGAAAGGCGCGGATATCACGGCGAAACAGGCGTATGCGGAGCAGATTCGGTCGTTGTGGTGGGAAGTGGAGATCCCGAGAGACATTGCACAGGCTGTAAGCGAGGCTTACGAGGCGTTGGGGGGAGAGCGGTTGGTGGCGGTGCGGTCTTCGGCGACGGCGGAGGATCTGCCTGAGGCGAGCTTTGCGGGTCAACAAGAGACCTTTTTGGGGGTGAGAGGGCAAGAGACGCTGTTGGCGAAGGTGCGGTCTTGTTGGTCTTCGTTGTGGGCGTTGCGCTCGATGGATTACCGTGAGCGACAAGGTTTCCCACACGAAAACGTGCGGCTGTCGGTGGTTGTGCAGGAGATGATCTCGCCCGATGTTGCGGGAGTGTTGTTTACGGTGAATCCGTTGAATGGACAGCCAGAGCAGATGCTGTTGAATGCGTCGTATGGGCTCGGAGAGACGGTGGTTTCGGGGCGTGTGACACCTGATACGTACACGTTGCACAAGGGCGAGCCGTTGCGTGTGATCGAACGTGTGTTGGGCGAGAAGGCCGAGCGTTTGGATATGTTGCCTGAGAGTGGAACAGTGGCAACGTCCGTGGATGCGGAGGCAAGGGGCCGCTTTTCTTTGAGCGAGGGAGCGTTGCAAAAGCTGGTGCAGCTAGGGATGCGGGTGGAAGGGCATTACAGCGCGCCACAAGATATCGAGTGGGGCGGGGTGGGAGAGGAGGTGTTTTTGCTGCAAACGCGGCCTATCACGACGCTTGCGCAGCTCCCGCCGCCTTCGGAGGTGATCCCCACAAAGAAGCTGTCTTCTCTTCAATATCGGATCTTGGATGATATCTTGGAGCATTTTCCTGAGGCTCCGTATCCCTTGGATCATGCGTCGGTGGTCGATACTTACCAACAATTTTTGGATGCGACGCGGGCTTTGGGGATCACGATGACGCAGGCCAAGCAGATGATCCGTATGGATGAGAATGGTCGGCCTTTTGTGGAGATCGGGCGTATGGGGGCGAATCTGCGATTGTTGGGGTTGCCGTGGATCATATGGCGCAAGATGCGGCGCGATCCGTCGTTGTGGAGGACGGTCGAAGAAGATGGGGTTGCGCAGCGTTTGCAAGTGCTCCGAGAAGTGAAGATCGATTCTCTCGATGACAAGGGACTTGTGGAACATACAAAACAAGCGAATACTTTGGCTTCGGATGTGGGGAAGACGCGTTTTGCCGACTACATCTACCCAGCGATCTTGCGTTCTGTTTGGCTCAAGCTGTTGATGCGTTTTGCGGGGCAGCGTGGAGCGGAGAGCTTTGATTTGTTGGGTGATCTCTCCTTCAAGACCGCAGAGATCCACCACGCTTTGTCTGAACTTGCGAAGACAGCGCGGCGCATCCCTTCGGTGGTGGCGTGGTTTCGTGAGGCGACGCCACCTCTGCATTTGGAGGATGTTGCAAAAATATCCGAAGCATCGGAGTTTGTGACGGCGTTTGATGCGTTTTTGAAACGCTACGGAGCGCGTACAAACAAGGTGTATCTGCCCTTTTCCAACCTTTCGTGGGGTGAACAGCCTTCGGCGTTGCTTGCGACGCTTGCAGTGATGGTGCGTTCTTCCGATGCGGAACAAGACGAAGAGGCCCAACGCATCGAGCGGTACCGCCAGCTTGTACAACGGATCACGGCGAAGTTGCCGTGGTGGTTGCGGGGGTCTTTTACGCGGACGCTGGAGCGTTTTCGTGAGGGGCATATCGCGAGAGAAGCCACGTTGTTTGCGATCGAAGGGGCTTTTGTGCAGGCGCGGCGTGGGGTGCATACTTTGGCGCAGCGCTTTGTTGAAAGAGGTCTCCTACAAGACACAAGCGATGTGCGCTATCTAACACTCGAAGAGATCGAAGGGGCCGTTAACAAAAAGCTGGAATCAGAAGCGATCCAGTCGATGGTTGCGTCACGGAAAAAAGCGCGTCGAACAGCGCAGTCCTTGTGGCAAGCAAGGCCCGTCCTTTCAAGAAGCTCCGAAAAAGGCGTATACAAGGGCATCGCAGGAAGCCCGGGCCAAGCGACAGGAACGGTTTGTGTGGTGACGGGTGTCGATGCGTTTTTCAAGCT
>CAUJFU010000338.1 GCA_963169055.1 Myxococcota bacterium
ATACGGGGTCAAGGGAGCCGCGCTCCCTTGCGGGGCGTGGGGCAGCGCCCCACAAAACCAAAACAAAGTAAAGTAAAGAAGAAAGGATCGAGCGATGGCGAATTTTTATACAGACAACGAAGACTTACTCTTTTATATGCGGGATGGTGTGGATTGGGCCTCGCTGGTGGAGATTACCGAGTACGGTTTTCGGACTGCGGAGGGCTACAAGGATGTCAAAGAAGCGTTGGCGTCTTATCATGAGATCGCCGAGATGGTGGGGGATTTGATTGGGAACGAGTTGGCCCCGCGTGCGGCCAAGATCGACGCAGAGCATCCAAGCGTGAAAGATGGCGAAGTGGTCGAAGGTCGAGCGATGGGGGATATCTTCAAAAAGATGCGCGAAGCGGAGTTGCATCGTTTGTGCATGCCGCGAGAGTTGGGGGGATTGAATGCCCCGCTGATGGTGTATTTTTTGTGTGGTGAGATGATCGCACGGGCGGATGTTTCGTCGATGACGCACTTCTCTTTTCACGGCGGGATGGGACTTGCGATGTTGGCCTTTTCGATCCACGAAGGCACCACACAGTTTGATACAAAGCAAGCCCAGATCGCACAAACGCGCTTTCAAAAAGAGATCGAAGAGATCGCCAGCGGCAAGGCGTGGGGCTGCATGGATATCACAGAGCCTGACGCAGGCTCGGATATGGCGAAGCTACGCGCACGAGCCGAGCAAGACGCAGCGGGGAATTGGTACATCACAGGGCAAAAGATCTTTATTACTTCGGGGCATGGGAAATATCACTTTGTGATCGCACGAACCGAACCCGCCGCACGCGAAGAAGATACATTTGCCGGACTCAAGGGGCTTTCGATGTTTCTGGTCAAAGCCTACGAAGACTTGCCGGGCGGCAAGCGCGAACGGTACGTCACCATTGAGCGTGTAGAAGAAAAGCTCGGACACAACGGCTCTGTGACGGCTGCGCTATCGTTTGAACGCACACCTGCGGCGTTGATCGGAAAGCGTGGTGAGGGCTTTCGCTATATGCTTACGCTGATGAACAATGCGCGAGTCGGCGTTGGATTCGAGAGCCTCGGCCTGATGGAAGCAGCATATCGGATGGCTTGCGCTTACGCAGAAGAACGCCATTCGATGGGCAAAGCCATCGCACGTCACGAGATGATCGCCGATTATTTGGATGAGATGAAAACGGATATCCAAGCGGTTCGCGCCCTTTGCGTCACCGCAGCCTACCACGAGGAGATGTCGCAAAAGCTCGGAATGCTCGAACGCTTCGGCGAAGAGATGAGCGAATCAGAACGCCAGCGCGTGCGCAAAGATCGGCCACGCCATCAGCGCACGGCCCGCCGCCTGACACCTTTGCTCAAATACATCGCAGCAGAAAAGGCCGTCGATCATGCCCGTCGTGCCGTACAGATCCACGGCGGCGTTGGATACACCCGTGAATACGGAGCAGAAAAGCTCTTGCGCGATGCGATGGTGCTTCCGATTTACGAAGGGACAAGCCAGATCCAATCGTTGATGGCGATGAAAGACACGCTCACAAGCATCCTGCAACACCCCCGCGAATTTGTCACACGCCAAGCCAAAGCCCGACTCCAATCCATCTCCGCCGAAGATACGCTTGTACGGCGAGTCGCCAAGATCCAAGTGTTGTCCTCGTCGGCACAACAGCACTTGATGACGCGCACGATCTTTGCGAAGCTCAAACAACTTCCTGATAAGCCCTTCTCAGCGTGGTTTGAGACGCTCTCCAAAGACTGGGATCCCAAACGAGACTTTGCGATGGCGATGCTTCATGCCGAAAGGCTGACGCGGATCTTGACCGATGAAGCGATCTGCGAGGTCTTGCTCGAACAAAGCCAAAAACACCCCCAACGCCGTGCGCTGCTTTCGGCATGGTTGGATCGCGCAGAGACCCGATGTCGCGGACTTTACGACGAGATCGTTTCGCTCGGCGAAGACCACCTTGCGCGCTTGCAAGACCAAAAAGGGGACGTTCGGTGAGCTCTCCGAGAGAAACACAAACACCGATTATTCGGCCTTCTTCATTAAAAGATCAAACAGGAGGTGCGGGATGAGATGGTCTTATCTACAGCATCTTGGGAGCCAATGGCCTGTCATCCGAGCGATGGGCCTTGCTGCGCTTTCTGGTTCCAAAAGCCATGCGGCGCAAGATCCCGAAACACCCGGGCCTTGGTTCGAGGCCACGCTTCCCCCTCGAAGCGAAAAGCTGCTTCAAGATATCGTTGGTTGGTCTGGGGGAGATCCTTCGGCGTATCGGGGCATCACACCCGCGTACCTGTTCCCGCAATGGAGTTTTCCCCTCGTCACCGAAGCCATGCGCACGCTACCCTATCCGCTCACACGCATCCTTAACGCGGGCTGCCTCTTGCGCTTCCATGCCCCCTTGCCTGCAAACCAACCGCTGCAATGCCGTACACGGCTTCTCCAGATCGAACCCACCCCCAAAGGAAAGCGCTTTACGGTGGAGATCGAAACAGGCACAACCAAGACGCCACAAGCCTTGTACGCCGCGCTGCAAACGTTCTTACCCCATCCCAAAAAAGCAAAAGACAAAGACAAACATTACAAAGAAAACACAGAAAAAGATGCCGAGAAAAAAGAGTCTTTGCGTGTTCCTCTCGATGCACGAGAGATCCATTTTTTGAACCTTAAAGCCGATGCAGGAACCAACTTTGCTCTATTGACGGGCGATGTCAACCCGATCCACTGGTTGCCTTTGTACGCCAAAATCGCGGGATTTTCACGGTGCATCTTGCACGGATTCGGAACCCTCGCCCTCACCTACGAAGCCCTCCATCGCAACCTATTGTCGGGCAAAACCGATGCCTTGCAAGAGCTTGAAGTGCGCTTTCGCAAGCCGCTCACTCTACCCAAACGCGTCGGAATCTACACCAACGAAGCACAAGAGATCTTTGTCGGCGATGCACCCGGTGGAACAGTCTACCTACAAGGCCGCTTTGCCCTGAAACTCACCGAACCTTCGCAATCTCCGACATCTTCGCAATCTCCGACATCTTCGGAAACACCCGATGTTTCGTAATCTCCGACACCTTCGGAAACACCCGATGCTTCGCAATCTCCAAAGCTTGCCCCCCCGTGTTCGCACCACCTCAAGCGGTGCAGACGTTTGTTTGAAAAGCCCCTGCTCACCCCGCCGAAACGGGGTCAAGGGGGCAAAGCTCCCTTGCGGGGCGTGGGGCAGCGCCCCACAAAAACAACCCAACACAAAAACAACCCAACACAAAAACAACCCAACACAAAAACAACCCAACAAGGATTTCACCCCATCCAAGACGTTGAGGATAAAACATGACAGATTTTTTTCTTGAGTTAAGCAAAACGCCGCAGTTGCGGGAGTTGATCAAGACGTTGGGTCTTCCGCTGCCGATGCCTGAGCCGTTGTCTCGGTTGAAGGGGCCTTGGCAAGCGCAGCCGTTGCAGGATCAACGGATTGCGGTGGCGGGGGACAACAAAAGTCTTTACACGGCGATGATCGCGGAAACACTCGCGGTGGCGGGGGCCAATCCTTATCTGATGGAGGATTCTTTGCAGGTGGCCTTCCGCGTGGCGGGAGAAGCTTATGGGCGTCCTGCGCGGACGTTGGATAGCTTGGATGCCGAAAAAAACTTGCATGCGATCGTGTTGGATGCTTCGGGTTTGGAAGAGATCGATGCACTCGAAACCTTGCACGCGGTATTTCAGCCGTTGGTCGGACGTTTGCGACGGAGTGGCCGCGTCGTGGTGATCGGCCAAGCGTTGCAGGATCTCGGAGAAAGTGAACTCGTTGCAACCCAAGCAGCACTCGAAGGTTTTACACGCAGTCTTGCCAAAGAGATCGGTCGCAAGGGCGCGACGGCGAATCTGCTACGAATTGCCGAAGGAGCGGGCATTCGTGCAGCGCCTGTGTTGCGTTTCCTGCTGTCGGCACAGTCGGCCTTCGTCACAGCTCAGCCGATCGAGGTGGATCTCCACACCCAAGACGCGGCATCACCGATCGTTTGGGAGCATGTGTTGGATCGCAAGATCGCCTTGGTCACAGGAGCCGCACGAGGCATCGGCAAAGAAACAGCAATCCACCTCGCCCAAGAAGGCGCACACGTGGTCTGTTTGGATCGCCCCGAAGAAGAAGGGCCGCTCAGCCACTTGGCACGAGAGATCAGCGGTACTCCCCTTCCTATCGATCTGATCGCGTCTCATGCTCCCGAAACCATCGCAGACACGCTGCGCAAAAAAGGCGGCGTTGATATCGTCGTTCACAACGCAGGCATCACACGCGACAAGACGATCTCGCGGATGAAAGCCGAGATGTGGAAGATGGTGTTGGATGTCAACCTTGCAGCGGTGGTGCGCTTGCATCGCCATTTGCGCGAAGACGTCTTGCGTGAGGGTGGCCGCGTGATCTGCTTGTCGTCGGTCGCAGGGATCGCCGGAAATATCGGGCAAACGGCCTATGCAGCCTCAAAAGCAGGCATCATCGGTTTTGTCGAACGCGAAGCGGATCACCTCGCCCACCGAGGCATCACCGTAAACGCCGTTGCGCCCGGATTTATCGAGACACGCCTCACGGCTGCGATCCCCTTGATGATCCGCGAAGCAGGCCGACGCCTGAGCGCTCTCGGTCAAGGCGGACTCCCCGAGGATATCGCCCAAACCATCACGTTCCTCGCAAGTGCCGGAGCGCAGGGCATCACAGGCCGCACTCTTCGCGTTTGTGG
>CAUJFU010000339.1 GCA_963169055.1 Myxococcota bacterium
TGACTGGTTTTTGTGGGGTGCCACCCCACACCCCGCCATAGAGCACAGCTCCCTTGACCCCGTGTTGACGAAGAGATCACAGGTCTTTCAAGACAACGACTCTGTCGCTTGAGAGAGCGCGAACACGGCTTTTTTTTGGCAACTGCGTAACTCCTGTCCTATCGAAATCTTTTTCTGCTTTATTGATCAAACAAACGCGATCTCAAAAAAAGTTTGAGCGAACACAACACACCCGCGACAAGTGCGATCAACAAGTTCCGAAACGGATCAGCCCAAACGGAACATTTTAGATCTCCTTCTATTAAAAGATAATATCATCCGTTGATTTTTTTGTTTCCACCACAGTTTTTTTTGCAGAAATCCACAGCACCGCGACGAAGCGACGAACATTTCAGACCCGTTGCTTCCTTTTTGCTATCGCTGTTCGGTAGCAAAAAACAAACACCCCACAAGGAGAGAACGATGCGAAAACTGCTTCCCACCCTGCCTGTCACCTTCCTGTTTGCACTCGGGATGTTGCTCCTCCCCAGCCCCGCAAGCGCAGGAAACGTCTGTGCTCCCGGAGCCAAGCGTTGCGTTGATGGCTACAAACACGTTTGTGCTGGCGGCAAACGCTGGCAAAAAACCAGTGACAGATGCGGCCAACCTGTGCAAAAATGCGCGAAACTCTTGATGCACTGTAGCGCTGGCAGCCAATTGTTGACGACCGTCTGTGGCGGGCAACCTCACACACTCAGTTCCCACGTTTCCAAGAACATCTCCTATGTCGAGTTTTCGGGCGCAACGAAAGGTGCCGTCCTGACGCGATGTGGAACCAACGAGACGCTCACCATCCGCGCAAACACCAACCTCTGCTCCCTGCGCGGCGGATGCTGCGACACAAAAACCCGTTGGAATGACACGATCTGCAAGATCAAGCTTTTCTAACCCGACAATTTGAAAATCCGCACCCCAACCACACCCGCCCTCTCTCCCGACCTAAGCGCCGCACCCCAAGCCACCCTCACACACCTCGATGAGTCGATGAATCCGATATCTGCAACCATCAAATCCCATTTTGCTCAAGGCTACATCGTGGAGCTTGAAGACGGTACGGAGGCACATCTGCGTTTGCCCGAACTCATCGACCGCGAACGAGAGCTTCACATCGCAGGCAACGAAAAGCTGATGTATGGCAAGAACATCTCGGTGTATCTTGTGTATCGAGACGAAACATATTGCTCTGTTAGCCAACTCTCTCCGTCCGAGCGCCAACAGCGGCAAACAATGGCGGAGAAAAAAGCAACCGCACAAAAAGAATGCGCTCTCGGCGATATCTACGTCGTGCGGGTGGATCGAGAGTGTAATTGGGGCTATCTCTGTAGTGAGATCGGTGGTGATGTATCTGGAGCGATCAAAAAGCCAACCATCGCATTAGAAACAGGGCAACATCTCTCCGTCGTGGTGGTAGGAAAGAACGACGTAGGTGATCCGTACTTTGAACCCGATCGCAAGTAAACCCCGTTCGGCGACCGATACGAACATTTCTTGTTTTTGTTGGCGGGCTTATCTTGACGCATACGGCCTTTGCGCCTCACGTCAAACCAGCAGCGTGACCCCCACCAAAAATCCACGCAAACACGGAGGCGAATTGTGAAGGCATTTGTTGTGTATTGGCACCCCGAACCCAAGAGCTTCAACCATGCGATGTTTGTTACGGCACAACAAGCCCTCACAGACAACGGATGGGAAATCGTGACATCAGATCTGCACGCGATGCAGTTCGATCCTGTGTCCAGCCGTGCGAACTTCAAAAGCGTGAAGGATCCGAATTATCTCAAGTTGCAGAGCGAAGAAGCGTATGCCACCCAAGTGGACGGCTTTTCCGAGGATATCAAAGCGGAGATCGAAAAGCTCGAATGGTGCGACTTGATGCTTTGGCAATTCCCGCTCTGGTGGTTCAGCGTTCCAGCAACTCTGAAAGGTTGGGTGGATCGTGTTTTCGCGATGGGGCGCGTCTACGGCGGGGGTCGGTTATACAGCAAGGGGGTGTTTTGTGGAAAACGTGCGATGTTGTCTCTGACGACTGGGGGACCAGCGGAAGCCTATGTCGAAGGGGGACTCAATGGCGACATTCACGGCGTCCTGAGGCCGATCCATCGAGGAATGCTTCAGTTTGTAGGCTTTGATGTATTGGCCCCGCACGTTGTCAACGGGCCAGTACGGATGAGCGACGAACAAAGAAAAACGGAACTCGAACGCTTCAGCAGGAGATTGGCAGATATCGCAACGGAACAGCCGATCGACGTAGGCTCATACTAGGCCATCGGCAACGTGAACCAAAAACATGCACCGCCCCCTTCAGCTTCTCGGACCCCCACACGGCCACCGTGCGATTCCACCAACTGCTTGACGATCGCCAACCCCAGTCCTTGATGCCCCGTCTTGCGCGATCGCGAAGCATCAAGCCGAACAAACCGCTCAAAGATCCGCTCACGCTCCGTTTCAGGAATTCCCGGCCCCTGATCCGCAACCTCCACGCACAAACCCCCATCGTTCCGCTTCAATCGCAGCTTGATCTCTCCACCCTCTGGACTGTAGCGCAGTGCATTTTGCACAAGGTTGTTGATCACTTGCTTGAGACGACGCGCATCCCCTTGGATCGGCGAAAAAGAGGCATCCGCACTCTCCAACACGATCTGCACACGCTTTGACTCCGCCGCCAGCGACAAATGCCGCCTTCGCTCTTCCAACAAAGCCCGTACATCCAACGCTTGCAACTCCAACAATTGTTTCGAGGGTACTTCAAAGCGCGCCAGTTCAAGCAGATCCCCCAACATCTGATTGACTTCATCCACCTGCACGCAGATCCCCTCCATCGCCCGCTCCAACGGAGCCGCCTCCCGCATCAATCCATCCGCCACCGATTCCGCCACCATCCGTATCCGCGCCAGAGGCGTTCGCATCTCGTGCGAGATATCCGACAACAGCGCCGCCCGTTGCTCGTGCAGATGCAACAGCGAAAGCCGCATCTCTTCGATGGTTCGGGCAAGATCCGCCACTTCATCCGTCCCTCGAATCTCGATCGGCTCCGCAAGATCCCCCTGTGGTATCCGCCTTACCCGCTCCATCAAATGCCGCAGTGGACGCCCGATATTCCGACTGATCGGGATCGTCAACAAAGCCAATCCCACAAACAACACCGCCAACACCAGCGGCACCGAAACACCCGCACCCTCCAAATGCACAGGCGACATCTGCCAAAAAGTCAGTTCCACCTCCCCCACCCCCTCCACCCGCAAACGTCGCGTTAACACCCAATGCGGTACAAAGCTGCGCCGATAACGCCGATACATCCGACGCAAACGTCGCGGGCATCGCTGCCTCGCAAACACTCGCACTTGCACCCGCGAGCGCAGATCATCCACCCGATGCAACGCCCCCGAAAAGCGCTTCGGCATCACATCCAACCAACAAGAGATATCCCGATCATGCACAAACACCCGCGCATTCAACAACAAAGACCACGCACGCAAGCGCTCTTGGACCCACTCTTGAGCCAGCCACGCCGCCACCCGAGCGCTGCTCCCTTTTCCCTGCATCGTCGGCTTGGTTGACGTCTCTTGTTTCGCCTTGGATGTCCGCCCATTTCTCCACCGCTTCCACCAAGGTCTCCGCTCGGGCGTGGGCGGCGTCATCTCTCGATCATAATGCAGTCGCCGATCCATCGACTCCAACCGCTGCAACAGCAACGTCGTTTGCGCCCAAAAACGCTCGCGCAGCGCTCGATCCACATACGCCACATAAAACACACGCAACACCCCACCCATCAACACAAACAACGCCAACAACACCAAGATATGACTCAAGATCAACTTCCGATACAACCGACCCATCAACCAACGCCACATCGCTGACTCCTCCTGATGCCTCACCTCCACACAACCTAATCCCCCTTTCTTCCGCGCTCTAGGGGCCTACACTTTTTTTACATTTGAGACTATTCTTCCAATCCAAACCACCCAAAGGAGGCGATCATGTCGGAAACACCGCGTATCTTGCTCATTGAAGACGATACCATCCTCGCCGAACATACCTGCCAATACCTCGAAAACTACGGATTCTTCGTGCAATGGGAAGAAGACGGAAACGCTGGACTTCGTGCGGCTCGCCATGCTCCTTTTGATCTTGTGCTGCTCGATTTGATGCTTCCCGGCATAGACGGTTTAGAGATCTGCCGGCAACTCCGCGCCCACCCCTCCACCGCTGCAATCCCCATCCTCATGCTCACCGCTCGCGGCGAAGAAACCGACCGCATCGTCGGTTTCGAGATCGGCGCAGATGACTATCTCCCCAAACCTTTCAGCCTACGCGAACTCGTCGCCCGTATCCGTGCCATCCTTCGGCGCGTTCAACTCGACGCAGAAGCCCAACTCCCCCCCCCCACAACGCCCCACGCCACCTCTCCACAAACCCCCACCCAAGAAACCCTTACCATCGGCACGTTGTCCATCAACCAAACCACCCGCGAAGTCTTCTGCCGAAACCAGCCGATCGAACTCACCGCCTCCGAATTTGATCTGCTCTGGTTGATCGCCCATCGACCCCATCACGTCTGGAAACGCGAACAACTCCTCGATCTCGTCCGTGGCCGTGAGTTCGAAGTATTCGACCGCTCCGTCGACGTCCACATCAGCAAGCTCCGCAAAAAACTCGAACGCGACCCCAAAGAACCCACCCTGATCCAAACCGTCTGGGGCGTCGGTTATCGCTTCGTCCCCGAATGACCTTCATTTTCTTTTGATAGGATAGAACTTACGCAGTTCGATGGTTTTTGCGGGGTTTCACCCCACACCCCGCCATAGACTGTCGCCCCTTGACCCCGCATTCGCGAAACGATCACTGTTTTTCAAAACAACGGCTCTCTCGCTCGAAGTGTCACGAACACGGGGGTTTTGGACCAAATCACTCTTTATTGATCTAGATCAAGCACTTAGTTGATCCAACAGTTCATCCACCACCGCCCTACACATAGGCTGTCTCGTTGCACTTTTTGCCTTTTGCCCCCCTCATGCCCATCAGAAAGGCCAATTTGATGACCAGCAAAGAATCCCTCGGTCTCCAACTCGGCGAGATCAACGCCGCCAACGCCGCGATTCTCCGAGATCGCGATCAACGTGCGGTTGTCGAGCTAGACCCCGATCATCCGGGCTTTCGTGATGTAGCTTACCGCGCCCGACGCAACGCCATCGCAGACATCGCTCTTCGCTACAAACCCGGAACTCCCCTTCCTACCGTTGATTACACTGCCGAAGAACACGACACTTGGCGTATCATCTGCGATCACCTGCTACCCACACAACAACGTCTTGCCTGTCGCGCCTATCTCGAAGCAGCAGCCAACCTCCAACTTCCGACGCAACAACTTCCCCAACTACGGGACGTTTCTGCTCGCCTCGAACAACTCAGCGGTTTTCGCCTTGAACCCGCAGCAGGGCTGGTCGATCCTCGTGTCTTTTTGTGTACGCTTGGCGAAGGGATCTTCTTATCCACCCAATACATCCGCCATCCCTCGGCACCCCTCTATACCCCCGAACCAGACATCGTTCACGAACTTCTCGGACACGCCGTCACATTGGCTCATCCACAGCTCGCCGAGATTAACCGCGCACTCGGTCAAGCCGCCCAACGCACCGAATCCAACGAGATGCTCGAAAAGCTCGGTCGCATCTACTGGTACACCATCGAGTTCGGAGTCTTGATGGAAGGACAACAGCCCAAAGCCTACGGTGCAGGTTTGCTGTCTTCGGCTGGAGAACTCCAACGTGTCGAAACCGTAGAACTCCGTCCCTTCGACCTTTACGAGATGATCGAACGTTCGTACGATGTCACCCAATACCAACCCTTCCTCTATTGCGCTCCTTCTTTCGAAGAGATGCTGATCCAACTCCAAGATTTTCTCAACCGTTGGCCCCGCATCTACTGATCTTTTGCCGAAGACCACGCGAGCCACAAAAGGTTGTCTTCTCTTTGGAAAAGAATAATTACGGAAATTCCGTGCGAACATAAGGCAGCGATGGGAGAACAAAAGGGAGGAGAAGCGAGGCTGTTTTGGGGGTTGCAGTTTGCTTTTGTGGCAAAAAGAACAACACAGCCGCGCCGATCCCCGCAGCCGCTCCAAGTCCCACAAAAGTCCAACCTGTCGGCGTTTGCCAACCGCTCTGATACAAGGCATCACGAGCTTGGCGTGCAGGCGTAGCAGGATTGGCGATCTGCCCTTGGTTGCTTGCGGAGACCCCCACAAACACCACCCCTGTCACGATCAAAGCCCCCGCCACAGCCACCGCAGCCCACGCCAAGGGTCTCGGCTTGGAAGAAGCGGACGGTTTGGCGGGCGGTGTGACCGCACCGTTAAAGACCCGATCATCGGGCTTTCGGTCGTCAGGCTTGCGAGCAAGAGGCGCAGCGGCAACCAGATCCAGACGCAACGTCACGGGTGTTTCAGACTTCACTTCAAGGGTGTGCTGTTTCGGAAGATAGCCGTTGGCCGTGAGTTGGAGGGTGTACGTTCCGGGCCGTAGCTTGGCGGTCAAGGGCATCGCGCCTTTGCGGAGATACTTGTCTCCTGTCAACACAAACTCTGCACCGGCAGGAACACTTGTGAAAGAAACTCCCGCATAACCAATTAATTTTTCTAATTTTTGGATCATACTATCTGACCAAAAGTTCGACTGGGGGGCTTCTTTCTTGTACTCTTCGAGCGCAGCGATGGCTTTTTCGCGCAAAATCGCAGCATCGGTGGGGTTCAATTGGTTGAGTGCAGCAAGTCGATACGATTGTGCGATGTTGACGAGATATTGGGGAGATTTGTGTTTTTTGCGGAGCACTTCATAACAAGGCGCAGACTGCAAAAAAAACTTTTTCCGATAAAGCTGAAAACAACGATCGCTCTCCTGTTTGATCTCGGGAGAAGGGGTATCTTGCGCAAAGGCCACTGATTTTCCCGAAAGATAGGGAGAAACCAAAAAGACCAAACCGCACCAAGCGAGCCTCCAAGTCCACACCATAATGAAACGCCCCCTGTATCGGCCCGTATCGCTAGATTGAAACGGATATTGCATCGAGATCTCCGTAATTATTTCGAGCAGCCACCGTCTGCGGGAGGCGCGATATTGGCATCCACCAAAGCAAAACGGATGGTCGTGCGAGACGATAACTTCATTTGGCAGAGGTGATACGCTGTGACGTCGGGCTTGTAAGCGAGCATCAGCACGTTCGTAGACACAGGGATCTGGATACATCCCTTCGCATCAGGCGAAACCACCGAGGCTTGCACACGGATCATTACCTTATGCAAAGGCATCCCGACCGATTGAAGGCGGATCGCACGCATCCCCGCAGCGGATGGACACCCACCCGATCGGACGAAGGCTTTTCGTACAACGGCACGACGAGCAGGTCGAGTGCGGCGAACAGGTCGAGGACGCCGAATATTCGGGGTGGGGGAAACCTTCGTCCGTGTGGGATCGTCTCCGTTTGGCGAGGCTGTGGGTTGCCTTTCTTGGGGGACTTCCTCCTCCCGACGCTCAGGCGCAGGTTCTACCCTCTGAGACGAAGAGTCTTTAGCCTCGGGTGAGCGGGGTTTTGCATCTGCCATCGGTGGTTTTGCATCGGAAGCTTGACCCTTCGCATCGGGAGATAGGGCTGCAAGCGCCCGCGCAGAGGGATTTTCCCCAATGCGGCGTGTTCTCGGAGCCTCGTCCGTCTTGGCTTGTGTTCGCTGTTTTGGCGGAGGTTGTGGAGTCGTCTTCGAGAACAGCCCGACCCACAAAGCCCCCACGATCAGCAACACGCTCGCTCCGCCCAAGATCAGCGGTAGCCGCGATGGTTTAGACGAGGCCCCTTGCTCCCATGCCGCGTCACCTTCGGATGCCCACGGTTCGGCCTTGCCTGTTTCCATCGCGCTAAAGTCGCGCATGGGCGGCGCAATTTCCTTCAACGGAAGTCCACTACGACCCACAACAGAGTCCGCCGTCAATACAGGCCCAGCAGCTTCGGAAGAAAGCGACGAAGAGGCCAACGAAGCAGAGACAGGCATCGCAGAGACAGGCATCGCAGGAACAACAGCTTCTTGCGCATCAGATATTCCGCCGCTCCTTAATTGTGAAGGAGGCGGTAGTTGCGCGGCTTTGATGGCTTCCGTCGGGGGAGGCGGTGGCTGCGCGGCTTTGATGGCTTCCGTCGGAGGTGGCGGTGGCTGCGCGGCTTTGATGGCTTCCGTCGGAGGTGGCGGTGGCTGCGCGGTTTTGAGTGCTTCCGTCGGAGGTGGCGGTGGTTGCGCGACCTTGGGCATATCAAGGGGAGATTGAGTAGGAAGTGCTATGTTTGCAGGAACAGCGATAAAGTCGGCAGTTCCGCTTTTTTGCTCAGGTGAAAGAACTGCGGTGGTGGGAACCGCAACAAAATCAGCGGTTCCGCTCTTTTGTGGGGAGAGCTCTGTGGGGGCGATTGGTGAGGTGATGGTGTGGAGGTTGGCGATCGAGACGGTGCTTGGGACGGCGACAAATTCGTCTGTACCACCCGAATAAACAGGCTGAGGAGCAGGAGTCGATGGCACAGGCCGAGACACAGGAGCCGATGGCATGGGCTGAGACGTAGAAGGCGACGACACAGGAGCAAGCACGGAAGCTGGTAGAACGAGCGGAGGCGAAGAAGCCGATGGGGACGGAGACATCGCAGCCTGATTGAGCGTA
>CAUJFU010000340.1 GCA_963169055.1 Myxococcota bacterium
GCGCCCAAGGCCATTGGGGCGCGATCTTTGACGCCCAAGCCAACGCCACCTTCCAAAAGCTCGAATGGGTAGGGGAACGCCCTGAAGGAACGGAGGTTCATGCACGCGTGCGGACTGCACTCAGCCAAAGCGCGCTCAAACAAGCCAAGTGGTCGGATTATGCCCGCTCAGGCGAAGCCCTCAAACAAGCCGAAGGCCAGTTTATCGAGATCGAGTTCCGCTTACAGACGCTTGACGCCCGAATCTCTCCCACCATCCAAAAAGCCATCCTACATTTTACAGGCGGCATCGGCTCCACCACCAAAGGTCACGGCTACGGCCCCGAAGGCGAACAAAAACGCATCGCCCCGAGCTGCTCTTGTTCGACCTCTCCTCCCCCTGCGACTTGGTTCTTGTTGTTGTTTGGAGTGGTGCTCTTGGGCCTTCGCAAACGACGCCTATAACCGCACATTCGGTCAAGCCACCCCGTCTATTTCTGTTTTTTCTCCCTTTGAAACGACCACCCACCCCTTTCGGCTTTGCTTATCGGAGAAGACTCGTGCAACGCAACATCGTACGATGGTCAAGATATCTTCTTTTCTTTTGTTTGTTTTTTTCTTGGCAAGGCTGCGGAAAAGAGGTCTCCCCTCCGCCCGATCAAGAGGCCCACGAACAAACCAGCGACGCCGCCCCCAAAGAACCCACAAACGAAGAGGATCCCGAAACCTTCTGCCGCTCGCACCTCTCTTGTGAACACGCTATTTGCGAAAACTATTCTTGCGGAGAAGGTTGCGTCTGTTCGCAGCGCAAAGCCAAAGAAACCCGTTGCGACGACAGCCTCGACAACGACGGCGACGGATTGGCCGACTGCGACGACCCCGATTGCAAGGGCCAATCTTGCGGTATCGGCTGCTTCTGTGGAGCACTCGCACAGCCCGAGATCCAATGCAGCGACGGCATCGACAACGACAAAGACGGCAAGATCGACTGTGCGGACCCTGACTGCGAAGGAAGCCCATGCGGGGATGGTTGTGTGTGTCGTGACGGCAAAAAAAGCGAGTTGATCTGTGATGATGGCGTGGACAACGATGGCAACGGCAAAACCGATTGCGCAGATCCGAGCTGTGAAGGAAAGTCTTGTGGTTTTGGTTGTTTGTGCGTAGGAGGCCAAAAGACCGAACTCTTTTGTGCGGATGGTCTGGACAATAACAAAGACGGCAAGATCGACTGCGCGGACCCGAATTGTAACGGACAAGGATGCGGCTATGGCTGCCGCTGTGGCGAAGGTTCGAGGCAAGAATTCATTTGTTCCGATGGGATTGACAACGACGGCGACGGCAAGATCGATTGTGCGGACCCCGACTGCAACGGACAAAGTTGCGGAAATGGCTGCTTTTGTGCGGAGGGACAAAAACGGGAAAGCACCTGCCACGACAAAACAGACAACGACGGCGACGGCAAGATCGACTGCGCAGACCCCGATTGCTACCAACAATCCTGTGGGCTTGGATGCGTGTGCAATCAAGACCGTGGGCAAGAGATCGCTTGTTTCGATGGAATCGACAACGATGGCGACGGCAAGATCGATTGTGCCGATCCTGACTGCAACGGAGCCGGTTGCGGCTATGGATGCACATGCGTTGAACAAAAGAAACGAGAAACCGCTTGCAACGATGGCGTGGACAACGATGGCAACGGCAAGATCGATTGTGCCGATCCCGCCTGTGATCAACAGTCCTGCGGACCGGGCTGTGTCTGTGTGGACGGAAAAGCGCGAGAGTTGTATTGCACAGACAACCTCGACAACAACAAAGACGGCAAGATCGATTGCGCCGACCCTTCCTGCGATCAACAGTCTTGTGGGACAGGCTGCATCTGCGCTGGTGGAAAAAAACAAGAGATCAACTGCGGCGATAGCCTCGACAACAACGGAGATGGAAAGACCGACTGCGCCGACCCCAACTGCAACGGCTTCTCATGCGGATTTGGTTGCGTCTGCTCCGTAGGAACCAAGATCGAAAACGTCTGCAACGACGGTACAGACAACGACGGCGACGGGAAAATCGACTGCGATGATCCCGACTGTAACGGTCTTTCATGCGCATCGGGTTGCGTTTGCTCGATGGGCAAAAAAGTAGAGAATCTCTGCTATGACGGCATCGACAACGACGGCGACGGAAAGGTCGATTGTGCGGACCCCGACTGCAACCAACTCTCGTGCGGAACGGGTTGTTTTTGCGCGGAGGGACAAAAACGCGAGGCTTCTTGCTATGACGGCATCGACAACGACGGCGACGGCAAGATCGACTGTGCAGACCCTGACTGCAACGGCCAAAGCTGCGGGCGCTTTTGTGCTTGCTCTGGTGGAAAAGCCCAAGAACTGTTTTGTGCAGACGGAATCGACAACGACGGCGACGGCAAAACCGACTGCGAAGACTCCGATTGTGATGGCGCAGGATGTGGATTAAACTGCATCTGCCAAGGGGGAAAAGCCGTAGAAACCGCATGCAACGACAAGATCGATAACAACGGCGACGGCAAAACCGACTGCGACGATCCTGACTGCAAGGGGAAACAAGGCTGCCCCCCCTAGCGCTCGGATCCCCCCCTAACCATCGCTTGGATGGGTGGTGTTGGTGGCGATGGGTGGCAACGCCCCCTAATCAAGCGCTCGGCTCCCCCTCCAACCATCGGTCGAGATCCGCAGGCGTGACAGTGAGAGGGATATCTTCTCGACGCTGTAGGGGCTTCTGATGCGCAGCCACCCATGCGATGCAACGCGAAGCTGCGGCCACTCCGTCAGTTTCGCGCAATCCTTCCATCACCTGAAACGCTCGCTCTCGATAACGTGACGTCGTGCGGATCTCTTCGACAGCATGGCGCAATTGCGCTTCGTCGAAACGCTGGATATCGAGCTTTTTTCCAACCCCCAGATACACCACTCGGCTGCCATTGTCCGCCTGTTCTCCGCCCACAGGCAACACGATCAAAGGCTTGCCTGCCGCAAGGGATTCATTGGTGCTGTTGTTTCCGCCGTGAGAGATAAACAAGTCGATCTCAGAAAGCAATCGGATCTGCGGAACACTCGGAAAGATCTTGGCATTGGACGGGATGGGGCCTTTGCTTAAAGCAGGATACGCTCCACCTGCGCTGACGATCACTTGATACGCCTCTTGATCGAGACTGCGCAAGATCTTGCGAAAGACCTCTGGCTTGCGGTTAAACACAGTCCCAAGGGAGACGTAGATCTTGTAGGCATCTTTTCGCAAAAAGTCGAATGAAACATCCGAAGATTCGCTCCGCTTTCCAATACAAGGCCCCACAAAAAAAGTATGCTCACCGAGATCTTGGCGCGGTGCTTCCATCACGGTGGCGCTGGTCACCAAGTTAAGCCAAGGCGAATAAGGACGACGCAAAAATTCGGCATCGATCGGAGACAGCCCAAACGCCCGTCTGGCCTTGTTAATGCGTGAATCGATCCGCTCCAACAGTCGGGCCTCACGGGTCTCGTAGGCTTTGGCTTCCGCCCCATTGCTTTCTCCGATGGGAAGGCCGCTTCCAAATGCAGGGATCCCTTCTCCGCGAAACGGCAAGCCGCTGTGGTACACCGTCACGAATGGGATCTGCGCGATATCGGCGGCGAGGCTCGATGCAGGAAAACCAAAGTCCGTCACCAAGATATTCGGGCGCTCGCGCTCGATCTGTTTGAGGGCGTGGCGCGTGTAGTGCTCTAGGCCCGAAGAAAAGATATCCAGCGCATGCTCGATCTCTGCATAGCCCGACTTGAACGGCAAAAACAACGCTTTCCACAACGGCGACCATGCTGGCGACAACGCAGAAAAGGCGTGTCCGCTTTGTTCGATCTTTTGGTGGATCGCAAACCCTGTATCCAAGATCTGGATGCCTGTCTTGACGCCCCGTCCCCCCGGAACCAAGAAGCGTGTCGAATGCCCCTCCGCTTTCATCTGGTTTGCGATGCTCAAAAGAGTATTCAAATGACCGATAGAAGGCTGGTTTAGAAAGGTGATCTGACTCATCAAACTCCCCTGTGCCACAACACAAAACAAAAGTCTCTATAGCACAGGCGTCACGCGGTTGGCAAAACCCCCCGCGTTCGCGGCACTTCAAGCGACACCCTCGTTTGTTTGAACCCCCCCGCGTTCGCGGCGCTTCAAGCGTCACCTTCGTTTGTTTGAAAAACCCGTGATCTCTTCGCCGATAGGGGGTCAAGGGGCGACAGTCTATGGCGGGGCGTGGGGTGGAACCCCACGAAAACCATCGGACGGCGTAAGTCCGATCCAAGTGAAACCAAAAAAACAAACCAACGGTGTTACGCAATTCGCAGACGCTCAGACTTTGTCCATCAGACACGGAAGGCCCGATACACGGAGATCTTCGGTGCTGAATCCTGCGCCTTCCATCAAAGAGGCGAGGATCAAGCGGGGGTTGATCACGGTGCCGCCTGACTTGGTCGGTTGGCCCGAGATCGGATCGACGGCAAGCGCATTCATGCCTTGTTCGGTGGAGGCCCCCACGACTTTGTTATGGGGGACACCCGCCCCAAGCAATAGAGCGCTGTTAACGAGCCAATGGTCGCGGCCTTCGCGGTTGTTGATCATGGGCGTGCGGGCAAATTCGCTGAACACCACAACGGTGGTGGTATCGATCAGCTTTTTGGAGGAATCGCGTGGGTGGGGTTCTGATTTGAGATCATCCACAAGCTGCGCAAGGGCTTTCCAGCCTTGGTACTGGCGTTCGGGTTGATCGGTCTCCCAGTTTTCAAAGTGGGTATCGAGTCCGCTTGCGAGTTCGATCGAGATGGTTTGCGCCACATCGAACTTGAGAGTTTGAAAAGCCAGTGCGGCTTGGGCTTGGGGCGAAGCCATCGAGGCGATGCCGTAGCGATTTTTGATCGCGACCATCTCCGGTTTTGTGGCATCAAGGAAACTAAAGTGATCCATCAATTTTTCTTCGATCAACGTACGAGCATCGGTTTGTGCGCCACGCAACAAAGTCAACAAGCCGTCGGTGTTCAACGCAACAGGGTCGCAGATCTCGGCTTCTTTGCGGTAGGCTTCAAGCAGCGTGCGCACCTCTGCATCGGGAGCGCGTTCGCCATCACGAAGCATGCGCAACAGATCATCGACTGTTGTCACTTTGAGACCACTTGCGTAAGCAGGAAGCCCTTGGTTGTAGCTTTCGACGCGCACCGCAAGGTTGGGAATCGGGCGCTTTTTGCCTTGTTGGGCGACGATCCGCGTTCCAGCCGAAGAACCGTTGGCCAGCAAGCCACGCGGTGGCAAGCCGGTAATGAAGTAACGACGGCCCACTTCGTGCGTGACGGTGTCCATCGAGATGCCGCGCACGATGCAAGTCTGGTCAAAGTGACGGGTCATCGGCTCCATCGCAGGCCCATACAGGATCGTTGAGCCTTTGGGTTGAAGCAGTTCGCGCTTGACGGTTGTTCCGTCGGTAAAAGTGGTGCGCAAGCGATAATAGGCGGGTTCGACACGCAGATCGCGGGCTTTTCCGTCGTCAGTGTCTGAAAAGCCGTATTCACGGGGATCCAAGCTCAAAAGCGTGTCCCACCCTCCGTTGAAATAGCAAAACACAAAGCGACGATCCAGATCACTGGCAGCGTGCAGTTTGGGGGCTTTCCACGGGCCAAAGAAAAACGATCCAGCCGCGCCAAGCCCAAGCGATTGAAGGAAAAAGCGACGTGACAAAAACATAGCCAACTCCTAAAGTCCTGAAGGTCAAGGGCGGATCAATAAGCGAAAAAGTCGGGGGAAGCGACGATGGCGATACAAACGCCCGTCCATGCTTTGGTTTCGCTGTTGGTTTTGGTGCGGATGGCATCGTGCAGTTTGCGCAGCTTTTCGATGCCTTTGGTCGAGGTGTTGGGGACAAACACCGCATGAAACTTGAGCCGCAAAAAGCGTAAGGTTTGGTCGACATCGTCGGGATGACGGATGACGCTGCGCTTCGTCAGATCGGGGTTTTTGAGATCGGCTTCGACCGCTTTTGAACAAACATAACTCGCCATGTCATCCATAAACTTCATAAACAACGAAGAGGCTTCGCGATTGTTTTCGGTGACTTCGATGTAGTCGGCTTTTCCGAGCGTCAGAGCGTATTTATCGAACATATTGGCGTTTGCGCTATCCGTCCACGTCAACCCGTTGAACAGTTGAGGAATGGATTTTTTGATCTGCTCGATGCTCAGGCGGCGCGCATGACGGCCATGATAAGGCGTGATCTGCGCATGGTTTCCGTCTTGAGTGGGCGCACTTTTCCAATGGTCATCAAAGTGTTTGGGTTCTGTACCACCTGTGGGGGTGGGAAAGGTCTTGTTGCTGCGGGGTTCGGTGGGGGATGGCGTTTTGTTCGGATTGTTTGGATCGTTCGGATTGTTCGGCGAATTGGGATTATTTGGGTTATTTGGCGTCGATGGTTGACAAGCAAACAACGTGGTCACAAGCGTCCAAGCCGCAAAAAAGTGAGCAAGATACCGCATGAGAGTCCTCCTTATTTCGTCAGACGGCCTTGGCGGTATTCTTCGCTGGTGACCAGCGCTTTGACCAAGGTGAGCAAGTTGTAACCGGATTGTTTGAAACGTTCGGCGTATTGGGAGATGCGCTGTTCTTGTTGGGGTTGGAGTTCCGTTCCCACAAACCATCCCCACATCTTGCGGGTGGTGCAGGCGGCGAACTTGCCGCTTTGGATGGCTTCGTTGGCGATAAGGCGCGGGCCTTGCTCGATATTTTGCTCAAAGTGTTTGCCGGCGGGATGGGCGTCTGCAAACAAATACGACAACAGCATCCCGCGATAACGTTCTTCGTCTGGGTGGTTGGGGGAAATAAAGTAGAGACGGCGGCAATTGGCGTTTCCGCTGGCGCTGGGTTTGGCACAGTTGGGATCAAACTTGGGATACTTGGAAAGGTCGGTGAGTGGGGAGAAACCAGCTTCTGCAAAACGTCCCCAGTGGGCAGCGGCAGGTTCGACGGCTTGGTGGCAAAAGTTGCATCCACAACGCTTCATCAGGTTGGGTTCGACGTGGCAGTTGTCGTTGGCAGCGGGAAGTCCGCCGGGGGGAGCTTGAAAGAATTGGCAGAGAAAAGCGTTGTAAAAGCGGTTGGCGCGTCCACGGTTGGAGCCGAATTTGAGAAGGAATCCGGGGAGGGTCAGAATGCCTGCATGAAGGCCGCTGCGCCGGACTTTGACCCATGTGTCTTTTTGAGAGTAGGGGAGTTCGGGGATGACGTAGTCGACTTCGGGGGAACCAAAGACGGTGCTGGTTTTGGATTGGTAGCGAAGGAAGTGAGAGATCGGTCCGTTCACTTCGACTTGGTTTCCGAGCATGATCTCGGTGTAGGGGCGGTTGTTTCGGACGATATCTTCGGTGAATCGGAGCATTTGATCGACGAGAGCGGCGTTGACTTCGCGTTCGGAGACACTGCTGTTGAAGCACCAACGCAGATCAGGGCCGCACCCACAAGTGGGGCGAACGTCGGTTTCGCAATTGAAGGTACGACCGCCCCAATCGGCTTGCGTGGCATCTTGGGCATCAAGCGCGCAGACTTTGACTTTGATCGTAGGATCCCAATAGGGCGCGACCATGACGTAGCCTTCTTGGCCGACTTCCCCAAGGGCGAGGTTGCGTCGGATCTGGATGGCTTTGCAGGATTCGTAGGAACCATCGGCTTTTTTGCAAAGCAGGTTACCTGAAGTGTCGTATTTGGCGGGTTCGTTGAGGCATTCGGTGCGGTCGGTTCCACGATAATAAAGGCGGCGGGTGGTGCTGGTGGTGCGGTAGATGCTGCCCGACATAGGATCGAGCCGCCAGTTTTGGTTGGAGATGCGGAGATTTTCAAAGTTGGCCCACAACAGATCGCGATGATAGGCGTGCAACTGCTCCAATATCTCGGGGGATTGGATCATCTTGTCGATCATCTCGTCAGGGACTTGCTTGTCTTTGGAGACTTTTTCTAGCTCTTCATACGAAGGCAAACGACCGCGAAGATCCAAACTGAGGCGACGAAGGTATTGCAAAGCGATCTGGGGTTCAACCGCCTCACAGACTTGTGCTTGAGAAGAGGCCAAGCCAAACAAGGCCAGTCCTCCGGCACACAGCAAAGAGAACAAGAGGGTGCGGGTTCTCATCTCTGACTCCAACGCCCAAAGGACGCGAAGATCGTGGGGCGGCACACGGTGTCTTCGCCAACAAAAGCGAGCTATTCTTTCAAACCATCTTTGATCCAGCGCTCGATCAAGGCGGCATCCCCGCCCACAAGGGGATAACCTGCGGGGGGCATGGCGAGGACACCGGGCGCGGCTTTGAGCGCGTCCACGATCTTTTGTGCGCGTGGCTTGACTTGTTCGTAAGTTTCGAGGGGGAAGGCTTGACCGCCCACGCTTGCGTGGCAGTTGGTACATCGCGTTTTGGAGACAAACGGTGCAACGTGCTGGTTGTAAGTAATGGAAGAGGTGGCTTGTCCGATGCGAGTGAGGTTTTGGCGATCTGCAACCCAAAGCGTTCCATCACTTGCGCTGTGGATCAGCGAGATATCAGCGGATATCTCGGAAGGTCGGGGCATCTTGGAGGCATCTTCTCCTTCGATGCGAAAAAGTTCAGTCGGAGTGAAGACCCACGCAAAGCCCGATGTGGCTTCGATGGCGATCTGTTGCAGGGCCAGCGTTTCCTCGTTTTTCTCGTTGGGTTGGATGCGATAAGGCCACCATGCTGCGGTGGTTTCGCGTTGTTTGCGCAGCCACAACCCCTTGTCGCTAAGCCCCCAATAATCGCTACGGCTGGCGGGAAGGGCTTGGATCAACGCAACGCCTTCGCTTTCAAAGTTGCGTTGTTGCCACTGTCCAAGATCGTCTTGTCGGAGGATCACGTCCTTCCCATCGGAGTCTTTGACGATCAATGTTTTGAGAGTGGCGACCCACAAAAGAGAGCGTACACCTTTGATATCATCGAAAGAAACAAGGCGCTCGTTTTCATACCGCCAGAGCTTGTCACGGGTTCCGATCCAAAGAGAGCCTTCGCGATAAGCCGCCAACGCGGTGATCGGGCTATTTCCAAGCTGTTGATGCAAAAGCGTGGTCTGGAGTTGGCTATCCCAAAGATAGATGCGATCGGACGTTGCGACGGCAAACCCACCTTGCAACCAAGGAGCGATGCCGATCACATCGACTTGATCGCTTGCGAGGGTAAAGGTTTTTTCTTTCAGGACAAAAAAGCCACCGACTCCGCCGATCAAGGTGTCTCCACCCGAAACGTTGGCAAAGCGCAGCACCTCTTTGCCCTTGAGTTTTTCAGGCAACGGAAAGACCGTCACTTCGGGCGAGATCGTGGCGATGACTTTGGGTTTGAGGATTGCGATCTGGTCGGGGTTGTTCTCAGGAGAGACGTCTCCAGATGCGCCGTCGGTGGATTCGGATTCTTGGGCGGTTTCGGCGGATGATTCGGTCGATGTAGGCGTTGTGCATCCAAAGCCCGCCCCCCAAAGCCCGCTTCCCAAGAAAAACAAGCTCGTCATCCACGAGAGCCAAGCCCGATATCTCCGATGTGTTGTCGACAATCTTGTGTTCAAGTGTATCCTGCCCTTTTCTTGCCAAAAAGCTGAGATGGCTTCTTTCAAACCATTATCGTTTTGGCAGAAAGCGAAGTTGAGCACAATTCTCCTACTTTTTAGTAGAGTTTAAAAAGCCCATCCTGCCGAGAAAAAAACAAGCAGGAGTGACGCCCCCCCAAACAAAGACTGGCTGAAAACAACGCTTCGATTCGAACAACAAACGGCGAGCCCAAATCCTGTGTAAGGAAAACAAACGGTGAGCGTTAAGGCGACAGAATGGCTGTGAGATCGGGCGTAGAAGTTAGCAAAAGCGATGCGTAGCGAAGCAGACAAGACGTTATCAAGAGAGACCGAAGAGGCGTTGGTATTGGTTGCACAGCAAGGAGATCGTGCAGCGATGGCAGCGCTCTATCGGGCCTTTGCGGAGCGTTTGTATCGTCAAGTGATCTACCCATCGGTGGCGGATGTCGGAGCAGCGGAGGATATCTTGAAAGAGACCTTTGCGACAGCGATGGAAAAGATCGGGGCGTATGTATGGAATCCAGCGTACGGGATCTTTCCATGGTTGGCGCGGATCGCGCGGAATCGGGCGTTGGATGTGCATCGAAAACGCCAAAGAGAAGCGCGAGGTCAGGGGGCTTATCGTGAGATGCTCGATCAGCTTACACCTTCGGACTCGGCGGAGCGGTTGTTGAGCGAGGATCAAGAGCAGCGTTTGTTAAAAGAGCGGGTGCATCGCCTGATGGAACGGCTGAATCCGCGCTATCGTCTGGCGTTGAAGATGCGTTTGTTTGAAGAAAAGAGCCGCGAAGACTGTGCCTCGGCGCTCGATATCAAGCTAGGAACCTTTGATGTGCTGTTGCATCGGGCGTTGTTGTCATTTCGTCGGTGTTGGGAAGAAGAGGAGGAGCGCCATGACGGCGAGTGATCCGAAAGAAAAACAAGAGAAGCCAACCAAGACTACGTTGCATGCGGTGGATGCGATGTGGGAGGAAGAGGCATTGTGGGAGATAGAAAAAGGCGAAGGCTACGAAGAGATCAACGCAGAGATCGAAGTGGAGATCGATGCAGAGAAAGCAGACGAGATGGCTTGCTTGCTGCGCCACAGCGCGAACCCGCCGACGTTATCGAAAGAGGCGTTTGCAAGGATCGGGGACGCGCTGTTTGGTTCGGCGCTTGCGCTCCCGATCGAGCGCATCCTGCCCAAGCCTTCGGTGTCTTCAGCGGATCGATTGGTGGTTGTAGAAGCCGCATCGATCGAGAAAAAAGCGGATGCCAAGAGCCGAGAAGATTTGTCGTGGTGGTCGGGTTGGACGTCATGGTTGCAGCGAGGGTCGGCGTGGCGACCTGTGTCGGCGTGGCGGCCCGTGTGGGGTTTGGCGGTGTTGGGCTGCGTGGTGTGGGTGGTGGCTGGCGTATGGAGCATCGAAAAGCCGCCATCATCGAGGCTTACAAAGGTCGAGATCTCAGCGACGGCACGAGGTCCGTGGCCGAACGGAGTGGATCCGTTCGCTGTGACTCGCGATGCTTCGGAGCGTTTGGGCCACGTGTTGCGCTATTATCGAGAACAGCGCCAAGATCAATGGATCGAAGAGCTGGGGGCATCGAATGTGCGCTAAGTACGAGAGTTTGCGTTTCGAGCGTTGGTTCGTTTGGTGTTGGGTGGCGCTTTGCGCCTTGGGATGGGGTTGCATCACCAAGGGCCACGACGAAGCGAACGATGGAGTGCGGCAGCAACAGATCCGCAAAGAACAGCGTAAACGCCAAGAGGCCGAATTATCGGCATTGTTGATCGCACGCAGCCATCACCGCCGAGCTTCGGTGCTTTTCGAGCAAAAAGAAATCGAGCGCGGGCTGCGTGAACTAGACGCGGTGATGGAGTTACCGATCGATCGGACCTTTATGGCAGGCCAAGAGGCGATCTTGGATGCGTGGGGTCGCAAAGCCTCGGTGTTGCTTCGTTTGGGGAGAGAACAACAGGCCGAAGAAGTGATCCAACAGGCGTTACAGCGTTATGGGAACGATGCAGCATCCTTTTATCTTGCGCAGCTTTATCACATTCAAGGGCAGATCTTGGAGCAGCGAAAAAAACTCGAAGCGGCATTGCTTGCGTACCAACGATCGATCGAGATCAACAAAGAAGTGATCCGCCGCGTGCAACAAGCGAGACAAGGGGCGGGTGTGCTTCGCCCGAATACAGCGCAAGATGCGACGCAAAGGAGACAACCATGATCGCCCATAGATACGAACCATCGGGCCGTGAGATGGCATCATGGAAGGCAAACGACACCCGCAACAACGCAGCCTGCGCGAAACGCATAGCCCATTTTCTCGAAATGCTCGGAGAGTGGTGCGTGATCGTGCTGTGCGTGTCGAGTTTAGCGGGTTGCTCGATCTCGAAACAGTCGATGCGCTCGGATGCACCAAGCGCATTCGACCATCGGGTCTCCAAGAAGATGAACGAAGGACTGCCAAGCGAGAGCGAAAAAGCAAAAACCGAGATCGCCCAACTGAGCGGATGGATCAACGAGCTCCAAGGCCGAAAATTGGCTCAAAGACAAGACGCCAAAGATCAAGATACCCTTGTTGGGGTGGGCGCTACAAACGGATCGCAGCAACCGCAAGCCCGCCCCACCACAGACAAGCAACAAGATCTCACACCCAGCGCACAACCGAGACCTTCTCCAACGGAGGACGAGCCACAAAGAAGAATAGAAAACGTACAGCTCGCTCATCGACGGCCTTGGTGGGCTCCGCCACCACCGCGCACGATGGCTTACCGCCAACTGACCCCAAAAGAGCGGATCTGTCGGTCAGCGCGGATGATCTGTCGCATCAGCGAGCGGATCTGCAAGATCGCAGCACAACATCCCGAACGCCCCACGTTTCAAAAAAGCTGCGCCAACGCACAAAAAGATTGTCTCGACGCTCAAAAGCGATGCAAAGCAGCCAACTAGCGCACACGATAGGGGATGGAAAGCAAATGGGGGGGGTTGAAGATCC
The DNA here is from genome assembly GCA_963169055.1 of Myxococcota bacterium. GTDB lineage: Bacteria > Myxococcota_C > UBA6777 > UBA6777 > UBA6777 > JAKLKB01. Next base: position 12,564 of record CAUJFU010000340.1, read on the forward strand.
AAGGCAAGACCGCCAAGATCCCACGTTGAAACTTTTGCGTGCATGTTCGCACAACCACGAGACAAGCACCACCCAACCACGAACGGGCTTTGGAGGGCAGATGGCGAATTATCAAACACATATCGCATGGGGTACAGTGATCGGCGTAAGTGCCGCAGCAACGGCCAAGATGGCTTATCCAGTCGTGGGATGGCAAGTCTTGCCGCTGGGTGCTTTTTTGGGGTTTGTGGGTGGAATGATCCCAGACGTCGATCACGACACAGGGCACGCGCTCGACACCATCGCAGCGATGCTTTCGACCTTTATCCCCGTCCTCACGCTCACGGTATACGGCCAAGCAAGGGAAAGTTGGACGCTTTGGAGTCTGGCCGTGTTATTCCCTTGCCACTCGCTGCTGCATCTGGGTTTTAAGCAGCTATCCCCTTGGGATTACAGCAAAAAGCACGTCACTCGAACGTATATCCGAGAGGCGTTTCGTGCGATCCTTGTGGCGGCGATCTGCGCCATCCCCGCGCTATTTTTCTTCAAGCAGCTTCCGATGCCGTGGATACAAACGTGGCTGTTGATGGTTGGGATCGCGATCTTGGTTCAAGTCAGTCTCCCCTTATTTCGGACGATCACAGTCCACCGAGGGGCCATCCACAGCGTACCTGTGGTTCTTGTGTACGCCGAGTTGGTCTACCTCTTTATGTACCGATTCTCTTGGCCTGATCGAGTTGCGCTTGCGGCTTGTGCGATGCTTGGGGCGCTTTCGCACTTAATCCTCGACGAGATCTATTCTGTAGACTTCGATGGCAAGGCGATCAAAGTCAAACGCTCCTTTGGTACAGCCTTTAGCTTTTGGAAAAAAGACTTTGCCAACGAGATGATCGGGATCTACGTCGTAGCAGCGTTGTTATTGGCGTTTTGTTTATTTGTGTGATGCTTTATAGGGGCGGATGCTGCGGTGTTTGCGCTTGGCGGGGGGCGGAGGCTGTGATGGGCGTTTTGTTTATTTGTGTGATGCTTTATAAGGGCGGATGCTGCGGTGTTTTGGGGAGAAGGTGTTGCGGGGATGAACGGGGATCTCGCGCAGGGCTGCGCGAAAGCAGTATCCCGGGCGATTTGAGGGGGTGATCGGACGGATTGCAAAGGCCAAACTTCCGCGTTTTTGTTTCCAACGATGGGCAGAAAGATCGAGGTGATGGCGTCGCCAACCTTGTTTTTGAGACACTACAAAGCGGCGCAACAAGCGATGTTCGGCGTACACCGCGATCTCTACATCTGTGCCGGAAGGTTCGATGGTAGGGGCGAGATTGCTTGGGGTAGGAGTGCCGATGCCATGTTCGACGACCAACGCCCCCTCAAGCGGAACATCGCGGTAATGAACATGCAAGATCTGACAGCGTTTGGGCATCGCCCACAAACAATCTCGAGGCGTATCTTGGATCTCTTGGAGGATACGTCCGAAAAAGTAGTGTTGCGGCCCATGATGCCAGCCGGGTCGTTCACGCCAATGATGAAACCAGTCGACTTGCCCGACGGGCGAAGAGGCTGGACATCCTTGTGCGCGTTGAGCGTCAGGAGGTGTCTCAAGGCCCACTTCGGCCCGCCGAAGCTTATCAAGAGAGAGAAAGTCGTACAAAAGACGTGGAGAGGCAGGAAGCTGAAACAGAGAGACGTCGATCGGACCAAAACGCTTGTGCGTTCGACGCCAGTACAAGCGTTGTAAGGCATCGAGATCATGTTGAAAAGATCGCTGAAACCACCACTTGCCGAGCGAAGGGGCGCGCAAGACCCACAGCCGCTTGTAACGGCTGAGGTCTTCTTGCGCGATCTGTTCGGCGTACAAAACAGGCAGTCCCCGCAGAGGTTCTGCGCCCATCAAGGCCCAACGGGGGATCAAAGCGACAGCATCGCCGGGTTGGTATTGCGTGCGGATGTAGCTTGTAGGAGCGGCCCAATCGTTGCGGTCAAGGCGTGTCGCGTAGATACCGACGTGCATAAACAGCGCAAACACCGAAGCACCGAGAGCGAGCCACAAGAACAAGCGTTCCGACCATCGGGTAGACGGGAGGTGCAATCTGTTCTCCATCGCGAGCAAAGCGAAAGGGAATTATTGGCTCATCGACGCCAAGAATTCTTGGTTGCTCGAGGTGCGGCTCACCTTGTCGAGCAAGAATTCCATGGAATCGATCACGTTGAGGGGGTGGAGAAGCTGACGAAGAACCCAAACGCGGTTGAGTTCGAGGTCGGAGAGCAAGAGTTCTTCTTTCCGTGTACCCGACTTGTTGATATCGAGACAGGGGAAGATACGCTTTTCCATGAGCTTGCGATCGAGGTGAAGTTCGCAGTTACCGGTACCTTTGAATTCTTCAAAGATCACTTCGTCCATACGCGAACCTGTGTCGATCAAGGCGGTTGCGATAATGGTCAAGGAGCCGCCTTCTTCGATATTACGGGCTGCGCCAAAGAAGCGCTTGGGTTTGTGAAGTGCGTTAGAGTCCACACCACCCGAGAGGATCTTGCCCGAGGGAGGGACAACGGCGTTGTAAGCACGAGCAAGGCGGGTGATGGAGTCGAGCAAGATCACGACGTCGCGTTTGTGTTCGACAAGGCGCTTGGCTTTTTCGATCACCATCTCGGCGACTTGGACGTGACGAGCGGCGGGTTCATCAAAGGTCGAGGAGACGACTTCGCCCTTGACAGAGCGCTGCATATCGGTGACTTCTTCGGGGCGTTCATCGATCAACAGCACAATCAAAGCGACTTCGGGGTTGTTGGTGGTGATGGCGTTGGCGACATGCTGCATCAAGACCGTCTTTCCGGCGCGGGGAGGGGAAACGATCAAAGCGCGCTGGCCTTTTCCGATCGGCGCAAGCAAGTTGATGATGCGCATATCGTACTGGGTGGCAGAATGTTCGAGATTGAGTCGCTCGGTGGGGTAGAGTGGGGTCAGGTTGTCGAAGAGGATTTTTTCGCGAGCGACTTCGGGTTCTTCAAAGTTGATGTGTTCGACTTTGAGGAGTGCGAAGTAGCGTTCCGACTCTTTGGGGGGGCGGATCTGACCCGAGATAGTGTCACCTGTACGAAGATTGAAGCGGCGGATTTGGGAGGGGGAGACGTAGATATCGTCGGGACCGGGGAGATAGTTGTAGTCGGGAGAACGCAGGAAACCAAAGCCGTCAGGAAGGACTTCCAAGACGCCTTCACCGAAGATTTGGCCTTCGCGATCGGTTTGTGCTTGGAGGATCGCGAAGATCAACTCTTGCAAACGCAGACCGGGCGCATTTTCGATGCCCATCTCGCGTGCCATGCTGTGCAGGTCGGTGATTTTTTTGGTTTTGAGTTCGTTGAGGTTCAGGATCATACAGATGGCTCCTAGGTTTCGAGGCTCATCCGCGGATAGGGCGGATGCTACGACATGGAAAGAGTGAAGTCATGAAGAAACAAAGTCTTTTGCGCTTCACAGCGAAGGCATGCCATGACAAGAAAATTGTCATGTTGCGTTAGGATTGCGGGTCGTTGGTAGGAAAGGGTTCGACGTTGGGAACGTCGAGAAGACACGCACAGGGAACGTCTATGGAAGTGACGAATGATACTTTTTGTTGGGAATGGCTTCTCGGTTCGTTTCGTTCGTGTCGCGCTGTATGTGCCGGATGGATGATTAGGGGGATAAAGGCTTGGCGGACATGGACGAGATTGCTGGGCAGGTTGAGAAGAGTGAAAGGGATTGGTTTGATGAAAGTCAAAAAACCACGCATAGAGATGGGTTGGTTTATAAGCGTTGCGATTTCCTTTGTCAAGACTTTTTTTGCGTGGCATGTAAAGCAGGGTGTTGGGTTGGGAGTCGAGGTTTGCTGTTTTGCGCGGGGGTGGTTTTTTTGCGAGGCGTTTCAAGCGGGGTATTGGGCCTCGTCGATCTGACGGTGGAGGTAGTCGATCTGGTTGCGTTGGAGTTCGAGTTGGCGGCGCCAACGCATCAGAAAGACAAAGAGGAAGAAGAAGGCAAAGTTACAAACCCAGAGGGTCAATCGAACGCGTGAATCGATCTCGTCGACTTTCAACATAGGGTGAAGAGAGCGGCCCAATTTGACGGAGAGATAAACAAACGGGACAGAGATTGCCCCGACGATACCGAGCGCAGCAGCAGCGACGCGGACTTGATGACCTCGACCACCATAACGGCGAAAGACAAAGTACGCCGCAAGCACCAACCAAAGCGCCAAAAAGCTCATCAATCGGGGGTCTTCCCACTTCCAATAAGTGTTCCAGCTAGGTCGCGCCCAGAGCGGCCCCGTGGACATCACGATGGTGCCGTACAGGAAGCAAACTTCGGCAGCCCCGACAGCAAAAGCATCCCATCGCTCGTTGCGGGTGTTGAGATAAGCGATGGAGCCGATCAGAACCAACAACATGCCCGACAATCCGCCCCATGCAGCGGGCAAATGGATGTAAAAGATTTTTTGTGACCACCACGGAAGCCCCGTATGCCGAAGCAACGGCGCATAAAAAAACGCCATCCATAAACCAAGGCTCAAGCACACAACGCTGAACAACAAAAGCAGGGGATCAAGCAAGGAAGACCAAGAAGGACGCGAAAGCATCGGCGACTCCATACCAAGAAGGACAGACTCGATTCGTGGGGTGTGTTTGGCTGGAAAAGCCCGATCTGTCAAGGGGGCATTCACAAAAGCAAGCGTTCAATGCGAGCGAAAGAAGACCCATCGCGCAAAACGAGGAGGGCTTGATCTTTGGTGTTGAGGCTGGCACACTCCACGCGCATCCCGAAATAGAGAGGGGTTTGTTATCGTTCTTTTCATGCAAAGGAGACGCATTGATGCAGTGCAAGCGACGATTCAAAAGCGCCCTAGGTTGGGTCGCAATGATTGGCTTCTTTCTGGGTTGGTCCACAGACGCTTTCGCCGGCCGTTATTTGATCACGGTGGTCGAAGCGCGGATCGCCCCCAAAAAATCGCGATTCGCTCGGTGGGACACGGGCTTTGGCAAGATGACACTTCCCGATCCTTTCGTTGTGATCGAGATCGCAGGTGAGCGCTTGACCACAAAAGTGGTTCAAAACGATCTCAACCCGCGATGGAATGCTTCTCGACTCTTCGTTCTCAAAGGCGACGAGCGCGTCTATTTGTCTGTGTACGACAAAGATCTCCGTAGCAACGATCTGATCGGAAAGATCGAACTCACCTTCTCTCAACTTGAAAAAGGTCTTTCCTTGACTTTCGGCAATGTTGAGATGTTGCAGATCAAAGTGACTCGCCTCGAACAGCCCGATGTTCGCGCAACAGAACCCGTCGAACGTCCTGTTGTGCCGGTCGAACGACCTGTCGAGCGGCCTGTTGTGCCGGTCGAACGGCCTGTTGTGCCAGTCGAGCGCCCCGTTGTGCCGGTCGAGCGCCCCGTTGTGCCGGTCGAGCGCCCCGTTGTGCCGGTCGAGCGCCCCGTCGAGCCTTCCAAGCCCACAGGCCGCCCCGTCGAGCTTCCACCCATTCCGCGTGTCACAGCACCTGAAAAGACCACCGCTTACGAAGGACTCGCAGCAACGGGCGATATCAGCACCAAACAATTTTGCTACGCAGTTCAACGCCACACTCTTTTCTGTATGCAAAAGCAGTATCATGCTTACGCAACCAGCGCGGACAAAAAGAACCAAGCCACAGCACAATTCCTCTTGGCGTTGATCAAGCGCGTAGAATCGAGCCTCCACAGCCAAGACCCACAGATCGAAGCCCAGTGCCAAAAAGCCATGCTTACGGACAACTTTGTCGGCTCTCGTTCCTGTCTTGATTGTCTTGTACAGCTTGGATGCCCCACCCTTCCCCAATTCCGCGCATCTTGCGCACAAGCCTGCGCTCCGCCCAAAACGGCTCCCGTCGAACCCGCTCCTGTTCGCCGTGATGAACCCGCTCCTGTTCGCCGTGATGAACCCGCTCCTGTGGCCGCTGGTTCGGGAGTTTTGGGGATTCAGGCATTTTGCAATAAAGCCACCCACCACCAACACCAATGCCTGTTGGCGCAATACGAAGCCGCCAAAAAAGACCCCAAACAAACCTCTGTGTTGGGATTCTTTCGGGTGATGATCGACCGTGTGGAAAAGAACAAAGCAGAAATGATCACACAGTGCGTCAAAAAGTACGAAGAAGAGCAAGCCAAGCGCAAAGCGGCCAACACACCGCCTTTGAGCGGAGAAGTTCTTGGCAAGTGCATGGCGTGTATGGAATCAGCAGCTTGTGATCGGCAAAAGCTGCAAATTTGCCGTGCGGTATGCGACGGAAAATAGTCAGAGGGATGGATCGGACGATTGGGGTGGGGGGGAGCATACGCGACTTCGGACGGCGCACAGGGGCGAGTTTTCACAACAGCTTTGATCATCCCGTGATTTTATGGTTGATCATGCGCGGCTTTGGATAACACACAGGGGCGAGTGTCGAGCCCCGCAGGGAGTGCGGCTTCGTATCAACGGCCCGATAGGGCCGACGGTGCAGCTATTTGAGGGGGGCGAAAACGTTGTTTTTCGGATTAACGACTTGAAGATTCGGTTTTTTTGGATTCATCGCCGGCGAAGGTTGAGGAAAACGCGTCTTCCAAGTCGCCTTCTTGGAGGTCTTGAAAGAGACCTTGAAATTCGCCGCTGCGTTTTTGGGGGGGAGCGGGCGTCGGGACAGGAGGTGGGGTGATATCTTGGTTGGCTTTCTTTCCTCCTTCGCCTTCATCGAAGGAGGATAAATCAAAAAAATCGTTTTCATTGCCTCCTGTTTCGCTACCCTCTTCGGCGAATTCGTCATCAAATCCGCTGCCAAAGGATATCTCATCGTTTCCATCACGGCGCGCTTCGTCGATCATTCGCAAGCCGTCGAGGATCAAACCATCGAGGGATTTGTGGATCACGCGCTTTTCAGGTCGGATCGAGGGATCAAGACTAAACTCCCCTTTTTCCCATGCGAGCAATCGATACACGGCGTGTTCGCCTTGGATCTCGTTGAGCGAGGCATCAAAGACATGCCCGTCTTCGAGGAAGATAATCCCAGTTTCTTCTTCTGCCGTGATGATCAGACGGCCTGTACGTCGGCTTTGTGAAAGGACTTGGAGCAGATCAGGAAGGCCCAATTGTTCGAGCGAACCAGTCAGACCTTTGCTGCCTTGGCTTTTGGCTTTTCGGCGTTTTTGTTCGCGCACTTGCTCCATCGAGCGGTTAATCCGAGCGACGGTGACGCCCACGTTGGCTCCAGCGGGCTTGATCAGATAGTCAAGTGCCATACTCATCCCACGTTCGACGCTCTCTTCGTCGTGTTGGGAAGTCAGGAAGAGAAATTCGGGCGGTGTACTGGACTGTTTACGAATCGACTCAACAAACGAAAATCCATCGATTTCACCGGGAAGATGGAGTTCCAAGACGACCAGATCGGGTCGATGTTTTTGGATCTGTGCGTCGGCCTCGTGGGTATCGGCAACAACTTGGACCCACCAACCTTTGTCGAGCAGGCTTTTTTCGATCTGCGTGGTCAATTGTGTGTCTGGATCGAGCAAAAGTACATTAGGGATGCTGCCTTTTTCGTAGTCTTGGATGCGCTGTACTTCACGCCCAACGAGCGGAAGGAGTTCTGCATCAAAAAGGGAACCTTGATGCGCGCCGATTTGTTGGGTGAGTTCGTCGCCTTTGAGGTCACGTTCGAGTCGCAAATGCTCGTAGGTGTCGAGGATAGCGAGGATCCGCGAGCCGATCGGGATCGCGTTTCCTTTGATGCCTTGGGGGAATCCCTTCCCGTCGACACGTTCATAAACGCTCTGAAGGATATCGAGAACTTCGATGGGAAGGCGCATACTGCGCAAGTTTTCGACATGGGCTGCGTGTTGCCTGCGCGTTTCTGCTTGGAGCGATTCGCTTTGAGCGATCGAGAGAAGGGAAGCTTTCGGTAGCTCGCTATCAACGTGATGGAGATAAAAGGCCATCCACACCGCATCTTTTTCGGATTGAGAGGCGTTCATCCGTTTGAGCAAAAGGCGAAGGATGGGTTCTTGGAGGTTCAAGTGGCGACGATACACGGCGCTTTCGCGTTGAATGCGTTGGGTAAAGAGCTTGGTTAACGCGAGAAGATTTGTGGAAGGTTGGACAACAGGAGCAAAGGGCTGCGCATAAGGATCGCTTGGGGGATAGACGGGAGCAGCGGCAGGTCCGGGTGGTTGGGAGGTGGGATCATACAACACGTCATGGAAATTGGCGTGAATGCGCGTGACATCGTCGTCATTGTCGCTGTAGGGATCGGCGGAAGGATAAGCATTTGGAGTATTCGAATATCCGCCCATGTTGGGCATATTGCTCGGCATATTGCTGGAGTCGATCGGTTGGTAAGGATCGTAGTAAGCCCCTGTTGCACGGCCATAAGGGGAGGGAGTGCCGGGCGCGGTGCCAAATTGGGGGTTGGGGTTATCGTCGTAATAACCGCTGTATCCGCCAGATACGTTGTTGTAGCTTTCAGGGTAAGGGCTATTGTTGTATTCGGGAGCTTGCGAATTCGTCTCGTGGCTCTCGGCGTAACCACCGGCTTGGCCTTGAAGGAGTGGCGCGAAAGCGTTGATATCGCCACGGTAATGTTTTCGGATAGCTGCTTGGACAGCCGATTGGAGGGCGACGTAAACGCGCAGTTCGCGAACACGAGTGATCATGTGGACTTCGCGGAGACTGGCTTCGTTTTGTGGGTCTGAGGTGACGATCGAGAGGGTGCTGTTTTCTGGATCGTAGAGGACAGGGATGAGGTGGTAATGTTCCGCGATGCTCAGGGGCAACAGGTCGAGGACTTGTTGTGGGATTCGAGCTTTCGCGAGACGCTCGGTCGAGACGTAACGTGTGCGAAACTCGGCAGCGAGGAATTGAAGCACGGTTGATTCGGAAACATATCCAAGGCGGACAAGGATCTCTCCAAGGCGTCCTTCTTGGACTTGCTGCTGGCGTAACGCTTCGTCAAGCTGGGCTTGGTTGATCACACCCGCTTGCACCAGACGCTTCCCAAACTTTTGATTGTCAAGCATCCATTTATCCCATTGCTTGGGTTTCCACCGATAGAAACACAGGCCGTGACGAAGAAATGTTTCGGCGCGAGAAAGCCGCGAAAACTTACCCAGTCTAACTTTTTGCGCGGCATCCGTCAACACCTTCCTTGTGTGGAACGTTCTGCACAAAAGAGCCAAAAAGCCGATAACAAGAGCCTTTTCGTGGTATGCGTCTAGCTTTTTTCCGAAGAAGTCGATGGCGATGTGATTTGGTTTGCGTCAAGAGGAGTGGTTGTTGGGGTCGGTGTATCGGGGTGTTCATCGGAGGGTTTCGAAGGTTGGGCGGGGGATTGAAGTTCATGAGGAGGGGAATCATCGGAGGATTCGTCAGAGAACACCGATGTTTTTTGGAGAGAAGAGGTGTTCGGGGCCGCATCAGAAGAGGTGTATTGGGGGAGCGGATCGAGTTCGTGCTGTTCGCCCATCAATTGATTTTTGGTTGCGCGATCGATGGCGGCGGTCGGCATGTTGGCGAGATCTTCGTCTTCGTAAGAAGGCGAGGCAGCTTCGGGTGGGTTGTCATCCGCTTTGGCGAGCGCATCAAACTCTTCTTGTGTTGTCGGATGGTATTCGTAGATCAGAACCGTGACATTGTCCTCACCACCGCGATCATTGGCGACTTGCACAAAGTGCTCGGAGAGTTCTTGGGGGGGTTGTTCAAAGAGCAGAAATTCTTCGATATCTTTGTCACGGAGCATCTTGGTTAGGCCGTCGCTGCACAAAAGCAGCCGATCTCCGGGTTTAAGGCGCAATGGATATTCGCTGAGTTCGGGTTCGACGTGGGCGCGTGGACCGAGTGCGCGGCTCAAGATATGGCTGTCTGGATGTCCGTCGGCTTCCTCGGGACTCAACAACCCCACATCGACGAAGTGCTGAACGACGGTGTGATCGCGTGTAAGCTGTTGGAGTTTCCCACCTTTGCGCAACAGATAGATCCGACTATCGCCCACGTGCGCAAGGTAGACGAGACCACTACGCACTAGCGCAAGAACACAAGTCGACCCCATGCGGGAAAGTTCTTCTTCTTGTTGTCCACGCAGATAGATGCGTTCGTTGGCGAGGCAGATGGCTTGACGCATGGCTTTGGGGGGAGAGTCCACACGTGCATCACGGAAATATTCTTCGATCGCTTCGACCACAAGGTGACTTGCGAGGGCGCCGCCTCGATAGCCACCCATCCCATCAGCGACGATCAGGACATGCCCCTGATCGATGGGCAGATCGCCCATGTTGTCTTCGTTGGCGGATCGGATCTTACCAACATCTGTGCAACGGCCAACCAAGGGTCTGTTTTTGTCCGACGCCTTCATCCGTAACTCTCCGTGCTGCTGAGGCGGGTACCTACGTCTTGTTTGTACGCGGCGGAAAATGCAAGCTCAAAAAGCGCTCTTCCTTTTTGTCGCGTGTCGTGGGTCTCAATCAAATAACAGTCTATGCCATGTTGTTTGCTCTAGGACAAGCCCCACGGTTAAGGGAGGCGTCTTGGTCTGCGACGCTTGGGTTGTCGTTGAGGCTGGCGAAAACGACGAAGACGTCGATGTCGCCGAGTCCGCCGTTGTTGATCTCTTCGATTTTTGGGTGAAGAAGCGGGCCTTTTGGTGGCCTCTTTGACGGGAGGTGCTGCCGCCGAACGTTGTGCGGGAATCCCCTGCGACGTTGGGACAGGGGCAGCCGTTTCTTGTGGGGGAGAAAGCGTTGTTTGCGTAGAAGCTCCACCCGAAGAAGCCGATACACGGGGGCGTTCAGACCAGAGCCCCGCACCCCATAACATCAACAGAAACGACAACGTCAAGAGAAAAGCAGGCAACAGTTCGCGCCCATGTGTGGGTTCTTCGAGGGCTGTTTCTTCGGGATAGGCTTCGGTGGGTTCTTCGGAACGAAACAGCGGATCTTCTTTTCGTTTGGGCGAAAGCATCGGACGTGCGGGGCTTTTCACGCTTCCGAATCGCGAAAGTTCTTGGCACAGGGCATGTTTGAGATCTTTGCGATCACTGGCCCATCGTCCAAGTTCCTGCCCGATCCAACGGGCATCGGAAGGGCGTTTTTGCGGATCGCGTTCAAGCATCATCAAGATCAGCTTGCGCAACTCGGGGTCCAATTCTTCGGGCAAAGGTTTGGGCGCGAAGTTGTGGCGGATGTTGATCACTTCCAAGATCTCGGCTTTTTTGCGAAGGCGATAGGGATCTTTCCCTGTCAACAGTTCATACAACAAGATCCCCAAAGAATAGATATCGCTTTCAGGGCCGATTTCTTCGCCTTTTTTGCCGGCCAGTTGTTCGGGAGACATATAACGCGGCGTTCCGAGCAGCGTTCCTGTCCGTGTCAATCCCGCGAATTCGACGCGGCTGATCCCGAAGTCGGTGAGTTTGATCGTGCCGTCTAGACCGAGCAAGATGTTCTCAGGTTTGAGATCGCGATGAACCACGCGATGCGCGTGGAGATGTTCCAACGCACGAGCCAAAGCCCGTCCAATCCCCGTCGCAACCTCGACAGAAAACACTTTTTGATCTTTCATCAACTCCCGCAGATTGACGCCTTCCACCAACTCCATCAAAATATGCAGCGCGCCATGCGCCTCAAAAAGCTCTAAATAGGCTGTGATATTCGGATGTTTGAGGTCGGCTGCGGCTTCGTACTCCAAACGAAAACGCTTCTCAAATCGCTTTTCTTCGCGCAGCGCAGGGTCGAGGCGCTTGATCGCGTATTCCGCGCCGTGAGCGTCCACAACACGATATACCGTACCCATCCCGCCTTTGCCCAAGGGTCGGCCAACAATCTGAAAGCGTTGATCAATCACGTCGCCGCTACGGGGCTTTTGGAATTCTTTTGCGTTTCTCTTGGGGTTGGGTAGGGGCTGTGAACTTGTCTGCATCCAACCGATCCTCCTCGTCTAATTCGTCCGAACGGTCGTAAGCGAGGACATCGCACCCAAAGGCCGAATCTTCGGCCCTTTTCAAAGAAAAGAACCCCTCGCACAAAACCACCGCACAACACGAACCTAGCAGCCCCTCCCTCGTGGGGCAATTTTTCTACGAAAGGTTTTGCTCAATATGCCATCACAAACCACATCGGCCCGCCCGCCAAAAACCAAGCGGATCGCCTTTTACGGGGGCAGTTTTAATCCTCCCCACTATAGTCACTTTTTTGCGGCAGCATGGGCGTTATGCAGCGGTGAGGTGGACGAAGTGTGGATGGTCCCTTGCGCTGAGCATGCTTTTGGAAAATCGCTGGCCCCTTTCCACGATCGAATCCAAATGTGCAAGCGCGGAGCCTCCGCACTTTCACGCCGCATCAAAGTTTCTGACATCGAATCCCACTTGCCTCCCCCCAATTACACCCTCCACACGCTCCAACACCTTCAAGACCAACATCCCAATCACCGGTTCCGATTGCTCGTAGGGGCCGATATCCTTCACGAAACGCACGCTTGGCGTGAGTTTGATCGCGTTATCGCGATCGCACCCTTGCTTGTGATCGGACGCGTCGGCGTCACAGGCGTCGAACAAGGTGAGATCCAACTCCCGCCGCTCTCCTCCACACACATCCGAAAGCGCCTTGTTTCGGGCGATGACGTCACCGAATATCTCCCCGGACCTGTACTCGCCTACATCCAAACACACCGCCTCTACCCGCGCCCTCAGCGCGGCTCCCTTGACCCCGTGTAGGCGAAGAGATCACAGGCATTTCAACACAACGGCTCTCTCGCTTGGACGAGCACGAACACGGCTTTTTTTGGCGACGGCGTAAGTCCTATCCGAACAGCGGATCAAAAAAACGAGACGAACGCCACCCACACAAGGTCCAGCGCGAAAGATAGGCCATCGCGAGGTCCAGCACGAAAGGTAGGCCATCGCGATACACCGCATGGCCTATTCACGGGATCGCAAGGCCACCAGCGAGGTCTAGCGCGAAAGAGCCGTCGCTACGCATCACACCGCTCACGCACCTTGGCGACACAACAGGCAAAAGCCTTCGGTTCTTGACTTTTTTTGTTTCGTTGTGGTTCTTGGCGGCCCATGACCCGCTCTTGGTTCGCCTTGGCATCCCATGAAGAAAACATCCACAGCACATCCAAGCTATCTTCGGTGAAGATTTTTTTGAAAAGAACAGACGATCTTGTGCGTCATGCACGCGATCTTTGCTCTTTGTGCGCTGCGTTGATGGCGCGATTGTATCCAAACGAAAGAGTTGTATTGTTTCGCCCGTTGAGGTGACTCCCTTCATTCGTTGTCCTGAGGAGGACTTGATGTTCCACCCCACTCCCCACAAAAAGCGGATGCCTTGGCAAGCATTTTTGTTGATGGCAAGCTTCAGCTTTTTTCTTGTTCAATGTAATCCCGGCACCAACAAAGAAGATTCTTGTTCCCAAGCATCGGACTGTATCGATCTGTTTGGCCCCGGCTATCTGTGTACCGCAGGAAAATGCCGAAAGTACCAAATCAACAACGATCCCCCCATCGCAGATCCCGGTGCGTTTCAGCGCGTTCGCCAAAACAGCAAGGTCATCCTCGACGGCAGCAAGTCACGCGATCCCGAAGCCGGCCCCGTCACCTTCGCTTGGACCTTCGCCAAAAAACCTGACGGTAGCCAAGCCCAACTCGAAGCCGCCAACACCGCCAAGCCAAGCTTTGTTGCCGATGCAGCGGGCGACTTCATCCTCCATCTAATCGTCAAAGATGACAAAGATCAACCCAGTCAGCCGCGTCAAGTGACTGTCGAAGTCTTTGGCAAAGACGCAAACGGCGATCCCATCGCCAACGCAGGACAAGATCAGATCTCTGGCGTTGGCGTCAAAGTCTTGCTTGACGGCAGCACCTCCTCCGATCCAGACGGCGATACGCTGACTTTTGCGTGGACCTTCAAAACCAAACCTGATGGCAGCCAAGCCCAGATCGAAGCCGCTGATACTGCCAAGCCCTCTTTTACGCCCGATGTTGCAGGAAAATACACGCTTGAGTTGATCGTCAACGATGGACTCGAATCCAGCCCCCCTGCGCTCGTCAACATCAACGCTCTTTCGGACTTCGACCTTCAACCTGCCCTCACGGCGCTCGATCCTGCCGAAGGATTCGCAGACACCACCGTCAAATTAAAAGTCAAAGGCAACGCTTTTTCCGCCCAAGTGCGGATGTTCTTTGATGGCCGCATCCAACCCGTCGAAAACGTCCGATTCCTCTCGGCGACAGAGCTCGAATGGACCCTCAGCCTCGCAGCACGTGGGCCGGGAAAATACAAAGTCAAAGCCATCAACCCCAACCGCAAAGAGTCCAACGAGCTGGAGTTTGAGGTCAAAGATCTCCCCACACCCGAGATCACCAGCGTCGATCCGCCCGCTGCCCCCACAGGCGCAAAACTCGAGAAAGTCCGCATCCTCGGCAAAGGCTTCGTCGAAAAAAGCGAAGTCCTGTTTGAATCGGTTCCGATGCCCACCACCTTTGTTTCTTCTACGGAGATCACCTGCAAACTGGATCTAGCAGGCGTCAATCCCGGGAAATACACTCTTCGCGTCCGTAACCTCGGAGGGCGCACCTCTTCCACCGCCGACTTTCTGGTCTCTGATTCTCTGCCTCCCCCCGTGTTGGTCGTCTTGAATCCCCCTCGTGCGATCACCCAACAAAAGATCCCCTTTAGCGTCCATGGTTCGGGCTTTTCCCAAGGCGCGGTGATCATGTTCGACGGCAAAGCCATCCCTTCCGATCGCGTCCGCCGCGACGAGATCCAAGCCAAACCCGAACTCGATCTGACCTCCATCCCCGCAGGTACCTACAAAGTCTGGGTGCAAAACCTTGACGGCCAAACCTCCGCCAAGCTCGACTTTGTGGTCGAAGGCATCGACCCCACCCCCAAACTCGACCGCATCTTGCCCTTCTTTGTGTACCTCGACGATAGCACCAACAAACTCGCCATCTACGGCGACTCTTTCCGACAAGGCGCACAAGTCGAAGTCGACGGAAAGATGCTACCCACCAGCGATGTCCGCTTCCAAAGCAGCACCTTTATCGAGGCCACCGTCGACACCACCAAAGGCACATGGGGCCCCAAGATCAAAGCCAATGCCTACGTCATCAACCCCGGAAACAAGCGCTCCAACCCCATCCCCGTCGATATCACCTACCGCCTCCCCTCCATCTCCTCGATCACTCCGTCCACATGGCGAAATTCTTGTGACGCCGAGATCCTGATCCGTGGTGTCAACTTCCTCCAAAACAAGTCCGAAGTCCGCTTTACCCTCGGAACCACCACCACCCTCTTCCAACAAGCCGGAGGGCTCGGCAGCAATCCCCTCACCTTTGTGGATGCACGCACCCTCAAACTCACTCTCAAGCAAGGCATGACCGCCGGAACCTACAAGGTCTCCGTTCAAAACGGCCCAAGCGCAATTTCTGCATCCACTGATTTCTCCCTTCAGTCCGGCACGACCACCACCACCCCCACGATTAGCACTCTCCAACCCAACGCCGCCCCCGCAGACACCAAAGTCAATATCCTCCTCTCTTATTCCGGCACGTCGTTTCAACTCGGTGCTGTCGTCTACTTCAACGGAAAGCCTGTTCCTTCCGTGTGCAGCAGTACTTCTTCTTGCTACAGCCTCACGGGTGAAGTCGATCTCACGGGCCTCAAGGCCGGCGAATACAACGTTCAAGCCGCCAATCCTTGCGGAACATTGAGCACCCCCGTGAAGTTCGTTGTCCTCGATCCACCCGCCCCCACCCTCGCCCAAGTCACCCCCACCAGCGCCCTTGTTGGTGAGCAGTTTTTCCTCAGCATCCAAGGCTCCAACTTCCTGCCCACTTCCGCCATCTACTTTGGCACCTCCAAGCTCGATATCGTCCACCGCAGCGACAAAGAGATCATCACCAAAGATCGTATCGATCTCACAGGCAAAACCCCCGGAACCGTCGATGTCTACGTCGATAACCAAAACGGCCAAAAGACCGACAAACTCAAGTTTTCGATCCTCGCCACCAACCCCAAGCTGCGCATCGCCAACGTCTCACAAAGCAGCTACAAACGCGGTATCGTCTACAACGGCGTCACCCTCACAGGCAACGGCTTCACCCAAAACTCCGAAGCCTACTTCAACGGCCAAAAAGTCACCCTCAAGTATGTCTCCGCCTCCCAACTGACGGTCGACGGCCTCGACTTCAAGATCCCCGCAGGCGTCTACTATCTCTACATCCAAGACGGAACCGACAAAAGCAACGAGTATCCGCTCTTTGCAGAAGCCGAGCCGCCCCCAATCATGGATCACCTCAGCCCCGCAACCGAGTTTGTAGGCCGAAGCTTCAGCTTTTACGTTTACGGTAGCCGCTTCTGTACCGCCCAAGGTTCGAGCTGCCAAAGCCTCCCGATTGTCCGCATCCTTGACGCCCAAGGCAACGACTACGGAACCCACAGCACCAACAAAAAATACAACGTCACCAGTTCTTATCTCGGCTCTTCTTATGCTTATGTCTATGGAACCCTCAACACCTCCGGCATGAACGGCGAATCCTACAAGGTCTACTTTGAGCTTCCCACAGGCGAGCGCAGCAGCCCCGCTGTCCTTCAACTCAACGAACTCCCCAACCCCGTGATCGACAGCCTCTCGTGGTCTCCTAGCACCACGATCTATCCCGACCGTGTATTCTCTTCTGTGACCGTCTATGGAAAGTATTATCGCGCCCTTCCTCCCGACCCCGAATTCCTCGTGGATGGAAAACCCTACATCTCCGATCCGCCCAAACCCCCCACCTGTTATATGTCCAGCCCCACATACACCTACTGCTACCTCTATAACTTCAGTACAGCCGGACTGACCGCAGGTAGCCACACCATCCAGTACAAAACCACGATCAACGGCAAAGTGTGGACCTCTCAACTCTTTTCCTTCACCCTTAATACGCCGCCTCCGCCCACCGTCACCTCCATCACCCCCAACGTCGGCAGCCAAGGCTCCCAAGTGACCGCTACGATCAAAGGTTCTAACCTCGCAAGCGGTGCCTACATCCTGACCACCAACCTCCAAGTCATCCCCACCCTTTACAAGTCCGCCTCCGAACTCACCATGCTCGTCAATACTGCGGGTCTCAACCCCGGACTCAATCAGATGGTGCTGTCCAACCCCGACGGCCAACAATCCGCCCCCTTCAACTTTAGCGTGATCCCCAAGATCCCCGCCATGATCACCTACACAAGCCCCGATGTCCTCGGTTCTGGCGCACAATCCCTCACCCTCTACGGCCTCGGCATCGCCGCCACAGACACCCTCTCCATCGACGGCCAAACCGTCAATGCCACCTTCCGCACCGGCACCGAAGACAACTTCTACGTCGCCTCTTACAACTTCCCCATCAAAACAGGCCCCTACCTGCTCCAGATCACCAAAGCCGACGGCACAAAATCCAACGTCTTTGAACTCGGAAACAACGAAGACAAACCCCATATCCGTTATCTCAGTCCGCGTTATATCCGATCGGCAACTTCCACGACGTTGTACGCCTATGCTTCGGGCCTTGCGGCCTTGGGCGTGGAGATCCGCATCAACGGGGTCTTGCAAGCCAACCCCTATCTCTCCACCACCTATATCCGCACCGCAAGCAGCGGATACACCGCCCCAACCGTCTCCGTCCCCACCGAATACACCGTCGAGATCAAAAATCCCAACGGCAAAACGGACTCCGCCAAATTCACCGTCCTTCCGTCCTCAGGCCCCTATATCTCTTCTTCGTACGACGAATACGTGAGCCACGGCGTACAAAAACTCAACGGCAACGCAAGCAGCACCACAGGCGATTGGTACATCTACGGCAGCGGCTTTACCTCGACTTCCAAGATCCACATCGACGGAGCAGAAGTCCCCACACGCTATAGTTCGAGCTCTTACCTCTACCTCGCCGCTCCTTATAGCCTCGCAGGAAAATCAGGCCGCGTCCCGATCAAAGTGATGCTTGGAACCACCCCAACCAACACCATCTATCTCAATCTGCAAACGGGACTTCATCTCGGAGAGCGCGCTCGTTCGGTCGCCTTGAATCCCTTCTGGTCTTATCCAAGCAAAACCCTTGACGTCGAACTCAACGTGATGCCTTGGAGTACCTCGTACAATCAACCTTTTGGCGAGCAATACACCAACCAAAACTGGAAAAGCTACGAAGTGATCGTCAAAGGCCCGGGTATCACGGCCCCCAAAGTCTACAACTTCGTCAGTTGCACAGGCACCAGCTCCACCACGGATCCCCGACGTTGCAAGATCTCGATCGATACGACGGGATGGCAAGTCGGCGTGTACTCCTTCCATGTTCGCCACAAAACAAGCCTCGAATCCTCGGGTGGTACGGGCTTTGCGATCGTCCAGCCCTAACCCCTCCGTCCACAACCATCCGCTCTCCCCACCCCATCGGCCTTTCTGCTCCAAACAACCCGTGTCCCCCATCCCATCGGCCTTTTTGCTATAGACCGTCCGTTTTCCCCATCCCATCGGCCTTTCTTCCATAGACCGTCCGTTTTCCCCATCCCATCGGTCTTTTCTGCTATAGACCATCTATTATACCCATCTCATGGGCTTTTCCACGTCCATCCACCAAGCCTTCCCTTTCCCATCGGCTCGCAGATCGCTTCCGTAGACGAGAGCTTCTTGACAAAAGCAAAGATACTTCCCTCTTCCCATCGGCTCGCGGATCGTGGTATGCCTTCTGCGCGTATGTCTATGTTTGGGTTGATCATTGAGAAAGACGTGGCGCAAAGCGAGCGCGAACAACGCGATATCACAAGAAGCAAGAGCGCCCAAACAACGATGGAGAAGAAGAATGCGATGGATTCGATGGTGTTTGATCGGTGTCGTGGTGATGAGTCAATGGGGGTGTATTTGGAAGAGTGAACATCTCAAGCTGATGGGAGAAAAAGACCAACAGATCGCAGGACTGGAAAAAGACAAAAGCGATCTGACTGCGCGGCTGAAAGCGCGCAACCAAGCGCTGCGTGCGATGACCCAAGATCGAAACAAGCTCCGAAGATTGAGCGAGCGACTACAGTCACGGATCGACCAACTGAAGTTAGCCCGCCAACAATGCGAAGACCGTGTGCGCGCCCTCGCCGACAAAGGCGACGAAAAAACCCGCAAGCTCCAACAAGCCCTCGAACAGATCCAACGCTTGCAAGATATCGCAAACCGCCGAAAAGCCCTGTTTGATCGGCTGAAAAACTCCTTCAAAGCGATGACTGATGCAGGCAAGTTGCGTGTGCGCATGGTCAACGGGATGTTGATCGTTCAGCTCGAAGAAAGCATCCTTTTTGCCAGCGGACAATCCACCGTCAAAGGCGAAGGCTCCGAAGCAATCGCCCAATTGACCGACATCCTCAAAGGCATGCAACGTCGTTGGCAAGTCGCCGGACACACCGACAGCGTCGGCAAACCCGCCGTCAACTGGTCGCTTTCCGTTCAACGCGCCCTTGCCGTCTTGCGTGTGATGCTCAAAGCTGGAATGCCCCCCGAACTGATATCCGCCGCTGGCTTCGGACAATACCAACCCACCGCCTCCAACGAAAGCAAAGAAGATCGCGCACGCAACCGACGTACCGAGATCGTCTTGGTTCCCAACCTCCAAGAACTCCAACTCGCCCAAGCCCCCGCCCCTCTCCAAGTCTGTATGGCAGCACGCTGAACCTTCGTTGCTTTTGCCCTCGCCGCCTGTCGTTGGGTTTGAGTTTGTGGGGCGTCACCAAACAGAAAACAACATGCCTTTTCTTTTTAACCTACCACAGATCGAACATCCCGATACTTGGCGCACTTTCTGTCCGCATCTCACCCTCACCACCGAATCCAACCTCACCACCGAACCCGCCCTTACCACCGCAACGCTCTGTACCGCCCTCACCACCGAAGACTCCAACCACCACAAAGCCCAACTGATCCACGATGGCTACTTTGCCCATCCGACCTTCTTTTCCCGCCCCGTAGTGGATCGGATTGCAACTGCCATCGAACAGATTACGGAAGCAACGGGGGCAGCGATCTGGGCTTTGCTTTACGATGATCTGTGGGAGATGATGTGCGCCTTGCATCCGTGCTTAACGCCTCTTCTTGGATCGCGAGTTCAACTTTTGCCGGACATCTGGGTGTGGAACCTCCGACCCAACGGCCAAGATCGCGGTTGGAGTCCACACCGCGACCGAGAGAGGGGCAGTGTTCCTGTGGGCGAGCTTCCACGCCTACTGACCGTATGGATCGCTCTAACTGATGCCACCCCCGAAAACGGCTGCATCTACGTCCTCCCCGCGTCCTTTGATCCCCGCTATCATCATGATGGCCGTCCCAACGAAGAGATCAGCATCCCCTTTCAAGATATCCGCGCCCTTCCCGCTTCCGCAGGTACAGCGCTCGGATGGAGCGCCCGGCTTCTGCATTGGGGTAGCCGTACCAGCGTCTGGACCCAAACTCCCCGTATCAGCGTGGCTTTTGAGTTCCAATCCCACGACTTTTCTTCGGGTGCGCCGTTTGTTTTGCCCCCCACGATTCCGCCTTTTTCACTTCGCCTCGGACTCGTCGCTCGCCAACTGCTTCAATACCGCCATTTTGTCCATCTCACCGAAGAAATGGAGAGCGTCTGCCGATATCTCGCAAACAAGCACCTCCCCCAAAAGCGTCGGTTTTCCGACGTCCTTGCAAAGCTATTTTCTAAACCCTCGTAGGTCTTAGGCAGCTCATACGATATCCGAAAGATGTGTGATCAAAGGGTAGGTGCGATCCGCTGTAACTGCCCTGTGGTTGGGCAGCCCCCTGTGGCTGCCCCTACGTTTTACGATCATGCGATGAGCGGATTTCTTATCCGTTGGAAGCTGCCTATTCTTTGTAGATCAAGCCCGTTCCGTAGTGGGGGTCATAGTTCGGACCGGGTTGGCAGGTGCGCAGATTATTTTGGTAGTCGACTTGGCCGATCACCCAACAGGCATTTTTTGTCAAGCGCTGTTCGAGAATATAGCGTTCGACAGGCGAAAAGCCGTAGCGCGTATCGTCATCGCGGATCATCATTTGTGTCCCTTGCCACGGCGCAAATAGAGCTTTGTTGTCTGCACACCCCGGAAAACAACCAAAGCGCTTGGGCTCGTTCCCAAGGGCATCTTCGGGCAAGACCCAACGCTTGAACTCTGCCCCTTGCCAAGGCGGACAAGGTTGGTTCGGGTCGGGTGCCGGCCCAAGCGATGGAAGATAACAGTTCGGCGGCTCACTACCGGGCGGAACAGAAGTCGCCGTCGTCCCGGGCGAAGGGTGCGCAAAGTTTCCGATCGTGTGACCGACTTCGTGGATCGCGGTGTACTCCATAAAAACATCGGGGTGCGTAAACGGCCACGGACAGCCCAATGAATTTTGTTGCGAGCAATCAGGATAACGACGGGTATTGGGGGGTAATCCATCTTCGCGGTCGGGCAAGCTATCGTCACAAAGACACCGTCCCCCCGGAGCATCCCACACACACTGTCCGGGATGCTTTGCGATCCATGCGTTGCAGGCCGCTTCGGTTCCTGTGCGCCAACGGCGGATCGAGCGATCGTCGTTCCCCGATCCGACGATGCTCATCCAGCCTGTCCACTTGTTGGCATTCCCACCCGCCCAACCTGAATGGTTGGCGATCACCACGACGCTATGGGCTTGACAGCGTTTTCCAGCGTCCAACAAGATCGTGCTGTACCACAAACCTCCTTTGGCTTCCCAATCGGGTTTGGCTTGTTCGCCCATCCCCGTTGCGTTGACCCACGCTTCATAGCAGTACGAATTTTGATGCGTGATATCAAATCCCGTTTGGAGATCATCGTTTCGTACAATAGACCATCGATCAGGAAAAGATTTATACGGTTCTGTACGAAGAAATCCTTCTGTGATGCGCTGCACGAGATAGTTGTAGCGATCACGTTCTTTTTGTGGGTGAAAGCCGCACGCGACGGTCACAAGGCGAAGGCTCGGGGGCTTTCCTTCGTGAATCGGCGTGCATGCCGAAGGATCGGGATCTTTTACGCAGCGCTTGACATCGAGGAGCTTTCCCACATCGTAGCTGTTCGGCAAAGAAAAATGGCGATACCCTGTGGGGCAAGCTGGCGGTTCGGGGATCGGTTCGGGACTTGGTTCGGGGATCGGTTCAGGACTTGGTTCGGGGATCGGTTCGATGGCCTTTTCCACAACAGCTTCTTCGGGGGACGGCTCGATCGTGGGTTCGGACTCCGAAGAGACCGCGTCTTGCGCCGCTTCGGGAGTCGGTTCGGAAACAGGTTTGGGATCGCAATGGAACAGCACAAGAGATAGACAAAAAAAGAGTAAGGTAGCAAAAAGAGTTGAGATCTTGGGATAATATCGTGACATTTGCGCACACTCGTTTGGGGGTTTTAGGGCAAAGCAGCCCCAGTATGGCACGAGGACGGCGAAAAAACCAACACCGACCCACCGAGAACCTTTTTCGTATCGAAAAGTTCTCATCACAGGAGCAACCATCATAGGAGTGACGCGGTTAGATGCCAACGTTCCTCCCCAAGCCATCGGCATCTTTTGTGGACGCAAAGCCCTCCCCAACAAGGAAGTCGCTTGCTTGTCTCACACGACTCCGCTACACTACGGTCGCTGCGCAGCACCAGAAAGACGCAAACCCACAGCGTCCTTCGCTCTCAAGAGACGCAAGAGACGCAAGAGGCCGACGATGCCCACCCCCCCCAAACCCAACGCTCCCAAAAGCACCGATGCCCGACAAGCATCGCGTGCCTCCGAGTCTTTGGGTGCCTCCGAATTTGATAGCCTTGCGGACGAGCTGTCCTCCTTCTCCGATGGTCTTTTTGAAAGCGAAGACGATCTCAAAGCCCTCGATCGCCCAATAATGGCGGCTTCACGCTCCGCCTCGCAATCGTCTTTGCCCGCCAACCGCAACGCTGCCGCAGCTTCCTCCGCTCTACCAAAACCTCCAAACGTCCTGCCTTCTGCCTTACCTCTGCCCGCCAAACCCGCCCTCCCCAAAGCTCCTCCGATGGCCCCCAAGCCCCCGCCGCTCCCCGCGCCCTCCTTCTCCGCAAGCCCCACAGCCTCTCGTGACCCCTTCGCCGCCACCCAAAACGACCCTTTCGCCTCACTCCAAAATGGCACCTTCGCAAGCAGCCAAGGGCTAGATGAGTCTTTTTTGCCCAAACCCAACGCCGCTTCCCTTCATTCTTCGGCTCCCATCCCCAAAGACACCATGCAAGTTCTGGCGTTGACACCTCCCCCTCCACCCAAATCCTCCGCCTCTTCGCTGTTCGGCGCTCAAGACGCTCACGACGATCCCGCAGAAACACAACGCGAGATCAAAAAACCCGACTTTGCGAACAAAACGCAACGCCCCGGCCCCAAAGAAGTCCTCAACAACCCACCCGACGAGTTGTGGCTTCCCGTCGAAGACGAGAAAAAGTCCAATCGAGCGACCGATCGGGTCTTTACCATTGATGATGTACCCAACATGCCATCACGCGGTTCACGACCCCCATCCCGTCCTCCCACTCCACCCATGCCGTTTGGAACGCCTGCTGCGAACGCGCACGCAGACACAGGGGACAGCACCATGATGTCCCCCCATGCGCTCCAACCCAACGATTTCCGCTCCTCCGCTGCGGCCCATCCACCTAATCCTTTTTCTTTTCAAGGGGATGACGACGATAACAGCGCGATGCCCCTTGACCTGCTCGAAGATGACGACGAGGGCGACAGCACCATGATGTCCCCGCACAGCGATCTAGGTGGGGATGATGACGGCGATAGCACCATGCTCGCGCCCAACTTGAACAACACAGAAGCCTCTCCCTCCCTCAGTTGGGGAACTCCCAACGCTTGGCAAAACCCCTCTCATGGTTTCGCCGAATCAACCGCACCACAAGACGACTGGTACGGACTGGAAGATGCCCTTCATTCTCCCGAAGAACTCAGCCCTTCCTCTTCTTCCCTCGCAGGATTGACTGCTCCTCCCGCAAGCGGTGCTTACTCCCAACCTCCCCCCTCGCGCAGCGGTGCTTACTCCCAGCCTCCGCAGTTTCGCAATGATGCCTATGCTCAGCCTCCGCAGTTTCGCAATGATGCCTATGCTCAACCTCCCCCCTCTCGCAGCGGTGCCTACTCTCAGCCTCCGCAGCTTCGCAATGATGCCTACGCTCAACCTCCCCCCTCTCGCAGCGGTGCTTACTCTCAGCCTCCGCAACTTCGCAATGACGCCTACGCTCAACCTCCCCCCTCTCGTAGCGGTGCCTACTCTCAGCCTCCGCCATTCTCAGGAAATTCTCCTGCACAGTATCCTCCTGCTCACGAAAATAATTCCGTCTATCCACCGTCGCAATCGCCATTTGAACAGCCGTCGGCATCTTACATCGCAGCTTCGCCTGTTGCCTCTGCCCAGCCGTTCGGATCTTACGCCCAAAGCGGCGCGTATCCACAACCAAGCTATCCCCAAGCCGCCTCCAACCCCTTTGCCCACCCTGCAACGTCCAGCGGAGCCTACCCACAACCTTCTCTCGATCCAACCATCGCCCCTGACGGTAGCGGTTCGCACTCTTATCCTCCCCATCAATCCGACCCTGCTTCGGAAAGTTATCGCTCCCATGCTTATCCCGGAGGCCCCCCAAACTCGCCCGTCCAACCCGCGCAGGCCCCGCCGACTTGGCCACCTCCCGCTTCTCGCCCCCAACCGCCCGCCCTTCCTGTGGTTGGGCGGGGAGGCGCACACGCACGCGGTGGCATCCCCATCGCAACATCACGCAGTAGCGCCTCGCTTGACTCCCTTGATGCTGTGCAACCCTCACGCTCCGCACCACCGCCCTTTGATCCACGCGAAGCCGATGCCTTGATCGCCGAAGCCGAAGCTGTCGCCCGCGTCGGAGCAGGGGCCTCGTACGTTGGCCCTACCCCCAAACCAGAAAAAAAGCGCAGAATGGGGCTTGTTGTTCTGCTCTTGTTGATCCTCGTCACTTTTGGAACCGTTACAGCGGCTCTTTTCGCTTTCCGTTTCTGGGATCGCAGAGAGGTTGTCACCAAAGCTCCGCAACATCGGGGTTCGTGGGCTGATCCTCAA
The DNA here is from genome assembly GCA_963169055.1 of Myxococcota bacterium. GTDB lineage: Bacteria > Myxococcota_C > UBA6777 > UBA6777 > UBA6777 > JAKLKB01. Next base: position 37,658 of record CAUJFU010000340.1, read on the forward strand.
ATCGTTCGCCGCCAAGCCCCCCCGCCTACTCCCATCGTATCGCCCGCACCTGTCACCGATCCACCCCAAATCAATACCGCCTCCGATCCTTCGGTGGGTTCGACGTCATCGGATCCTCGTTCTCCTACACCACCGCGTGTTTCCGTGCAGCCGCCCACCAAAAAGCCCGAAGACACCGATCCCAAAAAGCCCGAAGATACCGAACCCAAAAAGCCCGAAGATGCGCAGCCTACCCGTGGGCGTAAAACCAACGATAAAACCGACGACAAAACCGACGAAGACACTCCAAAACCTCGTATCCCTCGGGGGAAAGGGGCGAAAAAGCAACCCTCTCGCAAAGTCCCACCCACACGGCGAAAAACCACCGTTGCGGCAGCAACCCCCGAAGCCACGACAGCAAGCGGCCTGCGCATCTCGATCCAACCGGCCTGCACTCTTTACGAAAAAGGCCAATCTTTGGGAAAAACGGACAAGTCCATTCTTCTCCAACGAGGCCCCGGCACCTACCGCTTCTTGTGCAAAGAAGAGAAGAAGCTGCTCTTTTACTCGTTCTCCGTCACAGTCCCTGCGAGCGGGCAAGCCGAGTACACAAAGACCTTGCGCCCCGGGACGTTGTACGTTCATTCTCGCCCGTGGAGCATGGTATACTCCAAAAGCTACGGGAAATTGGGTCGTTCAGGCGGTCCGATCACGCTCTACGAAGGCACTTACGACCTTCTTCTCTACAAGCGGGGTTCCCTGATCCCGGGTCCTGGGATGCAACTCCAGCAGCGCGTCACCATCCGACCCAGCCAAACCACGCGAACGCCCGCACTTGAATTTCCTGCCCAAGACGACGACGAATAACCCCTTTCGCGCACCTTGCGGCGCACCCTGCGCATCTTGCGCTTGTGTGCCTCCGATGGAGCAACATCATGGAAGAATTCATCCGCGCTCTGCCCCCTCCTGCCAAAAAAGCCCTCGAACCCGACGCGCCCACCAAAATCAAAAAAATGGCGGCCTCTGGACGCTTGCCGATGTCGCCGCTTCAACAGATCACCATACTTTACCTTTTGAGTTTTGATGCCGACGTTGATGTCGCCCAAACTGCGGTCCAATCCATCCAAAACCAGCCCGAAAGCACGCTGCTCACCTTGACGAGCCAAGAAGAAGCACCGCTTGAGCTGCTCGATTTCTTGGCCCGTCACACCTACCATCTCGACGCAGTCCTCCACGCGCTGATCCTTCACAAAAATACGCCTGATCCGATCCTCGCTTGGTTGGCTTCGCACATCCAAGGCCCCTCGCTCGATCTGATCGCGCTCAACCAACAACGACAACTCCGCCACCCCCCTGTGATCCTTGCGCTGCTTCAAAACCCCCACCTGAACGAAGCATTACGCGCACGCGTCGCCGAATTTGCACTCCGCTCCAAGCTGGAAACAGGACTCTCCCAACAACAACTCGCCGCTCTCCTTGGAAAAGAAGGAGCACAAGAACTTCTTTCCGCTGCACAAGCCGCGCAAGCCGCCAAAGAAGCCGAAGCGGCTGCACAAGCTGCCAAAGAAGCCGCCAAAGAAGCCGCACAAGAAGCCGCACAAGCTGCCAAAGAAGCTGAAGAAGCGACGCAAGAAGCCGAAGGGATCGTCGCTGAAGAAGGTTTTGAAGACGACGAGGAAGGCGAGATCCCGTTAGAAGAAGGCCCCTCTCAAGCGGAGATCGATGCAGCGCTCATCCCAGAAGAATTCGTCAAAGAAACGCCTGACGAACCCGAAGACAAAGCACCAGAAAATATCGTTCAAAAACTACTACAAATGACGGTCTCGCAAAAGATCAAAGCGGCCTCCAAAGGAAACAAGCAAGTTCGGGGACTTTTGAT